>DASWHO010000180.1:0-13011 GCA_036398155.1 Acidobacteriota bacterium
GCGGTAGAGCAGCGAGCGGGCGCGGTGGCGGCCCGTGCCGACCCAGATCTCCTCCTCGATGATCGGCAGGGCGGCGGCCCGAAACGGGTTGCGCCCGTCGCGCTTGAGCTGGCTGGTGATGAAATAGAGGGCGCGGCCGGCGGTGGTGAGGAAGGAGGGGAGAGCCATGGGCGGCCTGGAGCCGCCCGTTATATCTGGGACTCATTGCGGGGGCAACCGGCGGCGGGCAGGCCTCGTCCATGGGCTTGCTTCGCACGCCCATGCCACCCGTTTCAGGCCACCCGGTCTGGGACGGCGGAGCACGTGCCAGCCTGTATCAGGATGGTTGGTGGGCGGGGCGGAAGGCGGTAAGCTCGGGGCCGCTTTGGGAGCCGTGAGCCGATGAGCGTGCCGGTGGAGCTGGCGGATCGGATTCAGCGCGAGGTCGAGCGGCTGGAGTGGTCGGCCGGCTCGTTCCTGCAGGGCTTGGTGCGGATCCCCAGCGTGACCGGCGCCGAGGCCGAGATCCAGAAGTACCTCGCCTATTGCCTGCAGGAGATGGAGCTCAAGCTCGACGTCTGGTGTCCAACGCGCGCCGACGTCGAGAGCCATCCGGCGTTCTGCGATGACGGCCTGCCGCTAGGCGAGCGCCCGGTGATCGTGGCGCGCTGGCCCGGCGCGGAGAGCGGCGCGCGCTCGCTGATCTTGAGCGGCCACGTCGACGTGGTCCCGCCGGGCGATCCGGCGCGCTGGGCCGACGGTGCGTGGAGCGGCGAAAAACGCGATGGTAGGGTCTGGGGCCGCGGCGCCTGCGACATGAAGGGCGGTTTGGTCGCTGCGATCAGCGCGATCGGCGCCTTGCAGCGCCTCGGCCTCAAGCCGCGCGGCGATCTGCTGTTGCAATGCGTGATCGGGGAAGAGACCGGCGGCGTCGGCACGCTCGCCGCCATCCTGCGCGGCTATCGCGCCGATGCCGCGATCGTCCTCGAGCCCACTGAGCTCTCGATCGGCCCAGTCGCGGCCGGCGCGCTCAGCTTCCGCCTGCAGGTGCCGGGCCGCGCCGCCCACGGCGCGCTGCGCGCAGAAGGGGTCAGCGCGGTGGAGAAGTTCCAGCGGCTCTCGGACGCGCTGACCGAGCTGGAGCGCGCGCGCCACACCGGCTTTCGGCACCCGGCCTATCCGCCTGGTGCTTTGGTCGCGCCACTGAGCATCGGCACGGTGCGCGCCGGCGACTGGCCCTCGACGGTGCCGGATCGGCTCATCGCAGAAGGGCGCTACGGCGTGCTGCCCGGCGAGAGCCCGGCGGCGGCGCGCCGGCAGTTCGAAGCGGCGCTGCGCGCTGCGGCCGACGCGGATCCGTGGCTGCGCGAGCAGCGCCCTACAGTGGAGTGGATCGAAGGGCAGTTCGAGCCGGCCGCGACCGATCGGGACGCGCCGATCGTCGCCGCCCTGCGCGCGGCGCACCGAAGCGTCCTCGGCTCCGATCCGGAGGTGCGCGGCGTGAGTTACGGCTCGGATTTGAGGCTGCTGACCAACGTGGCGCGCATCCCGGCAGTGCTCTACGGCCCCGGCGATGTCCGCTTGGCCCACGCCGCGAACGAGCACATCGCAATCGCCGAAGTCATGACCGCGGCCAAGGTGGTGGCGCTCGCGACAGCGGATTGGTGCGGAGCGAGCTGAGCGTGGCGGCCGAGGGTGCCAGCTCCGCGCGGCCGGCGCACCGCGATAACAGCGCTCCGAGCTTCGGCGGCCACAGCATGATCGCGCCGCTGCGCCGGGTGGCGGTGAAGCGCCCGCAGGAAGCGTTCGGCGATCCGGCGACGATCGGCGCGCAGTGGGAGGCGCTCAACTACAGCGCGCCGCCGGATCTGGAGCGAGCCGCGAAAGAGCACGAGCGCTTGGTCGCGATCCTGCAGCGCGCCTGCGCCGAGATGCTCTATCTGCCCGAGGATCCGCGCACCGGCCTCGACTCGATCTACGCGCACGATCCCTGCTTGATCACCGACGCGGGCGCGGTGATCTTTCAGACCGGCAAGGCGGCGCGGCGCGGCGAGGGACCGGCGTGCGCGGACGCCTTCCGCGCCTGGGGCATCCCGATCCACGGCACCGTGGACGGCGCGGCCTTCGCGGAGGGCGGCGACTTGATCTGGCTCGATTCGAAAACCTTGCTCGCTGGCCGCGGCTTTCGCACCAACGCGGCCGGGATCGAAAAGCTGCGCGCCCTGCTTGCGCCGTTGGGTGCGGAGGTCATCGAAGTCCCGCTGCCATACGGCAGCGGCCCGGCGGACGTGCTGCATCTGATGTCGTTCATCAGCCTGTTGGATCGCGAGCTGGCGGTGGTCCATCGGCCGCTGCTGCCGGTGCCGCTGTTCGAGCTGTTGACCGAGCGCGGCGTCGAGCTGGTGGACATCCCGGGAAAGGAGTACGCCTCGCAAGGCTGCAACGTCCTGGCGCTGGCGCCGCGCGAAGCGCTGATGCTGGCCGGCAACCCGCAGACCCGCGCCCGGCTCGAACGCGCCGGCTGCCGGGTCCAGGAGTACGAAGGCGCGGAGATCTCGCTCAAGGGCAGCGGCGGTCCCACCTGCCTGACCCGCCCCTTGCTGCGTCGCTGATTTGCAACATGCAGAGGGCGCGGCCGCCGCGGCGGTTTTGATGATGTAGGGGCGGGGCTTGTCCCCGCCCATCTGTGAACAGTCTCGCTTCCGAGAAGCGACGCGTCAAACCTCGAGACGGTTCTCGTACGGGACGACCTCGCCGTGCTCGAGGTAGCGTTTGAGCAGGCGCAGGTACATCGCCCAGCAGTAGCACGACACCTTGTAGTGCTCGTTCGATTCCTTCCAGCCCGCGTGGTGAAAACGGACCTGGGTGGTGCCGTCCTTTTCCTCCAGCTCGAAGCCGACCCGGGTGCCCTGCCAGTCTTGCTGCGCCGAGCTGAGTCTGAGCTCGAATTCACGGCTTGGATTGAAGCGGCTCACCTGCGCGCGCCAATCGTAGCCCGGCCCGAACCCCAGCTCGTAGATCGCGCCGTCCTCGGGCTGCCCCGAGCAGGACTTGGTCCACCAAGTGTCGAGGCCGGCGGCGGTCGAGATCGCGTCGAACACCTTGCGCGCCGGCGCTCGGATCGGAAAGTGATGCACGATGTCCGCCATGAAGATCTCCTTCTCTTCTTGCTGGGTCAATCGCCGGTGGGCACGATGCCGGCCCCTTCGACCATCAAGACCACGGTGCGCTCCGGGGCGCGCGTGCGATGCAAGACCCCCTTGGGCACGACGAAGCCTTGCCGCGGCTCGAGCTCCACGCTGCGCCTCTCCAGGTCGATCAGGAACCGGCCTTCGACGACATAGAAAAACTCGTCGAGATCGTTGTGCTTATGCCAGTGGTACTCGCCCTGCACGATGCCGAGCCGAACCACCGATTCGTTGACCCGGCACAGGGTCTGGTTGTACCAGCGATCGGTGCAGGCATCGATCAGCGCCTGGACCGGCACCACCTCGAGCGCCGGATAGAGCACGTTGAGATGGGTGGTGTATGGATAGGACTCCGCGGAGCCTGGGCCGATCGGCGTTTCGACCATGGTCGTATCACCTCCTCGAGCGACTTTGGCAACCGCATCGTAACCGCGGCGACCGTTGCCGACCAAGGGGCGGGGCTTGTCCCGCGGACCATGCGATGTAGGGGAGGGGCTTGTCCCCTCCCGTGAAGCACGACGATCTGGATGGCGGAGCTTGGTGGCGTTCGGCGGCCGCGCGGGCGGGGACGAGCCCCGCCCCTACATTGGCAGCAGCGTTCGCGAAGCGCGGGGACCAGCCCGGCCCCTACATTGGAGGACGATCGCCCCGGTCCGCCTGGGCGCGCAGGAGGCGGTCGAGGACGTATTGGGCTTCGGCGAAGTCGGGCTTGAGCTGGAGCGCGCGGCGCAGCTCCTGGATCGCCGGCTGGTAGCGGCGCTGGGCGATGTAGAGCTGGGCGGACACGTAAGGCGGGCGCGGATCGGCCGGCGCCAGCGCGCGGGCCCGCTCGATTGCGGCGCGGGCGCCCTTGGGGTCTTTGAGGTCGAGCCGGACGTAGGCCAGCAGCATCCAGCTTTCGAAATGATCCGGCTCGCGATCCAGCGCGCGGTCGGCGCGCTCGGCCGCGAGCTGGTGGCGCGCCTGCAAGGTGGCGACGCGAGCGAGCTGATAGTGGACTTCGGCGCGGTCGCCGCGCAGCCGCTCGGCGCGCTGCAGCGCGGCCTCGGCTTCCGGATAGCGGCCGGCGTCGATCCAGGAGCGGCCCAGCTCGATCCAGCCGCGCACCGTTTCGGGCCGGCGTTCGGCGCCCAGCTCGAAGAAGCGCGCGGCCTCCGCGTGCCGGCCGGCTGCGCGCTGGACCAGGCCGAGGAAGAAATACGGCTTGGCGAAGTCGGGATCGGCTTCGATCACTCGCTCGAAGCGGCGGCGCGCGCGCTCGACCTCGCCGGCGAGCAGCAGGCGCGAGCCGTCGCCGGCCAGCGCGACCGAGAGATCGGGATCGATCTCGAGCGCGCGGCGGTAGCCCTCGGCGGCGCGGCCGGTCTGCCCCAGCGCCAGGGCCGCGTCGCCTTCCAGGCTCCATTCCTCCGCGAAGTTCGATACCGGCACGCCCCAGGGCAAACGAATCACCAGCGCGAAGGCCGCGGCGACCGCGGCGGCGCGCAGCAGCTCCGCGCGGCGGCCTTGCGTCCAGCGCTGCCACAGGCCCACAAGACCGAGCGCGGCGTAGATCGCGAGCGGCGGTGCCGCCGGCAGGCGGTAGCGCGAGCCGACCACCAGCACGATGCAAGTCAAAAGATACAGCGCGATGGTGGCTTCGAGCAGCCGGTAGGCGCGGCGCTCGCGGCGCTGCCACCACCAGCCCAGCGCGGCCAGCGGAAAGAGCATTCCCCAGCCGGGCAGCCAGTGCAGCAGCAGCGAGACCTGCTCGAAAAACGCCGGATCATGGGTGTCGCGCAGCTCGCGGGCATGGAACGTCAGATAGGTCTTGCGCAGCAGCAGGCCCAGATAGCGCAGCGGGTCCGCTCGGACTTCGCTCCACCAGCGCCGCAGATAGAAGCGGTCGTGCTCGGTCGGCTTGGCCAGCCCGGCGCGATAGGGCGCGGCCAGCAGCCGGTCCCAGTTGCCGCCGAGCCGGACATGCGCGCCGCCGTCGGAGCCGATGCCGTTGCCGATGTAGAAGTTGAGGCCGCCGTTGCGCTGCACCGGGACCAGATCGGCTTCGGCGCGCCAGTTCTGCCAGGTGACCGGCGCGATCACCAGCGCCGCGGCGGCCGCGATCATGCCGATCCGCGCGGCGCGGCGCCGCGGCGGCAGCTCGATGCCGCGCCACAAGAGCCAGGCAAACAGCGGAATCAGCAGCAGGCCGGTCGAGCGGGTGATGGCGGAGAGGCCGAGGCAGAGACCGAGCATCGCTGCGGTGGCGAATTGCGGGCGGTCCAGCAGCTTCAGCGCCAGCAGCAGGGCGAGAAGGTTGAACAAAACCACCAGGACCTCGGCGAACAGGCCGATCTCGGTATAGACCAGCGGCGCATACACGGCGGCAATCACGCCCGCGATCAATCCGGCGTGCGGGCCGGCCAGCCGGCTGCCGAGCAGCGCGACCAGCAGGCAGGAGAGCGCGCCCACCAGCGCCTGCGCGACCCGGATCCGGAGCAGATCGTCGCCCAGCGCCAGCATCTCGCCGGCGAGAAAGAAGGCGTAGCCGGGGCCGTGGATCGGAACGGTCGGCCATGCGATCCGGCCGGCGGTGATGTCCTGTGCCCAGGCGTGGTACTCGAGCGAGTCGATCTGCGGCGCGTAGAAGGTGGCGGACTCGCGCAGCTCGAGCAGCGCGCCGAGGCGGATCAAGAATGCCAGCGCCACCAGCGCCAGCAAGGCGATGGTCCGCGGCAGATTCGAAGCGGCGCCGGCGGCGGGGCCCGCTCCGGCCGTGGCCCGATGCTTGGCGCGCCGCGCGCGCTTCGCGGAACGAGCGCTCACGAAAAACGGGTGGCATGGGCACGCGCAGGGCGCCCATGGACGAGGTGGCTCGGGAGAACAAGCGCATTGGAGGCCAAGCCGAAGCTTGGAGACTTGAGGAGGAGTGAGCCGTACCAAGGTCGTCCATGGGCGCCCTGCGGCCGCCCATGCCACCCATTGCGGCTCCTATCCAGCATTGTCAGGCATGCTCATGGGCGCGTGGGGCAGGGGCAGGACTTCGGCGCGCTCGCCGGCGCCGAGCTCGCGCGCCGCCTCGGGAAAAATCAGCAAGCCGTCGGCGCGGGCGACCGAGCTGATCAGATGCGAGCCTTGCGGTCCGGTGGGGCGCGCGAGCAGCTCGCCGCCGTCGCACCGCAAGGTCACGCGCAGGAAATGGCGCTTGCCGTCCGCCTTCTTGATCGCGGTTTCGAGCCGGGCCGAGGTGGTGGGCCGCAGCGCGGGCTCGATCCCCATCAGGCGCCGCAGCGCGGGGCGCACGAAGACCTCGAAGCAAACCACGGCCGACACCGGGTTGCCGGGCAATCCGAAGGCGAGCTTGCGCCCGCGGGCGCCGAAAAACAGCGGCTTGCCGGGTTTGATGTTGACGCCGTGAAAACGCGTGTCCACCCCGGCTTCGGGCAGCAGATGCTGGATCAGATCGAAATCGCCCATCGAGACCCCGCCGGTGGTGAGCAGCACATCGGCCTGCTCCAGGCCGCGGGCGATCAGCGCCGCAAGCTGGTCGCGGCGGTCGCGTCCGACTTCGAGCGCGAGCGGCATGGCGCCGGCCTCGGCCACCAGCGCCACCAAGGTCGGCAGGTTGCTGTTGCGCACCTTGCCGGGCGCCAGCGGCTGATCCGGCTCGATCAGCTCGTCTCCGGTCACCAGGATCGCGACCCGGGGCGGCGGAATCGCCCGCACCCGCGAGCGCCCGACGCTCGCGAGCAGGCCCAACTCGGTCGGGCGCAGGACCCGGCCGCGGCGCAGCGCGATCTCGCCGGCGCGCAGCTCCTCGCCGGCGGCGCGGATGAAATCGCCGGGCCGCGCCTCGCGGCGGATCGCGACCGCGCCCGCGCTCTCCTCGCTGTGCTCGACCATGACCATGGCGTCGGCGCCCGGCGGAATGACGGCGCCGGTCAGCACCTTGCTGGCCGTGCCCCGGACCACGGTTTGGGTGGGGACCGATCCGGCGGCGACCCGCTCGAGCAGCCGGAGCCGGACCGGGCGCTCGGCGGCGCCGGCGCTGTCGGCCGCGATCACCGCGTAGCCGTCGACCGCGGAGTTGGCGGCGGCCGGGAGATCGACGTCGGCGGCGACGTCCTCGGCGAGCGTCCGCCCCAGCGCTTCGATCAGCTCTAGCTCGCGCGGCTCGAGCGGCGCGGCCGCCTCGAGGATCGCGTCCAGGGCCTGATCGGCCGAGATCATCGGGCTCGGTGCTCCGCGTCGGCAACCGGGCCGCGCAGGAGGCGCAGGGCGTGCGGCAGGGCCGGCAGCAGCGCGACCAAGCACTCCACCGCGCCTTTGGGCGAGCCGGGCAGGTTCACGATCAGGCTGCGGCCGCGGATGCCGCTGACGGCGCGCGACAGGATCGCGTGCGGATTCGCCGCCCGCGACGCGGCCCGCATCGCTTCGTCGAGCCCCGGCGTGAGCCGCTCGATCACCGCGCGGGTCGCTTCCGGGGTGACGTCGCGCGCCGCAAAGCCGGTGCCGCCGGTGGTGAGAATCAAATCGGCCTTTTCGTTGTCGGCGAGTTGCACCAACGCGGCTCGAATCGCCTCGAGCTCATCCGGAACCACTCCTGTGGCCGCGATCACAAAACCGTCCGGCAGCGCCCGAGCCAGGGCCGGGCCGCTCTGGTCGGCGTAGGCGCCGCCGGCCGCGCGGTCGCTGACGGTGAGAATCGCGGTGCGAAAGACGCCTTGCATGGGAGTAAGCACGATTGTAGAGGGGTTCATGCCGCGCTGCTATGATCGGAAAAGCTTGCACCAGGCGCTCGCGTCTGAGAATCGGGTTCCAGAAACGACATCGCATAGGAGGGACGCATGCACCGACTCCGACCACGAACATGGGTCTGCTCGATCTTGCCGCTGATCTCGCTGCTCGCACTGCTGGCGGCGCCGGCCGACGCGATTCCAGCTTTCGCCCGCAAGGCTGGGGCGCAGTGCTCGGTATGCCACGACGTCTATCCCAAGCTCAACCCGTTCGGCCGCGCCTTCAAGGAGGCCGGCTTCGTGTTTCCCGGCGAGCCGGTCGATTGGCTCAAAACGATCGAGAAGATTCCGCTGTCGGCGCGCACCGAGATCGACATTACGGTGCGGGACGATCAATCGGGCGAGTTCTTCTTCACCAAACCGATCGTGGCCGGCAACCTCGGCAACCGGATCTCGTTCTGGGTCGATCGCGTGCTCGGCGTGTTCGGCACCCAGCCGGGCGAAGGCACCGATCTCGACTTCGAAGATTTCGGCAGTGACAACGCCTGGGTGCGCCTCAACGCCGGGCCGGCCTTCTATGTCAAAGGCGGCAAGTTCGAGCTCGACCTGCCCTACTCCTCGACCCGTAATTACAACCTGTTCACCTATGAACCTTGGGTGACCAGCTCGAGCGGCAACGCGACGCTGCTCGGGGTGGCCCAGAAAGGCTTCGAGCTCGGCGGCAACCACCAGCGCTGGCGCTACTCGCTGGCCGTCGTGGAAGGCGAGGATTTCGAGCGCGACGACTTCGACGGCGATATCTACGTCCGGGTGGCCCGCGACATCGACGTGCATCGAATCGGCGGCTTTGCTTACTTCGGCGAGAATACCCAAGAGGCATTCGAGAACCAAGAGTTCACCAACGAGTTCCGCCGCTTCGGTTTCGATGCCGAGGCGCGGGTCGGGCGCCTGGATCTGCACGGCGTCTGGATGCGGGCCACCGACGATCAGCCGTTTCCGGGCGCGGCCGAGGTTTCGTTCAACAGCGGCTTCGTGCAGGGCGATGTCAAGCTCGGTGCGCTGTTCCAGTGGACCAACCGAATCGGCTTCGTCGATTTCGAGGACGATCCGGATGGGGCGCGGACCAACTACTATCTGGGCTTGCAGCACTGGGCGCTCGGGTTGCGAATGCGCCTGGCCATCGAGTACGGCTGGCTGGAGGGCTCGCGTCCCGACACCTTCCAGTTCGCCGGCACCTACGTGTTCTGAACCGCGAGCTTGAGCTGGATCGCGAAGCTGGCACGCGGCGGGCGGGCGCCGGCGCTGATCACGCCGCGCGAACGAATCTCATTCGCGGCACTGGCGCGCTTGGCGCGCGCTCGGCGCCGCGAGCTCGAGCGGGCCGGCATCGGCCCCGAGCAGGCGGTTCTGCTGGCGCTGCCCAATTCGCCGGAGCTGGTGATCGATCTGCTGGCGCTGCGCGATTTGCACGCCGTGCCGGTCCTGGCGCCACGCGGCCTCGGAGCGGCCGCAGTGCAGGTAGGACGCCGCGCCGCCGGCGCCGCCTGGATTCGCGATCCCCGAGGCCTGCGCCGCAGCGGCGCAGCGCGTTCCGCCCGACTGGAGGGCATCGCGCTGGTCAAGATCTCGTCCGGCTCGACCGGAGCGCCCAAAGCGATCGCGCTTTCGGATCGCCAGCTCGAATGCGACGGTGCGCAGGTGCGGCGCGGCCTGCGACTGGGCGCGGCCGATCGAATCCTGATCACGGTGCCGCTGCTGCACTCCTACGGCTTCGACTTCGGCTTCCTGCAGCTCCTGCGCGGCAGCGCGCTGATCTTGGCGCCCCCACTGCCCCGTGCCATCGGCGCGGCGCTGGACGCGGGCGCGACGGTCTTTCCAGCCATTCCATTCGTCCTCGACCTGTTGAGCCGGCATGCCCGAGACCTGCGAGCGCCGCGCCTGCGAGCAGTGATTTCGGCGGCCGCACCGCTGGAACCGGAGGTGGCGGCGCGCGCCGCCGCGGTCCTGGGCCGTCCAATCCGGCCGCACTACGGCAGCAGCGAGGCCGGCGCGCTGACCTTGGGGCGCCGCCAGCGCTGGGCCGGCGACGTCGGAGCCGCTTTCCCTGGCGTGCGACTGGGGCTGCGCGGCGGCCGGGTCGAAGCCGGCGGGGGACAGGTGGCCCTGGGTTATCTCTCGGCCGGCCGGCTGGCGCAGCGCTTCGGCGGTCGCTTCCTGTCGCAGGATCGCGGCCGCCTCGACCGCGGCGGCCTCACCCTGTTGGGCCGCGCCGACCGCGTTCGCGTGCTTCCGAGCGGAAGCAAACAGAAGTCCCTGCTTCGCGAATAGGACGGCTGATGGCGCTGGAACGATCGGGCGCGCCCCGCTGCCGGTCCACGGTCGCCTGAATGCCGCGATCCCCAACCAGCTGGCGGCGCAGGGCGCGGCGGGCGCGGTAGAGCCGCAGCTTGACCGCGGTCGGGCTGATCCTCAGTCGCCGGGCCGCCTCCTGGGTGTCGAGCTCTTGCAGATCGCGCAGGTGGAGGATCTTCCGATAGCGCTCCGGCAGGCGCGCCAATCCGTCATACAGCTGCCGTCGGACCTGCGCCCGCTGCAGCGCCGAGTCGTGCGCTTCGGAAGGCAGACCCCACACGATTCCGGCGCCGGAACGCAGCGGATCGGGCGCGAAGTCGCCGAGCGCATCGACCGAGATCTCGGACTTGCGGCGCCGCCGGCGCATCTGCATCAGGCAGGCGTTGACCACGATCCGGTGCAGCCAGGTGGAGAGTTGGGCATCGCCCTGGAAGTTTTCGATCGAGAGAAATGCCGACAGCAAGGCGTCTTGCAGCGCGTCGCAGGCATCGTCCGGGTTGCGCAGCATCCGCAGTGCTACCGCGAACAGGCGCGTGCCGTAGCGCTCCGCCACCTGGTCGAAGGCGGCTCGGTCGCCGCGCCGCAGGCGCTGCAGGAGCTGGGCCGGCTCCGAGCTCGCTCGACCATCCGAGAGCTCGGCGCCGGCCGCTTGCCCTTGCCGCGGCGCTGGATCGATCATGGCCTTGTTTATAGAAGGCCGGGGATGAGCAGCTAAGGGCGATTCGGTAAAGCTTTGTTAACGATTCGGTAAAGCGGCCCGCGACCGGCGGCGGTTTCACTGCGGCAGGGTGAACCAGACCTCGGTCCAGCCGGAGCCGCTCTCGGCGCCGACCTGGCCGCCGTGGGCCTGTACGAAGTCGCGCACGATCGACAGGCCGATGCCGGTGCCGCCGTGGCGGCGCGAGCGCGACTTCTCGCCGCGGTAGAAGCGTTCGAACACGTTGGGCAGGTCCTCCGCGCCGATCCCGTCGCCGCTGTTGGAGACTCGGACCCGGACCTGCTCGTACTCGCGCTGGGCCGCGACCCGCACCCGGCCGCCCTCGGGTGTGTACTGCCAGGCGTTCTGCAACAGGTTGCGCACCACTTGCGCCAGCTTGTCGGGATCGGCCCGGACTCGCCCCAGGCCGGATCCGAAGACGGTTTCGACCTGGATCTGCTTGGCCGCGAACCGCGAGCGGAACAGGTCGAGGAGCTGTTGGAGCCGCTGCTCGAGCTCGATTTCTTCGAGCCGCAGCGCCAGCCGCGGCCCGCCGGCGTCGGCCAGCCGCAGCAGATTCTCGACCAGCTCCACCAGCCGCAGGGTTTCTTCGTGGAGCGATTCGAACGTTTCGCGGGTCGCCGGCACCACCCCGTCGCGCAGCGCTTCGAGATAGCCGCGCATGTTGGTCAGCGGGGTGCGCAGCTCGTGGGCCACGTCGATCACCATGGTGCGGCGCAGATGTTCGGTGCGCTGTAGGCTCTCGACCATTCGGTTGAAGGCCGCCCCGACCTGACCGATCTCGTCCGGCGTGACCTGCAGCGGCCGGCCGTGTTCCCCGGCTGCGATCCGATCGGCCAGCTCGGCCATCTGGAACAGCGGGCTCAGCACCTTGCGGGTGAGCATGAAGCTCAGCGCGCCGGCCAGCGCCAGCGCCAGCGCGCCGACCCAGACCAAGTTGCGGTGCACCGCGGTGATGAACATCTGGTGCACCTCGGTCGGCGAGATGTTGTATTTCTGCATCAGCGCCATGAAGTAGTCGGCGGCCAACAGATCGATCGCGATCCAGACCGCGATCGTGAGCAGGGCGATCAAGAGGGCATTGATGCCGCAGAGCTTCCACAGCAGCCGGCTGCGGAGGCCCATCAGCGTCCCGCCTCGCGCTCGCCGCCGGCGAATTGGTAGCCGAAACCGCGCACCGTTTGAATCCAACGCGGGGCGGCCGGATCCGGCTCGATCTTCTGGCGCAGCTTGCCGATATGGACGTCGATGACCCGATCGACCACCGATTCGCCGCCGGGGTAGAGCTGCTCGAGCAGCTCCTCGCGCGAGAACACTTTGCCGGGCTCGGCCATCAGCGCGCGCAGCAGCCTGAACTCGGCCGGCGTCAGCGGCACCGGCTTGCCGTCCAGGCTCAGCCGGCGCTTGTCGAGGTCGAGCTCCAGGCCGGCGAAGGTCAAAGCCGTGGGCGGCTTGCCGGCGCCGGGCCGCGCGCGGCGCAGGATCGCTTGGACCCGCGCGACCACCTCTTGGGGGCTGAACGGCTTGACCACGTAGTCGTCGGCGCCGAGCGAAAGGCCGAGCACTCGGTCCATGGCCTGGTCGCGCGCGGTCAGGATCAGGATCGGCACCTGGGAGCCCTCGCGGATTCGGCGGCAGACCTGCCAGCCGTCCAGCCGCGGGATCATCAAGTCGAGAATGATCAGGCTTGGACCCAGCTCGCTCGCGAGCGAAAGGGCCTGCTCCCCGTCCGCGGCGGTGGTGGTGCTGAAACCTTGGCGCTCCAGGTAGAGAGCCAGCAGCGCGGCGGTCTTGGGATCATCCTCGACAATCAGGATCGGTGCGGTGGGGCTTTCGGTCATGGCTGGCCGGCGGCGTTGGGGCCGGTTGAATGGGTTGGATGCCGCGGGCGCCGCTCGTGGTATCGATTCCGAGACATACTAACGTACCTAGCTTCACGTAGGGGCGGGGCTCGACCCCGCCCGCGCAGCCTTCGAACCATGCGTAGCGCTGAACAGACGTTGTTGCGCACATCGGGAGGGGACAAGCCCCTCCCTTACATGGGCCGCGAACTCGCCGT
>DASWHO010000181.1:0-1695 GCA_036398155.1 Acidobacteriota bacterium
GCCGGACGCGGCGACGACTGGCGACCGTTCCACATGTTCGAGGACTGGCTGCTGATTCCGGATCCCTATCTGATGTGGCGGCCGCGGCCGGGCCGCCAGACGATCAACGCGCTGGGCTACGCCGGACCGGAGATCGAGCGCGCCAAGCCGGCCGGCACCTACCGCATTCTGACCTTGGGCGATTCGAACACCATGGGCGCGGTCGATCACTCGTGGCCGGCGGCTTTGCGCCAGGCCCTGCGACCTGCCCCGCGGCCCTATCGGCGTGTCGAGGTGGTCAACGGGGGAGTCTACGGCTACAGCTCGCTTCAAGGCCTGCGCCGACTGCGCGAAGCCCTCGAGCTCCAACCGGATCTGGTCGTGATCGCTTTCGGCTGGAACGATGTCGCCGAGGTCGCCGGAGCTGCCGACAAGGACTACCCGCTGCCGCACCCTCTGATGCTGCAGCTGCAGCGCTTCCTGCTCGGCACGCACACGGTCCGCTGGCTGCTCTCGCTGCGACCGGCCGCCGCGCCCCCAACCGGCTTCAGCCTGCACCCGCGGGTCTCGCTCGCCGACTACCGCAGCAATCTGCAGCGCATGGTCGAGCTGGCGCGCGGCGCCGGCGCCGGCGCGATCCTGTCGACCCGCTCGCACCGTATCGTGTATCCGGCTCCGAATTGGCGCTACCGGGTGAAAGACTACAACGCCGTCACCACCCAAGTGGCTCGCGAACACGATGTGCCCCTGATCGATGCCCAGGCCATGGTGATCGCGATGCCGGAGCTGCTCGCCGACGAGTGCCACTTCACCCCCTCGGGCGATCGGGTGTTCGCCGAGCGCCTCGCAGCCATAGTCCACGAAATAAGCCGAGGTGGCCGCGGCTATCAGGTACTGCACTGGGAGAGCAGGCATCGCGCCGCGATCGGTCACAAGCTGGTCGCCGGCGCCGGCGGCGGACGCCGCTCCTTGGTCCGCCTGCTCGAAACCCAATAGCCTTACACAAATTTGATCTTGCGGGCGGCGAACATCAGCATGCGCAGCAGCAAGATTCCGTGCCGCCAGCGGCGGATATTGCTCCGGCCGTAGCGGCGCTCGCGATAGCGAATCGGGAGGTCGGCGATCTTCAGGTTCATCCGCGCGGCGCCGAACAGCAGATCGAAGTCGCCGAACGGATCGAAGTCGCCGAATGCGGCTCGATTGGCCGCGATGCTCCGGTAGTCGCATCGGCTCAGGGCCTTGGTTCCGCACAGGGTGTCCTTGATCGGCTGGCCCAGCAGCCAGGTGAACGCCATGCTGAAGAACTTGTTCGCGCCCATGTTGAGAAACCGCATCGCGTCCGGTTCCATTGGATAGACCAGCCGCACCCCGTTGGCGAGCTCGGCGTGGCCGCACGCCAGCGCATCATAGAATTTCACCAGCTCTTCCGGCGGCACCGACAGATCGGCGTCGAGGGTCATCAACAGCTCTCCGCGCGCCGCCGCGAAGCCTTCCCGCACCGCGTTGCCCTTGCCGCGGCCGCTTTGTCGGATCGCCCGCACCGCAACCGGTCCCGGCCGGGCCGCCAACTGCTCGATGACCTTCCAGGTGTCGTCGCTCGAGCCGCCTTCGACCAAGATCAGCTCGGTCTCGGTTTGGAAGTCGGGCAGTCGGTCGAGCAGCGACTCGAGGTTGCCGGCCTCATTGCGGGCCGGAACCACGACCGAAACCGACGGG
>DASWHO010000182.1:0-7150 GCA_036398155.1 Acidobacteriota bacterium
CGAGGGCCGTTTGCGAGATAAGCTTCCATAAGAAGCTATCGGCTGGGTCGGAGCTCATGATCCTTACGATGCGTCGCTTGCGTTCAGTCGCCGGTGCGATCGGATGGGCCTTGATCCTGAGCTGCTTCGGATGCGGAGACGATTCCGGCGCGCCGGCGAGCCCCGGCACGAGCTGTGAGCTCGGTTTCACCGGGACCGGGGCCGAATGCTCCGACCTGGCGCGCAGCCGCGGCTGTCCGGTCGCGCGATGGCAATCGGAACCGAACGGGCGCTGCTGTGGGGTGAACTGTCCGGACACGGTCTGCAGCGGCCTGCCCGACTGCGGAATCTGACTGGTTCACAGTGGCGGGTTACCTAACCAAGCTCCGGCGCCACCCATGCCACCCTTCAAGGGTGATGCGGGGATATTAAGGGTCGGAGCCCTCGCGCGTTACGGGCGGGGACAAGCCCCGCCCCTGCAAAGAATGGTCGCTCGCGCGCGGCTTAAGGCAGATCGGCCAGAAAATCCAAGACCGCCGGATTGAACGCGGCCGGATTCTCGAAGCACGACAGATGCCCGGCGCCGCGGATCACCAGGCGGCGCGCGCCGGATATCTTCTCGCCGATCAGCGTGGCGATGGCGTGGAAGTCGTCGCTGTCGCGTTCGCCGGTCAGCACCAAGGTTGGACAGCGGATCTGCTGGAGTCGGTGCAGGACGGTCTGCGCCGGCTCGCGCCGACTGCGATCGTGCAGGTACTCGACGCCGGAATAACCCTGCGCCATCCGCCGGATCTGCTCGAAACGCGCCGGCTGGCCGCGCAGCGGCCGAAACAGCTCGCTGCTGAGCCAGGCCTGCTCGAGCGCCCGCCGGACGCCATCGCGCCGCGCCGCCTGGCGCACAGCACGCCAGCCGCGGCGGTACGCCTCGGAGTAGGCGAAGCCTTCCAGCGCGGTATCGACCAGCACCAGGCCGCGGACCCGCTGCGGGGCGGACAGGGCCAGCTCCATCGCGATCAGGCCGCCGAACGAGAGCCCGATCAGCGCCGGCCGTTCGAAACCGACTCGGTTCAGCAGGATCTCGAGATCGGCGGCGAAGCGATCCAGCGAATAGTCGCCGGGCGGCGCGCTCGACCGCCCGTGGCCGCGCAGGTCGTAGCGCAGGCAGCGGTGGCGGGCACAGAACGGTTCCCACTGCGGATCCCATTGGCGCGCGTCGATCGCATGGCCGTGGATGAAGACCACCTCGCTGCCCGCGCCGCCGAGCTCGCAGTGGGTCGCAACCGTGCCGGTTTGTAGATACATCAGCTCTCGAGCCCCCGCGCCAGCAGCTCCTCGCCCAGACCGCTGCCGTAGACCGGCGCGGTGTCGAACAGGTTGATGCCGAGATCGAGCGCGCGCCGCACCGCCGCGAGCGCGGCGCGGTCATCGCGCCGGCCCCACCAGCGCCCGCCGAGGGCGAAGCCGCCGAAGCCGATCACGGACACCTGGAGCTCGCTGCGTCCGAGTTGTCGATAGCGCATAGGGTGGAGCACCGCCGGCGCTTGACGCTACCGGCTCGGCCCCTTGAACGCAAACTCCCGATTGCCATACTCCCTTTTCGCGTAGGGTGAGGATTAGGAGCAGCGTTTTTCGGGCGGGGACGAGCCCCGCCCCTACATTTCTCTGCATCGTGTGCGAATCTTTGCGGCGTGTCCGAATCGGATGTAGGGGCGGGGCTTGTCCCCGCCCGATCCGGCGGTGCGCGCGCTGATGCGCGCGGCGGCTACTGTGCGTGACGGCGGCGGTGTCCAGTAGAATCGGCGGGTCCGAACTATGGGTGTCTTTCGACTCGGCGGCTGCCTGACTCGGATCGTCAAGACTTTTCTGGTTCTGTTCCTGATCGTGTTCGGCACGATCGTTGGAGCGCTCTCGCTCTGGTGGTTGACGCTTCCGCCGCTCCAGAATTTGGTCGCCGCCGATACCGGATTGGTGCTGGAGCGTACCACGCCGAGCGGCGCGACGCTCGCGGTTCCGGTCGGGGTGCGCAACCGCGATTGGGTTTCCCTGCGCGCGATCTCACCCTACCTGGTGACCGCCGTGGTCGCGGCCGAAGACGATGCCTTCTTTCAGCATGAGGGCTTCGACCTGGTGCAGCTGCGCGAATCGGTGGAGGCCAATCTCAAGTCCGAACGCTATCGGCGCGGCGCCAGCACGCTCACGATGCAGCTGGCCCGCAATCTTTACCTGGGGCGCGAAAAGACGCTGTGGCGCAAGGCCCGGGAGGTGCTCCTGGCCTGGCGTTTGGAGCATTTGCTCACCAAACGCCGGATCCTGGAGCTCTACCTCAACGTCGCCGAGTGGGGGCCGGGCGTTTTCGGGGCGCAGGCGGCAGCGCGGTATCATTTCGGCGTCGGGGCGGCGGATTTGAGCTTGGCGCAGGCGGCGCTTCTGGCCGCGATCCTGCCCAGCCCGATCCGCTTCGATCCGCGGCGCGCGCCCAACACGGCGCGGTCCAAGCAGCTCTATTTGCTCGAGCGTTTGGTGCGCGAGAAGAAGGTCTCGCCGGGCGATTACGAGGGCGCGCTCGCCGAGATCGGACCGTAGGCTCCCATGGGGGAGAGGGATTCGGGCGCGGCGTTCGGCAGCTTGGGCGGCTACGAGCTGCTGGAGCTGATCGGGCGCGGCGCCAGCGGGCAGGTTTACCGCGCTCGCGATCCGGCGCTGGGCCGCGAGGTGGCGATCAAGGTGCTCGATCCGGCGCTGGCGGCCAAGCCGAGCCGGCGCCAGCGCTTTCTGCGCGAAGCCCGGCTCGCTTCCCGTCTCGAGCATCCCAACATCGCGCGGATCTACGCAGTGGGGCGCAGCGGCAACCGCGACTTCATCGCGCTCGAGCTGGTGCGGGGGCCGACCTTGCGCGAGCGGCTGCGCGCCGGACCGCTGGCCGGCGCGGCGGTGATCGCAATCGGGCGCCAGCTCGCCGGCGCGCTCGAAGCCGCCCACGCGCTCGGGATCATCCACCGCGATCTCAAGCCCGAGAACATGCGCGAGGCGCACGACGGCAGCCTCAAGATCCTCGATTTCGGTCTGGCTCGGGTCGAGGAGCAGGCCGGCGACGCGATCGGGGAGATCTCTTCGGTTCAAACCAGTTGGCCGGGCGCGCTGACCGGCACCTTGGCCTACCTGGCGCCCGAGCTGCTCGACGGCGAGCGCGCCAGCGACAAGAGCGATCTGTTCAGCGCCGGGGTGGTGCTGTACGAGCTGCTCAGCGGAACGAATCCGTTTCGGCGGCTGTCGATCGCGCACACGCTCAGCGCCCTGCAGCGCTGCGCGCCGCCGGAGCTGCGCGCGCGGCCCGAAGTTCCGGCGGCTTTGGCCGAACTCATCCATGCGCTGCTCTCGGCCGATCCGAAACGCCGCCCCGCCGCGCGGCAGGCCCGGCTCCGCCTCGAGCAGCTCGAACAGTCCGACGCCCGCGGTACCCGCTGGCTCCCCTGGCGCCGCTAACAAGTCAAGGGCTTCGCCCCTGATATCCCCGCATGGTCCTGAATGGGTGGCATGGGCGGCCGGAGGGCGCCCATGGACGAGCTGCGCCAGAGACTGAGTCTGCCCGGCCTGGATTCCGGCTTGCGCCGGAATGACGGCGTGGATTCCGCGCGGGGTGGCATGGGCGGCCGCAGCAAGCCCATGGACGAGCTGCGCCCAGAGACTGAGTCTGCCAGCTTGGATTCCGGCTACTTCGGGTGAGGGATGATATCGAGCAGTTCGATGACATCACCCTCGATAGTGAAGTAGAAACGCCAGTTTCGATTCACACGAGCCTGCCAGATGTTTCTCGATTCGTCGTACTTCTTGGCCCGGAGGGAGGGATGGCTGAGATTGCTGAGGAGGTGCTTGAGCTGCTTGTCGAAGGCGTTTTGAACTGCCCCGGGAGCATCGAGATAGCTCCGATCGAACCGCGAAGTCCTGCGGGCGCGCATCAAGATCGGCGTTTTGAGGTTTTCTTCCTAGCACGCTGCTGAGCCCGTTTCCGGTGGAGGTCGGCGATCAGTTCTTCCGCAGAGTGAAAACTTCGGCTGACTCGGCCGTGGCGGAGGTCGTCGAGCGCTTCCGCCAGGCGTTTGTCGATGAGTGTCTTGGGAGTGAGGACGAGGCGATCCTTTTCGCGCTCGATCTCGACGTAGTCGCCAGGGGAGAGTCCTAGCTCGCTGAAGAGCTGCTTCGGAATCACCACTTGCCGGCTCGTGCCTACCTTCACCGCGGCCATGGTCCGCACCGTTCCTGTTGGTTTTTCATATATTCATATTATACAATTCTTTGGGTGCCGTGGGCAAGCTCTGCTTCGCCCACGGACAACACAACGAAGGTGGGAAAGGCTGGTTTTGGTCCGATGTCATCGGTGGGCAAAGCGTAGCTTGCCCACGGCACGCAGTAGGGAGGTCGTCCATGGGCGGCCTGCGGCCACCCATGCCACCCGCTCTGCAGCGTTACTCCGAGCCGACCAGGGTCTCGGCGATCAGGATGGTGACGCGATCCTTCTCGTCGGGCGCGCAGCGCGGGCAGGTCACGTTCCACAAGTAGACCGACTCCAGGTTGGGATCGGCCGCGTGCATCGCGCGGATGCGCTTGGGCAGCTCGCGGCGCGGGCCGCGGAACACCGTGCACGGGTAGGCGCCCGAGAAACGGAACACCTGGCGATCGCCGAGGCCGACCTCTTTGATTTCCACGATGGCACTGCCGCCCAAGAACCTCGCGGCCCGGACCAAGCGCATCGGCACCGCGGGTAGGTGATAGCCGCTCGAAACCGCCCTGGCTTCGGCCTCGGCAAGCTTGCGATCGGCAGCGACCGGAGCGTAGAAGAGATGCAGGATCGGGATGCTATAGAAATGAACATCGAGCTTCTGCACCTTCTGGTCCCAGCGGCTCAGGTCGAGTTCCGGGCAGCCGCATGATTTGGCGATCGGCATGAGCGCGATGGATTCTAGGTCCGGGCCGGGCCGGGTCTCAAGCGCCGCGCCGCCCGAGGTGGCGCGGCTGCATCAAGCGGCGCAGATCGAGCCCTACCTGCGCGACGAGGCGGGCCTGCTGGAGGGCCACGCGCAGGCCGTCCTTCTGCCGGCCAGCGAAGCGCAAGCGGCGGAGGTTCTGCGTTGGGCGGTCGAAACCGGCACAGCGGTGACGTTGTCGGGCGGGGGAACCGGCCTCACCGGCGCGCGGGTTCCAGCCGGCGGCGTGGTCTTGGCGACCGATCGGCTGCGTTCGGTGCAGCGCGCCGGCTCGGGTGAAAGCGTCGCGATCGCCGCGCCGGACCATGAGGGAAACTACACCATCGCCCTCGGCCAAGACCAAGGCGGTCCCTGGGCGCGGGTTCCCTGTGGCCTGCCGCTCGCTCTGCTGCACGGCTTGCTTGCGGAGCGCGGGCTTTGGTATCCGCCCGATCCGACCGAGGCGGCGGCTTTTGCAGGCGGAACCTTCGCGACCAACGCGGCCGGCTCGCGCGGCTTGCGTTACGGCCGCACCGCGGATTGGGTCCTGGCGCTGCGCGCGGTGCTGATGGGTGGCGAGCTGCTGGAAGTGCGCCGCGGCGCTTGCGCCGCCGATCGCGGGCAGCTCGATCTGCCGCTCGCAGAAAGGCGGCGGATTTCGGTGCCGACCTACGGGCTGCCGGCCTGCAAGCATTCCGCCGGCTACGCAGCCGGTGAAGATCTCGATCTCGTGGACCTATTGCTTGGCTCCGAGGGTACCTTGGCGCTGCTCACCGAGGCGACCTTGCGCCTGGCGCCGGCGCCGGCCGCGATCTTGTCCGCCGCCTTCTTCCTCGCCAGCGAGGCGGCCGCCCTGGCCTTGGTCGAAGCGGCCCAGGGCAAAGGGTTGGCGCCGCTCTCGCTCGAGTATCTCGACCGCGGCTCGCTCGAGCTGATCGCGGCGAGCGGCGGCGCCGAGCTTCCGTCCGGCGCGGCCGCCGCCGTGTTGGTGGAAGTGGAGATTCGGCAAGGAGCGCTGGAACAGGCCGCCGAGCCCTGGGTCGAGCTGGCGTCCGAGCACGAGGAAGTGGCAACCTGGGCCGGCGACGATCGCGCCACGCAGGCGCGGCTCAAGCAGCTTCGCCATGCCCTGCCCGAGGCGGTCAATCAGGTGCTGCGGCGCTATCGCCAGCCCAAAGTGGCGACCGACCTGGCGGTGCCGAGGTCGGCGTTCGGCGCCATGATGGAGGAGTATCGGCGTGTGATGCAGGCGTTCCGTGAGCGCTGCGCGCCGCGCTCCGAGCCGGCCACGGTTCTGTTCGGCCACATCGGCGAGCAGCATCTGCACCTGAACCTGATCCCGAGCTGCGCCGCCGATCTCGAGCTGGCACGCCGGCTCAGCCTGGAAGCGGCGCGCCGAGCGGTCGAGCTGGGCGGAACCATTTCTGCCGAGCACGGCTGCGGGCGCAAACGCTTCGTCGACCGGGACGGCCGCGAGCGGCCCTGGATCGCGCTGATGCGCACTGACGCCGAGCTCGATCAGATGGCGCGGGTCAAGCACGGCTTCGATCCGCAGCACCTGCTCGGCCGTGACGTTTTGCTGCCCGCCGCCGAGCTCGACGCGCGGATCGCGCCCGAGGTGCGCCGATGACTCAGAGCGGCTCGAAGCACGATCGCTTCATGCAAGAAGTGCTAAAGCTGGCGCGGGCGGCGCTGGCCGAAGGCGGGCCGCCGCTCGCCGCGCTGGTGCGGCAGGGAGACCGGATCGCGGCGCGCGCGCACGCCCTGCCGGACGCCGATGAGCTGCGCCAGCACCCCGAGCTGATGGCCATGGAGTCGGCAGGAGAAGCCGCACGCGGCGGCAGCCTCTACGCCGCGGTCGAGCCGTGCGCGATGTGCTTCGCCGCCGCGGCGCTCATGGGCGTTCGAGAAGTGATCTACGCCGTTCCCGACCCGCGGCAAGGCGGCTTCCACACCCTGATCCCGATCGGCGATCTGGCCGAACGCTCGCCGGCCGGCGTCGGCGGCATCCTGCGCCAAGAAGCCCTAGCCCTGCTCCGCCAGTTCGTCGACCAGCACCCCAAAAGCCCCCGAGCCCCCCACCTCCGCAAACTCCTGGATGACACCCCTCTCCCCCCGGACCCGCGGGGCCTGCCACGAGAGGGGAAGGGGTGAGGGACTGAACCCGAATCGTCGCACCCCAATGTAGGGGCGGGGCTCGTCCCCGCCCG
>DASWHO010000183.1:0-2098 GCA_036398155.1 Acidobacteriota bacterium
AACGCCCTCCGTGGGCAAAGCAGAGCTTGCCCACGGCACCCGATGAAGGGATGTCCTCACAAGCAGCTTGCCCACGGCACCCGAGAAGGGATGCCATCGCGAGAGGCTTGCCCACGGCACCCGGGGCGGGAGATGCTTAAGGGCTTCCGTGAGGCAGCATGTCTAATACTGCACGAGCGATGATCCCAATGCTGGTCGTCGCGGCGCTGCTGAAAGCAGCGGCCGGCATTGCGATGGACGAAGCAAACGCGACCGCGCCGGCGCCGAAGGTCGCGCTGGTGCTGAGCGGCGGCGGCGCGCGCGGCGGGGCGCACATCGGCGTGCTGCGCGCGCTGGAGGACGCCGCGATTCCGATCGACCTGATCGTCGGCACCAGCATCGGAGCGCTGCTCGGCGGCCTCTACGCCGCCGGCTACTCGCCCGAGGAGCTCGAGGAGCTGGTCACCTCGCTGCGCTGGGACCGGCTGTTCGAGGACGCGCCCGATCGCCGCCTGTTCAACTTCAACAACAAGGAGCGTGGCGATCGGCCGCTGTTCGAGGTCGGGCTGGAGCATCTGGGGGTCCGGCTTCCGACCGGACTGCAGGAGGGCCAGCAGATTCAACAACTTCTCGATCGGCTCACCGCATCGATCGCGTATGAAGCCGACTACGACTTCGACCGCCTGCCGATTCGGTTTCGCGCGGTCGCGACCGACCTCGAGACCGGCGAGCGCCGCGTGTTCGCCGCCGGCCCGCTCAGCCGCGCGATCCGGGCCAGTATCGCTATTCCGGCGCTGTTCACGCCGGCCGAGGTCGACGGCAGGCTCTATGTCGACGGCGGGATCGCGGACAACCTGCCGGTGTCGGTGGCGCGCGAGCTCGGCGCCGAGCTGGTGATCGCGGTCGACGCCTCCACGCCGCTGCGCAGCAGCCGCGAGATCGTCTCGCTGGTCGAGGTGCTGGATCAAGCGATCAGCTTTCGGATCCAAGAGCGAACCGAGCACAGCCGCCACGCCGCCGATGTGCTGATCGCGCCGGAGCTGGGCGATTTCGACGCCGGCGATTTCGGCCACACCGATCAAGTCATCGCGCTCGGAGTGGAGGCCGGTCGCGCCAAGATCGACGTGATCCGACACGCGCTGCCGCAAGCGGCGGCGCGGCCGATCGCCCGCGGACCCGGCCGCAGCCTGTCGGCCGCGCTCGACCCCGATCCCGCCGGCGACTGCGAGCAGCCCAGTATCAGCGTGGATCAGATCCGATTCGAAGGGCTGAGCGCCTTCCCGAGGCGCTACGCGACCAGCCGGCTCGAGCTGCCGCGCCGCGAGCCGATCTGCTGGAGCGCGATCGACCGCCAAGCTTCCATCCTCTACGGCACCGATCTGTTCCGCCAGGTCAGCTACCGCTTGCATGAAACGGGCGGCGGCCGCCACCTGATCTATCAGGTGCGCGAGGTCCCGCCCACTCGGCTCGGTCTCGGCGCGCGCTACGACACGGACTACAAATTCACCCTGCTGCTCGATCTGATCGATCGCAACTTCTTGGACAGCCGCTCCGACCTGTTCCTGAGCTGGATGATCGGCAACCTCAAGGATTTCCAGCTCGGCGTGCGGCACGCCGCGCTCGGGTCCGCGCCGCTGAGCCTGACCTCGCGCTTCCGCTACCATTCGCAGCAGCGCCAGATCTTCGTCGACGGCGAGCGCTCGGGCGATTTTCAGGACCGGCGCTACGGCTTCAACGCCGGCGCCGAGTATCTACTCGGCAACTTCGGTCGGGTCGAGCTGGGCTACCGCTTCGATCGCGTCAACATCGACCGCGGCGGCGGCGTGTTCAACCAGGAGTCGCACAAGACGGTCGCGGGCTTGAGCGCGGCGCTGCGCTTCGACAATGTCGACGACTTCGATTTCCCCCGCGGCGGCCAGCGCGGCGAGCTCGAGTATCGCTGGAGCGAGCCCAACCTCGGCAGCTCGTTCTCGTATCACCGCGCCAGCGCGTCGCTGCAGCGCTACATCACCTTGGGCTCCAGCCATACCTTCGAGCTCGGGGGCAGCTACGGCCGCACCAGCGGGCAGCGCGCTCCGTTCTACGAGCATTTTCACACCGGCGGCGCGAACTATCTTCA
>DASWHO010000184.1:0-11535 GCA_036398155.1 Acidobacteriota bacterium
TCCTGGCCGATCCAAACGTCGGTGTCGATGCTGATGCGCTGAAAGCGGCGCTTGTCCTCGGTGACCAACGATCAGCCGTCCGATCTCGGATCCGATCGGCTCGATTCTAGCGGCAGAACTCCATGGCCGCAAATTCGCTCGGCCGCTGGTCATGGCTCAGTTCGTTTTGTTTCGGGTGCCGTGGGCACGCTTGCGTTGCCCACGGACAGCACATGAATGCAGAGAAGACCCTCTCTCGATCCACATGTCGTCCGTGGGCAGAGCAGAGCTTGCCCACGGCACCCGTGTGTGCTCGCTGGATTCCGGCTTGCGCCGGAATGACGTCGGCGGCGCTACGTAACCGTGACGCCGTCGAGATTCTCTTCCGGCTCCGGGTAGCGCGGCCGCAGCGCTTCGAGTGTTTCGACCAGCACGGTGGCGATCACCAGGTTGCGGTACCATTTTTTGTTGGCCGGCACGATGGTCCAGGGCGCCCAGGCGGTGCTGGTGCGCTCGATCGTCTGTTCGTAGGCCGCGGTGTAATTGTCCCAGCGCGCGCGCTCCTTGAGATCGCCGAGCTTGAATTTCCACTGCTTGTCCGGGTCGCGCAGCCGGGCCTCGAGCCGCTCTTGCTGCTCCTGCTTGTCGATGTGGAGAAAGAACTTGAGCACTGTGGTGCCGCTTTCGGCGAGCAGGCGTTCGAAATCGTTGATCTGCTGATAGCGCGCCTGCCAGATCGAAGGCGCCACCAGCTCATGGACCCGCACCACCAGCACGTCCTCGTAGTGGCTGCGGTTGAAGATCACGATCTCGCCGCGGCCCGGCACCTGCGGGTGGACGCGCCAAAGAAAATCGTGGGCCAGCTCAATCGGGGTCGGCACCTTGAATGACACCACCCGGACGCCTTGCGGATTGACCCCCTCGAAGACATGCCGAATGGTTCCGTCCTTGCCCGAGGTGTCCATGCCCTGGAGCACGATCAGGACCTTGTGGCGCTGCTCGGCGTAAAGGCGCTCTTGCAGCTGCTCGAGCCGCCGGTTGAGCCGCTCGAGACGATCCTTGGCCGCGCTCTTCTCGCCGGGCGCTTCGCGGGTGTCGTTGGGATCCCAGTCCGCGAGCCGGATCGTGGTTCCCGGTTGCACCTGATAGCGTCGCATGTTCAAGGGCGGCCGGCGGGCGGGGTCCGGTGGTGGAGCATCAGCTCCAGATAGGTGCGTGGCTCCGGCGCTTCCAACCCCACGGCGGCGGCCAGGCTGCGCACCGCCTCCTGGGCTGGACCGAGCTCGCCCTCGCCGCACAGGATCTCGACCTCGACGAAGGCGCCGAGCCCGTCGACCTGATCGAGCGCCACCTCGACATCCCACCCTTGCCAGCCCAGCCGCAGCGTGACCCGCCGCTTGCGCACCGTCGCGATCGGCGTGAATCCGAGCGCGTCGAGCAGAGCGGCGCAGCTCCGCGCGCCGGCCTCGCCGTCCGCCACCGCCAGCTCGATCTCCGCGCGGCTCTTGGTCGGGCCCGGGAGCTGGGGTCCCTTGTAGGTCAGAACGTTGCTCTGATTGCGGCGGCGCCAGCGAAACGCTTCGCGGCTGCGCCAGAAGTCGCGCGCCGGGTGGGCATAGTAGGTGTCGACCTGGAGCTGCTGCGGGCCGGCGCGCGCGCCGATCTGCTCCAGCCGCCCGCGGACCGCGGTCGGACTGGCGACCGCGAATTTGCTTTCGACCTCGAGATTCAAACCGTCTCGGTCCGCCCGCGGGCGGCCGCGGCCGCGAGTTGCGCTCTGCGCCCAGCTCGAGCGGCGGCGGGAGACAGGTCGCGCTCCTCGGATTCAGCCGCGTCGTCCGCGTCGATCTCGAGCTCGCCCTCGCGTTCCGCCATCTGGATGAAAATCTCCTGGGCCGGCCGGCGCTGCTCGCCGGGGGGCGGCGTGCGGCGGGTGTAGACCCCGTCGGGCCCGCAGTCCCAAGCGCTGCAGTTGTCCTGCTCGTAAACCTCCAGGATCCGATCCAGCTCGCGCTTGAGGCTCGGATCGAGGATCCGCAACACGGTCTCCACGCGCCGGCTCAGGTTGCGCTTCATCCAATCGGCCGAGCCGATGAAGTACTCGGG
Organism: Acidobacteriota bacterium; assembly: GCA_036398155.1. Lineage (GTDB taxonomy): Bacteria > Acidobacteriota > DASWHO01 > DASWHO01 > DASWHO01 > DASWHO01. The sequence goes on from DASWHO010000184.1 coordinate 2,086, forward strand.
ATCGCCGCCGTTGCTGAAGCGAAAGATGCGGCTGTGCTCCAGAAACCGGCCGACCACGCTGAACACCCGGATGGTCTCCGACAGCCCCGCCACCCCGGGCCGCACGCAGCAGAGTCCGCGCACGTTGAGGCGAATCGGTACGCCCTGGCGGCTCGCTTGGTAGAGCTCGCGGATGATATCGGGATCCTGGAGCTGGTTCATTTTGGCGTCGATGCCGGCGCGACGCCCGTGGCGCGCATGATCGATCTCGCGCCGGATCATCTCGTTGAAGCGGCGCCGCATCGCCACCGGGGCGACGATCAGGTTCTCGCTTTCGGGGTGCGAGGTGACCCCGGTGAGGGCGTTGAACACCGCCGCCACATCGGCGCAGATCGCCGGATCGCAGGTCAGGATGCCGACGTCTTCGTAAACCCGGGCGGTGCCGGGATGGTAGTTGCCGGTGCCGATGTGGGCGTAGCGGCGGATGCCGCCCGGCTCTTGGCGGACCAAGAGCGCCAGCTTGACGTGGGTCTTGAGCTGCTCGACCCCGTAGGCTACATGGACGCCTTCGCGCTCCAGCAGCTTGCCCCAGGCGATGTTGGGCGCCTCGTCGAACCGGGCGGTGACCTCGACCACGACCGCGACCTGCTTGCCGCGGCGCGCTGCTTCGGCCAGGGCCGCGACGATCGGCGATTCGCGGCTGGTGCGGTACAGGGTCAGCTTGATCGCCAGCACCGCGGGATCCTCGGCGGCCGCTTGCAGGAAGCGCAGCACCGAGGCATCGAAGCTGTGATACGGATGGTGCAGCAGCAGGTCGCCGCGCGCGATCGCGGCGAAAATCGCGGTCGGATCTTCGGCCGCGAGCCGGCGCAGCCGGGGATGGAGCGCCGGCGCATGGCGCGGAAAGCGCAGCCGATCCGCGTCCGGGGCGTCGAGCTGCAGCAGATCGCTGAGCCCGAGGAAGGTCTGGGTCGGATAGATGTCGTGCGGGCCGAGCTCGAGCTGGGCGGCGAGCCAGCGGCTCAGCGATGCCGGCATGTCCGCGTTGACCTGGAGCCGGACGCAACCGGCGAAACGCCGCGCCTTGAGCTCGTGGCGCACCTGCAGCACGATGCTGCCGGGCTCGTCCTCGGCGATCTCCTTGCTCTCCTCGTCGCGCTCGACCTCGCCTTCGGCGCCGCGGGTGACGCGAAACAGGTGGACTTTGTCGAACCGGACCGCCGGGTAGATCAGGTCGAGGTTGGCCGCGATCACCTGCTCGAGCGGGGTGAAGCCGGCACCCGGCACGGCGATCCAGCGCGGCAGGTTGCCCGGCACCTTGATGCGGACGAAGCGCACCTCGCTGTTGCCTCCCTTGGGCAGCATGATCGCGAGATTGAGGCCCAGGTTGCTGATGAACGGGAACGGGTGCTCGGAGTCGACCGCCAGCGGGGTGAGGATCGGCAGCACCGACTGCTGGAAATAGCGGCGCAGCTTCTTTCTCGGCTCGGCTCCGAGCTGCGCCTGGTCCACGATCGGCAGGCCCTCGCGCTCCAGGGCGGGGAGCAGCTGAGTCTGAATCAGATCCGAGAGCAGGCCGACCTGTTCGACCAACTCCCGGCGGCAGGCCTCGAACTCCTCGGCCGGCCGGCGCCCGTCGAGCGAGAGCTTGTTGGAGCGCTCCTTCATCTGGCGCTTGAGGCCGCTGATGCGCTTCATGAAGAACTCGTCGTGGAGCATGCCCGAGATGCCGGCGAACTTGACCCGCTCCAGCAGCGGCAGATCCGGGCTCTCGACCAGCGCGATGACGCGGCGGGCGAAGCCGAGCCAGCTCAACTCGCGGTTGATGAAGGCATCGGGGGCGTCGATGGGGGCCTCGGGATTCGTCGTCACCGCTGGTCCACGCCGGCCGCGATCCGGCCCGCCCGGGACGACGCCTCGGTCGGCCCGGCGCGCCGCTTCCCGCAACCGGATCGGCTACACACCTGTTAAGAAAACCAACCTGTCGGTTTCGTTTCCATTCTAGCTCCAAGCCCCTAGGATTTTCACCTTGCCAGGCCGCGCGGTTTCCGGCGCCTCGGTTTGCGTTCGGGGCGCCGTTTTGTCATAACCGTCCGCGGTGGACCGGGCGGAGCGAGCGATGGGGGCAACCCTCCATTCGGGCGCGCCATGAAGGCGGCCGCAGCGGCCCGCGGCGCGCCGAGCTGCGCCGCGGTCATCCGGCGGATCCGGGCCCTGGGCGATCCGCGCAGCGTGGCCGGGATGGCGCGCTACGGCATCCGGCCGCGCAAGGCCTACGGCCTCAGCGCGGCGCAGATTCGGGCGCTGGCGCGCGACCTCGGCAAGAACCACGAGCTGGCCCAGGAGCTGTGGGCCACGGGTATTCGCGAAGCGATGCACGTGGCGACCCTGATCGAAGAGCCCGAGCGGGTGACCGCGGCCCAGATGGAGCGCTGGGCGCGCGGCTTCGATTCCTGGGACGCGGTCGACGGCTGCTGCTGCCATCTGCTGGTGTTCACGCCCCACGCCTGGGACAAGGCGGTGGCGTGGAGCGGACGCGATGCGATGTTCGTCAAGCGCGCCGGCTTTGCGCTGATGGCCTATCTAGCGGTGCACGACCAGCAGGCTCCGGAGCGCTGCTTCGAGCGGCTGCTGCCGCTGATTCGCCGCGCCAGCGTCGATCCGCGTGACTTGGTGAAGAAAGCGGTCAACTGGGCGCTGCGTCAGATCGGCAAACGGAGCCCGCGGTTGAACCGGCGCGCGATCGAAACCGCGGAGCGGATTCGGCGGCTCGACTCGCCGGCGGCGCGCTGGATCGCGGCCGACGCCCTGCGCGAGCTGCGCAGCGCGGCAGTGCAGCAGCGGCTGCGCGCCCGGGCGCAACCCGCGCGCTATTAATTCCGTTATGCAGGCTGAAACAAGAATTTTGCTCTTGTTACTGGCAGGAGCACAAGATGCGCGTCAGCCGCTGGGGTACGACTGGGTGGCATGGGCACGCGCAGCGCGCCCATGGACGACCCCACTCGCCATTCAGAGCTTGTCCATGGGCGGCCTGCGGCCACCCATGCCACCCATTTAGAACCATGCGGGGATTATCAGGGGCGAAGCCCTTGGCTATTCTCTGCCGGCCGGCGCAGCCCCCAGAGCACGATCGCGCAGGCGGCCACCATGGCGGTGGCGACGGTCGCGAGCGCGACGCTCACCAAGTGCTCTTGCCACGGCTCGCCCAGAAAGCCGGCGCCGGCGATCGGAGTCATTTCGCTGGTGCCGAAGATCGCCGCGGCCAAGGTCGAAGCCCAATTGACGTAGGCGGCGTAGAGCGCCAGCCAGAACGCGGTCTTGGCCGGTTTGCGCCCGAGCCGCAAGTTCTTCCACATCAGACCGAGCACGACCAGGAAGGTACCGTTCATGACTCCTTCGAGATGGGCGGACAGACCCATGCGCGGGTTGGTCAGCGCTCCGACGAAGAGTCCGGTCAACAATCCCAGAAGGAACAGAAGAATGCCGTGCCATCGAAGCCGGCGGCCGCGTTCACGCATGGGCTCCCCCCCCGTGTTCAGTCGATTAGGATACTCAGCTTTCGTAACGCCGGGCCAGCCGTCCGAGCACCGCGGGCAAGTCCGGTTTCAACTCGAGCAGCGGACCTAGCGGATCACTTTTCATCTGGCGCAGTTTCTTGGGAGCGGTTCGGATCGTGAACGCGTCGATCGAGAGACCCCGCTTGACCTCGCTCCAGCGCAGCGGCATCGAGACCGGCGCGCCGCGCAGCGGCCGGACGCTGTAGGGCGCGACCAACAACTTGCCCTGGCCGTTCTGCAGCGCATCGATGTAGACCCGGCCGCGGCGCGCCGCCAAGGTCCGCGCGGTAGTGGCGATGTCGGCGTGTTCGGCCGCGACCAGCCGGGCCAGCAGCTCGCCGAGCTGGCGCGATTGCTCGTGGGTGCACTGGGCTCCGAGCGGCAGCAGCACGTGCAGCCCGGTCGAACCGCTGGTCTTGATGAAACAGGGCAGCTCGATCTCGGCGCACAACGCATGGATCGCGCGGGCCAGCACGATCACATTGGCGAACGGCGCCTCCTTGGGATCGAGGTCCAGAATGCACCAGTCGGGCCGCCCGATCGACTCCAACCGGCTCGACCAGATGTGCAGCGGGATGGTGCCGAGGTTGATCAGATAGAGCAGCGAGTCGAGATCCTCGACCAGAAAGTAGGTGGCTTCCTCCTGGTCGTCCTCGGACCATAGGCTCTCGGTGCGCACCCATTGGGGCACGAACTCCGGCGGCTTCTTCTGGAAGAAACTCTTGCCGACGATACCGTCAGGGTAGCGCACCAGCACCACCGGCCGATCGCGCAGCAGCGGCAGGAGCCACGGAGCGATCGCCCGGTAGTAGGCGATCAAGTCGCCTTTGGTGAAGCCCTCCTCGGGCCAGAAGATCTTCTCGAGTCGCACCAGCTCGAGCTTGCGCCCCGCGCCGGCCGCGGCCGGCGGCGCGGAGCGGGGCGCGGGTTCGATCGGCTCGGCGGCGGGCGCGGCGCGGGCGCGGCGGCAATCGGTGACGCGCTTGTCCTCGCGGATGCGCTTGAACACCGGCTGGCGCAGGAGCCCCTCGGAAGTCCATTGCGAATAGCTCACCTCCACCACCAGCTCGGGCTCGACCCAGTGGTGTTCTTTGCCCTTGGGGGTCGGGCCGGCGCAGGGCGGCCCGGGCCGGCGCGCGGGCTCGAGGCGCTCGCGGATCGCGCCGAGCTGGCCGGCGTCGAAACCCGATCCGACCCGGCCGGAGTAGATCAGCTGCTGGCCGTCGAACTGGGCCAGATGCAGCGCGCCGAAGCCGCCGCGCCCATCCTTGGGATCGCTCCAGCCGACCACCGCGAACTCGTCGCACCGATCGGCGCGCAGCTTGAGCCACTCCGCCGAGCGCCCGCCGCTGTAGCGCGAGCCGGCACGCTTGGCGATCAGACCCTCGAGCTTCATGGTTTCGACTTCATGGAACAGCTCGGCGCCGCGCGCTTCGACGTGATCGACGTAGCGCAGCGGACCGACCGGGGGCAATAGCCGCTGCAGCAGCCGCTTGCGCTCGCGCAGCGGCAGCGGCCGCAGGTCAAAGCCTTCGAAGCTCAGCAGGTCGAAGACGAACAGGGTTGCCGGATGCTCGATCGCGCCGCGCTCGGCATCGATGGTGCGGCGCAGCTGGGCGCGTTGCTGCAGCTGCTGGAACAGCGGCCGGCGGTCGGCTCCGAGCACCACCACTTCGCCGTCGAGCAGCAGCGAGTCGAACGGCAGCGCCGCCACCGCGCGGCGCACCTCGGGGAAGATCGCCGACGCGTCGCCCCCGCCGCGATAGCGCAGCCGCGCCTGACCGGTGTGGGCGGCGGCCAGCAGGCGATAGCCGTCGTACTTGAGCTCAAACAGCCAATCCGGCTTGGAGAACGGCCGCGGCGCGGTCTTGGCCAGCATCAGCTCGACCCGCTCGAGCGCGACCGCGCGGCGCGGCGCGCCCAAACGCTCGAGCTCGGCGCGCAGCGGCGCCGCCTTGTCGATCCCGGCGGCGAGCTCCTCGACCGTGAGCCCGGAGAGGATCGACTGCTCGGCGAAACCGCTCGGGTCGCGCAGCGCCCAGCCGTCGCGCTCCTTGATCAAGAGCCACGACTTGGGCTCCTTCTTGAGCCGGACCAAGGTCCAGCGGCCGCGCAGCTTGTAGCCGTAGAGCTCGAACAGCAGCTTGCCCTGGGCCAGACCTTGCTCGGGATCTTCGAGCGGAACCCAGAGCCCGCGATCCCAAACGATCATCGCGCCGGCGCCGTAGTTGCCGGGCGGAATGATGCCTTCGAAATCGGCGTACTCCAGCGGATGGTCCTCGGTTTCGACCGCGAGCCGTTTGTCCGCCGGGTTGGGCGATGGGCCGTGCGGCACCGCCCAGCTGCGCAAGGTGCCGCCGTGCTCGAGCCGCAGATCGTGGTGCAGGCGCCGGGCGCTGTGCTTTTGCACCACGAACAGACCGGGGCGGAAAACGGTGGCGCCGCCGAACGGCTCGGGCGTGCGCGCGGCGGATCGCTTCTCGCGGTAGCGGCGCAGCCGTTCGCTCGAAGCGGACTCGGCGGTCGAGGTTCTAGAAGCCATGGCGCGCTTGTGCTAGAATAGCCGCACTCGTGACGAGGGAGCCATGAGCGCGCGCGCCACCGCCAGCGCCACCGTATCGTTCGGATTGGTTTCGATTCCGGTCAAGATCTACTCGACCGGAGAATCCTCGGCCAACGTCAGCTTCAATTGGTTACACAAGAAATGCGGCAATCGGGTCAAACAGCAGTATTACTGCCCGGTGGACGATGAAGTGGTCGGTTTGGAGGACATGGTCAAAGGTTACGAGTTCTCCAAGGGGCAGTACGTCTTGTTTACCGAAGAAGAGCTCAAGTCGGCGACCGCCAAATCGACCGAGACCATCGAGATCACGGAATTCGTTTTGGCCAAGCAGGTCGACCCGATCTACTTCGACAAGGCCTTTTATCTCGGGCCCAGCAAGGGCGGCGAAAGGCCCTATCGCCTGCTCGCCGAGGTGATGAAATCGACCGGGCGCTCGGCGCTCGGCAAGTACGCCGCCCGCGGCAAGCAGTATCTGGTGCTGCTGCGGCCGTTCGAGAACGGCCTGATCATGCAGCAGCTGCACTACGCCGTCGAGCTGCGCTCGTTTTCCGAGGTGCCGGTCGGCGATGTGGATGTCAAAGAGATGGAGCTCAAGCTCGCGACCCAACTGGTCGAGCAGACCTCCTCCGATCAGTTCAAACCGGACAGCTACCTCAACGAGGTCAACGACCGATTGCGTGAAATGATCGAGCAGAAGATCCAGGGCCAAGAAGTTCAGGTCGTCGCCGCCGAGGAGCCCAAGGCCCAGATCATCGATCTGATGGAAGCGCTCAAGGCCAGTCTCGGCAAGCGGGCGCCGGATGAGGGGGAGGAAGCCGGGGCGCGCCGAGGACCCAAGCCGTCGCCGCGTCAGGTGGCGAAGAAGGCGGAGCCCAAGAAGGTCGCTTCGAGTCGTTCCAAGCGGTAGGTCCTCGCGCGTCACCGATCCTGCGTGAATCGTTCCCAATCGCTGACCGGCTATACCACCGCGGAGGTGGCCCGGCTGCTGGAGCTCTCCGAGAGCCGGATCCGCAGCTATGTGCGCGCCGGTTGTCTGGAGCCGCGCCGCGGCCGAAGAGGCGAGTATCGGTTTTCGTTTCAGGATCTGATCATCCTGCGGGCGGCGCGGGCGCTGAGCGAGGCGCGGATCTCGATCGGTCGGATTCGCCGCGTGCTGCACGCGCTGCGCCAGCAGCTCCCGACCGGACGATCGCTCTCGAGCGTGCACATCTCGGTGCGCAACCGCGAAGTGGTGGTGCGCAACGGCGCCGAGGTCTGGAGCCCCGAGTCGGGACAAACGCTGTTCGACTTCGAGGTCGCCGACTTGGCCCGCGAGGTCGCGCCGCTGGCGCGCCGCGCCGCCGAGCAGGCCGAGAGCCAGGCCGAGCAAATGAGCGCGGACGACTGGTACGCGCTGGGCTGCGATCTCGAGACCGCCGATCCCGATCGCGCCCATGAGGCGTATCTGCGCGCGATCGGAGTCGATCCGCGCCATGCCGACGCCCACCTCAACCTCGGGCGGGTGCTGCACCAGAAAGGCCAGGTGGCGGTGGCGGAGAAGCACTATCGGATGGCGCTGGCGGTGCGCGGCGACGACGCGATCGCGGCGTTCAATCTGGCGGTGGCGCTGGAGGACTTGCGGCGGCCGGTGGAGGCGCTCAAGGGCTATCAGCGCGCGATCGAGATCGATCCCTCGCATGCCGACGCGCACTACAACATCGCGATGCTCTACGAGCGGCTCAAGCGGCGCACCGCGGCGCTGCGCCATCTCAAGGTCTACAAGAAGCTGACCGAGTCGCGCTGATCCGCCGCCGAGTCCTCTCGCTCGCCCTGCTTCTGTAGTGGCGGGGCTTGACCCCGCCCGCGCGGCATTCGAATTCCGTCGGCGCCGATGTCGGGCATTGCAGGAGGGGACCAGCCGCGCAAAGACGGGAGGGGACAAGCCCCTCCCCTACATTTGGGCGGGGACAAACCCCGCCCGTACATGGCCACGCCAACTGGTGGCGGTCCGCAGTCCTGACTTAAGATGAAAGAGCATGCGAATCCATTCCTGCACGCGCGCTCTCGGCTTGGCTCTGCTGGCTGGCTTGGTCGCTGCCGAGGCCGCCGCCCAGGAGCCGACCGAAACCAAACGGCGCTGGCCGCAAGGCAAGGTGATGGCGCTGACGCTCGGCTTCGACGTCGACGGCGAAACCCTCTGGTGGGAGGACTCCGAGGCGGGCGCGCGGCCCGGTCCGGAATCCTATGGCCGCTATGGCCCGCGCGAGGCCTTGCCCAAGATCCTGAGCCTGCTCAAGCGCCATCGCGCGCAAGCCACTTTCTTCGTTCCAGTCTGGGTGGCGGAGAAGTATCCCGAGCCGATTCGAGCCATCGTGGAAGCCGGCCACGAGCTCGGCGCCCACGGTGTGCGCCACGAATCGCCCGCGGATCTGAGCCCGGAGCAGGAAGCGGCCATTCTGCAGCAGAGTCGGACCGCGCTGGAGAAGGTTCGCGGCTCCGAGATCAGCGGTTATCGTGCGCCGGCCTGGGCGCTGAGCCGCTCGACCCTCGAGCTGGTCGGGCAGGCCGGTTTCCTGTATTCCAGCAATCTGATGGACGCGGATTTTCCCTATGTGCATCAGCAACCGGCCGGCTTGGTCGAGCTTCCGGTCTCATGGGTGCTGGACGACGCGGCCCACTTCTGGTTCGACGAGTCGAGCTGGGAGAAGCCGATCGTTTCGGCGGCCGCGGTGCTGGCGATTTGGAAGGAGGAATTCGAGGCGATCTACGATCAGGGCGGTTATTTCAATCTCACCCTCCATCCGCAGTTCATCGGCCGGCCGGCGCGGCTCACGATGCTCGACCAGTTCCTGAGCTGGGTCGAGACCTTTCCCGGAGTCTGGGTCGCCACCGGCGAGCAGGTCGCGCGCCACGTCGCCGAATCCAACCGCTGATCGGTCGGGATCGGTATCGGGGGCCCGTACAGGTCGTCGGGCGGTGGAGAGGGTGCCGGATGCTAGGCGGGCGAAGCGAGGCCGACGGAAGCGTACTGAAAGGTACGCTGGAGGAGGCCGAGTGAGCCCAACGACGCAGACGGCGCCCTATCCGCCGCCGGGCGGGGCCCCCGCCCCTACAGGCCCAGCAGCAGGTCGCGCAGACCGCCGGGGTGATGCTGGCGGTGCAGCAGGCGCAAGCCCGGGAACAGCGGTCGCAGCTCCGCGTGCGGATAGCAAGCGAGGGTCGGCTCCAGCTCCGCCGCGCTGAATCGGCCCGGCTCGGGCTCGAGCTCGAAGCGGTGGATGTGGGCCCGCTTGGCGCCGCTCTTGGGTCGGAGCAGCGCGTGGATCAGGCCGCCGGGAGCCAGCATGGCCCGCAAGTTGCCGGAGAATCGGA
>DASWHO010000185.1:0-16208 GCA_036398155.1 Acidobacteriota bacterium
ATCGACGGCGACCAGGGGATCCGCTCGAGCGGCAGTCGAAACGGAATCCCAAGCGAATCGATGGTCCAGGCGGCGATCATTCGCCCCAGCGGCGGTTGATCGACGGCGATGCCGTAGTCCCCGGTGACCCGGTGATAGAGACCGTGAACCAGATGCGAGGGCTCGTCGAAGGTCGCGGATTTGAGCGCCAGCGAGCGGATCGCCTGCAGCGGAATCAGAAGCAGCAACCCGCTCACCGCAGCCGGATACCAGCCTATGGGCGGTCGCATCAGGGCCGCATTCTACGAAATAGTGGCATGGACGATCCGCCTGCCCCCGCCGATCACGCTTCGCTTTGGTGCTCGGGCCGGAGCAGATCGAAGACCGTCTTGACCGGCGCGAAAGTCTCGGCCGGCACTTCGACGAAAACCGTGTTCCAATCCGCCATCGCCCCGTTCCAGAGCCCGGGGCGCTCCAGCGCCAACAGCTCGCGGCCTTGATGCGACTTCTTCGCCACCAGCACCGCCCGCGGATCCATGAAGCGGCGCAAGTCATAGGCGATTCCCTCCGGATCGCGCAAGCTGCAAACCATGTCGACCGGATTGAAGTGGGTCGCCGCCGACCAGATCTGCCGCTGCGCCTCCGACTGCGCGTCGACTTGAGTGCGCTCGACGATCTGGAGCGTGAGTCGCTGGTCCGGACCTTGGACCCAGAACGGTCCGCCGCCGGGCTCGCCCTGATTGGGTACCACGCCGCAAACCCGCAGCGGCCGGCGCAGCCGTTCGAGCAGAAAGGCGCGCTGGCGCTCCGCCGGCGCGCCGCGCAGCGCGGCCGGCGCGGCCGATCCGAGCTCCGCTGCGAGAAAATCGAAGCACGGCGCGAGCGGGGCGATCGCCAGGTCAGACGGCTCCAGTCTCCGGATCCAGCCGTGGATGCGGCGCTCCAAATCCAGCAAGGTGCCGCACAGGATCTTTTTCCACCGAACCGGCGCCGCCTGGAGCCGCTCCGGCAGGATGTTGTCGATGTTCTTGAGAAAAACGAGGTCGCCGCCCAGCGCGCCGAGGTTCTCGATCAACGCGCCGTGCCCAGCGGGACGCAGCAGCAAGGTGCCGTCGTCGAGTCGAAACGGCCGGCGATCCGGGCCGATCGCCAAGGTATCGCTGCAGCGGTCCTGAGTCGAAAGTCCGATTCGGAGCTCGACCCCCAGCCGCGCCTGACGGCTTTGAATCGGTTCCAATTCAGCCCCGAAGCGGGATTCGAAACCGGGCGCGACCGTGAAATGATTGCGGCTGATGCGTCCGGCATCGACGGTGGTGGCCGACGCCTCCACCAGCTGCTCTTCCAGCGCGGTGCGCGCGCCTTCGGGATAGCGGTGAAACTCGATCAGCGCCTTCGGCAGCTCGGCATAGTTCAGTCCGGCGTCGGTCAGCAGCAAGCGGCAGAGCATGACATAGGCTTCTTCGCGGACCAGTTGGCTCAGGCTCTGGCCGCGGCGCTGCGCGGCGCGATCGAGCGCGCCGCTGAAAGCGAAGCGATCGATCTGATCGACCAGGGTCAGCAGGTCGGCGGCGCTGCGCCCGCCGCGGCCGACGCGGCGCTCGAGCTCCTTGCGTCCCGGCTCGCCGGCGTCGTTCAAGAACGGCAGCAGGGATTTGAACATCCGGCTCGCGGCCCCCGAGGCCGGCACCAACCGGCTCAGCCGCCCGCGCCTCGCCGCCGACTCGAAAAGCTCGATTCGTTCGGGGTATTGTGACGCTTCCAGCCGCCGGATGCCGTCGCCGATGCGGCACGGGCGATCGAGCCGGATCGACGGCGGCGGGTTGAGCAGCAGGTCGAGCTGGCGCTCGGCCTCGGCCGCCGAAATGCCAAGCTGCTCAAGTTGGCGCAGATCGGAAGCGGAAAAATCGCCGGTCATGGGGACGAATCGAGCGCTGAACGTGAAGAGCTCCCATTCATGGTAGGGACCGGCAGCGGAGCTTTCAAGGAGCTCGGGACGTGACCGCCCTGCAGGCGATCGCGCTGGCGGTGGTGCAGGGCATCACCGAATTCTTTCCGATCAGCTCGTCGGCTCATCTGATCCTGATGCCCCGCCTGATGCGCTGGCAGGACCAAGGCCTGCCGTTCGACATCGCCACCCATTGCGGAACGCTGCTGGCGATCCTGATCTATTTCCGCGCCGACTTGGTCCGCGTCGGGCGCGGCTGGATCGCGAGCTTGGGCGCGCCGGCGCCGGGCGACGCGGAGACGGGGCGGCTCGGTTGGGCGCTGCTGCTCGGCACCGTGCCGGCTGCGATCGCGGGCCTGGCGCTGCGCGATTTGATCGCCACCGAAGCGCGCAATCCGCTGCTGATCGCCTGCACTTCGATCGGCTACGGCCTGCTGATGGGCTGGGCCGACCGCGGCGGCTCGCGGCGGCGCGCGCTCGAAAGCGTGGGCCTGCAAGACGGGCTGATCATCGGCTTGGCCCAAGCGCTGGCCCTGGTGCCCGGCACCTCGCGCTCGGGGATCACTATCACCGCCGCCTTGCTGCTCGGCTTCCAGCGACCGGCGGCGGCGCGGTTTTCGTTCCTGCTGGCGGTGCCGGTGAGCCTCCTGGTCGCGGCCGACGACGCGCTGCAGTTCTGGATGGGCCGGATCTCCGCATCGGAGCTGGTGCCGATGGCGCTGGGCCTGCTGGTCTCGGCGCTGGTCGGCTATCTCGTGATCGCGGCTCTGCTCGGCTGGCTGCGCCGCCGCAGCCTGCTGGTGTTCACGCTCTACCGGGTCGGGCTCGGGCTCGCGATCTTCACCACTCTCTGGCTGGGCGGCTGACGGCTTTCAGCCCCGGCCGCGGGCGGCATCGACCCGAATGGGGTGGCATGGGCGGCCGAAGGGCGCCCATGGACGAGCTTCGCATGCCCGCTGAGAATCTAAAGCAGCTCTTCGATCGCGGCCCGCAGGTCGGCGGTGGCGGCGCGGCCGTAGCCCTCGGAGATGTAGCGCACCGTGCCCTCGCGGTCGATCACGATGTTGGTCGGAAAGGCGCGGATGTTGTAGAGCCGCATCAGGCTGTCTTCGAACACGATCGGATAGCGGATCTCGTTGTCGGTCACGAAGCGGGCGACGTCGCGGCGATCGTCGCCGAAGTTGATGCCGACGATCTCGAGTCCCTTGGAGCGCAGCTCTCGATGCATCTCCACCAGCTCGGGGATCTCGAAGCGGCACGGCCGGCACCAGATGCCCCAGAAGTTGAGCAGCACCACTTTGTTCTTGGTGCTGGAAAGCCGAAAGGTCCCGTTGTCGAGCGTGGCGGCGCTGAAGTCGGCGGCCGGCTGGTCCTTGATTCCGCCGCGGCGAGATGCCGCCGGCCCCGAGTCGTCCCCGGACTGGCAAGCGCCGAGCAGTCCGAGCGCGGCCCAAAGGAGCGCTGCCGCGAGGCCCCGGTGCCGCGGCGACTCGTAGTTTGATCTCATGGCTGCAGCCGCCCCAGTCGCACGCGGGTCACCGGTTCGACCTCGGTCCAGGCGATCAGCACCTCGCGGCCGAGCCGGGCGAGCTGAGGAAAGCCGCTGGCGCGGGCCGAGGCCATGTCGGCGATCTTGAAATGAGGATCCATGCTCCCGTTCGGATGGACCCGCCGGGCGCGGAGCTCGGCGCCGGTGGAGCTGATGCGCTCGAGCCAGCACACTAGAGCGCGGCCGTCTTCCAGCCACACCAGGTCGACCCGCCCGGCGGGCCGGCCCTGATCGATCCGCAGCGGGGCTCCGAAGCTCGCGCCGCCGTCGGACGAAAAGACCAGCATCACCCGGTCGCGATCCTGGGCTCCGGTATACCAGGCGGCCGCGACCCGCTGCCCGGCAGCGGCTAGCGCCGGCCCGTTCACCGGACAGGCCGGCATCTTCCAACCATCGCCGTGCAGCGGCCGCGGCGCGCTCCAAACGCCCTCGTGATAGCGCACGACGGAGATATCGCGCAGCTCTTCGGCCGAGCGGTCGCGGTAGGCGACGACCAGCCCGCCGTCGACCGCGGCGCCCGCAGTCTGGCAGCAGTCGCAGACCCGCTCATCCAACCGCTGCTCGGCCCCGAAGGAACCGGATTCGAAACCGGCGAACATCAGGCTCATCTCCTGATTCGGAGCGTGGCTCGCCGCGCCCTCGCCGGCGGCGTATTTCCGGCCGTCGAGCCACACGGCCCCGAACTGGCCGGCGCCGAGCTCGACCAGGGTCACGAAGCCGTGCTCGGTCAAGGTGCCATCGCGGTGCGGGGACTGCGCCATGCTCCAGCTCGCGCCGCCGTCATTGGAGTGCGCGACTTTGACCTCGTAGGCATAGGGATCGGCGCCGCTCTTTTGGAGCCAGTGCGCAGCCAGCGCTCCGCCCTGCAACGGCAATAGCGACGGGAAGTCGGCCCAGTTGGCGAAAAACGGCACGCCGGCGACGACGGTGCGGGGCGCGGTCCACTGAGTTCCATCCCAGGCCGCAAAGCGCAGCGCCGCAGCCTCACCCTTGGCCGATTCCAGCCAGCTCAGATAGATCCGGCCGTGGCCGGCGACCAGGTTGGGCTGGGCGCTGCCGGGGCCGGCCGGCGATTCGAAGTCCTCTACGCGCGGCGCTGCAGCGGCGGCCGCGGCGAGCCACAGGACCGGCAAAGCCCAGAGCCTAGCTGTCCACATGACCGCGGCACCGATCTTTGACGGCGCTGGAGAGCCTGGCTACCATAGCAGTGTCACCCGACCATACTATTCAACCGCTATCGGCGCTTCCAGCCAGCACTCCCAGAGACTGGCGGCTGCGAAAGGAGACCCCGCAATGAGGCGTTACCCCCTAAGTGCGTTGGTTGTGGTCCTGGCCGGTCTGGCCGCGGCCCAGGATGCGGAAAAGAAAGTGGAGGATTCTGCCATGCAGCAAATCGATGCCATGATCGCCAAGGCCAAAATCGACAAATCCAGCTCCGCCTGGCGAACCGCGCTGCCCAAACCGGAACAGGCCACATTCGATTCCGGCCATACCTACTTCGCGCGGATGGAAACCAGCAAGGGCCCGATCGTGATTCGGCTGATGCCGGACGTCGCTCCGATGCACGTGACCAGCTTCGCCTACCTGACCAAGCTCGGTTTCTTCGACGGCCTGTCGTTTCATCGCGTGATCCCGGGCTTCATGGCCCAGGGCGGCTGCCCGCTGGGGACCGGCACCGGCAATCCCGGCTACAAATTCGCCGGCGAGTTCAAGCCCAACGTGCGCCACAACAAGCCGGGTCTGTTGTCGATGGCCAATGCCGGACCGGGCACCGACGGCAGCCAGTTCTTCCTCACCTTCGTGCCCACCCCACACCTGGACGGCAAACACACCATCTTCGGCGAGGTGGTCGAGGGCAAGGACACGCTCGACAAGATCGAAAAAACCGGCTCCTCCAGCGGCCGCCCGACCGAGCCGCTCAAGATGGAAGAGGTCACCATCCAAGTGAAGGGTTAGCTTCCCCCTCTCCCCTCGGGAGCGGGTAGGGTGAGGGACTGCATCTCCGGCGGCTCATTCCCTCACCCTCACCCGAGTGGGGAATGGGAGTGCTTGATCGCGGCCACCAGTCGATCGGCTAGGCGGGTGGGCTCCGGGAGGCGGAAGCGGGTCGCGCTTTGCAGTACGACCTGCTCCGCCGCCCGCAGATCGATCCGGTGGCCGACGCTCACGAAAACCGGCCGGACCCCGTCCTGAGTCCGAAGCACGGTTCCGACCCGCGCGCCGCGATCCAGCAGCGCCGCACGGGAGCCGCGGCGCCGGGCCGGCGCGCGATGGCTGCCGATGAGCAGCGACTTGGCGCAGCCGATCGTCGGTAGTCCGCACAGCATTCCGATGTGGCAGGCAAGCCCGAAGCGCCGCGGATGGGCGGTGCCGTGGCCGTCGCACATCACGGCGTCGGGAGCGCTCCGGAGCCGGCGCAACGCGGCCAGAACCGCGGGCGCTTCGCGAAACGACAGCAACCCAGGTACGTAAGGAAAGCGCAATGGCCGCCACGCCACGCGTTGCTCGATTACGACCTGGGAACCCAGATCCCACAGCACCGCCGCCGCGATACAAAAGCGCCCGTCGCTCGAGAAGGCCAGATCGCAGCCGGCAATCCGGCGCAGCGCTCGGGCGTCGCCGCGCGCGATCACGCGCGCCGCGAGGCGGCGCTGCAAGGCGACCGCCTGCTTGGGGGTGAGCGACCAGCGGTGCGTCGGGCGCGCAATCCTCATGGGCAAAACGGGGACAGGTTAATCAAAGCCTTTTTGGGGACAGGTTATATCATTCCGCCCCATGACCGTCCCGGTTGGGTCCCATGTTGCATCCCATAAAGGATCACCTGTCCCCAAAAAGGCTTTGATTAACCTGTCCCCATTTGTTTATTGTGGGGCGATCGAGGGGGAACACGCATGCGACCAGTCCTGGCTTGTCTGCTTCTGACGGCGCTGCCGAGCGGCGCCGAGGTCGTGCGCGGGCACCGGCTGCCTGAGGGAACCGAGCGGCCGGTCCGCGAGCGCGGCATCGACATTCAGCATCTGGCGGCCGATCTGCGGATCGATCTCGAGCAGGAGAGCGTCGCCGGTGAAGTGCGGATCCGATTCACGCCCTTGCGCTCCGGGCTCTCCGAGCTGGTCCTGGACCAAGCCGAGCTCGCGATCGAGAGCGTGGAGCTCGAGGGCAGCCCAGTGCCGCTCGCCGTCGAGATCCAAGGCCGCGCGCTGCGCGTCGCCTTGCCCGAGCCGATCGAGCCGGGCTCGGTCGCGACGCTCCGGATTGTCTACGACTGCGAGCCCAAGAGCGGCCTGTATTTCTTTCCGCCCGCGCCCGAGCGCGCCGCCCAAGCCTGGAACTACGGCGAAGGCGGCCGGCACTACGGCTGGCTGCCGCTCTACAATGACACCAACGACCGTTTCAGCGTCGAGCTCGAAGCCAGCGTCGCCCGGCCCTATGTGGTGGTCGGCAACGGGACGCTCGAGAGCGTCACCGATAATCCTGACGGCACCCGCCGCTATCGCTGGGTGCAGCGCCAGCCGATCGCCAATTATCTGCTGGCCTTGAACGTCGGCGAGCTCTCCGAGGTGGTCTTGGATCGCGCCGCGGTCGGCGCGCGCGAAGTCCCGCTCTCGGTTTGGACCTCGCCCGGAACCGAAGCGGCCACGCGCCACGCGTTCGGAGCTACGCCGGCCATGATCGAGCATTTTTCCGAGCTGCTGGGCTACCCGTATCCGTGGGACAAGTACGACCAGCTCGCGCTGCGCGAGTTCGCGATCGGCGCGATGGAGACCGCCACCGCGGTGGGCTTCTCCGAATCGCACCTGCACCTGCCCGGCGATCCGCCCGATTCCGCACCCGAGTTCGAGCTGGCCTACCCGACCTGGACCTACACCGACACCATCGCCCACGAGCTGGCGCATCACTGGTTCGGGGATCTGGTGACCTGCCGCTCGCTGGCTTCGATCTGGCTCAACGAGTCGTTCGCGAGCTTCTTCCACACCTGGTGGACCGGTCAAGCCGACGGCGAGGGCGACATGACCTACCAGCGCTGGCGCTATCTGGACCGCTACCTCGACTACGTGCACCGCGAAGGCAAGGTGCGGCCGCTGGAGTACTTTCGCTACAGCGCGCCGGGCGCGATGTACCAGAGCGAGACCACCTACATCAAAGGCTCGCTGGTGCTGCACCTGCTGCGCCACATTCTCGGCGACGACGATTTCTTCCGCGCGCTCTCGGACTACTTGCGCCGTCACGAGTACGGCGAGGTCGAATCCAACGACCTGCAGCGCGCGCTGGAGCAGGCCTCGGGCCGCAACCTGGGTTGGTTCTTCGACGACTGGATCCAGGGCGGCGGCGGCCACCCGCAGTTCGAGGTTTCCTACCACTGGGCGCCCGAGCGCGGTCAGGTCGACCTGACCGTCGAGCAGATCCAATCCGACCTGCCGTTCGAGAACGACTTTCGCCTGCCGGTCGACGTCGAGATCGTGACCGCCGCCGGCGCCCAGCGGCATACCATCGAGCTCTCCGGATGGGAGACTCACGTCGCCCTGCCCTGCGGTCAAAAACCCGTGGCGGTCATCTTCGACAAGGGCGGCTGGCTGATCGCGGAGGTTCAATTCGAACGCACCCTGGAAGAGCTGCTCTACCTGCTCGAGCGCGACGATCTCGCCGGACGGCTGCGCGCCGCGCGCGCGCTGGCGCACAGCTATCCGCGCCGGGACCAGACCGCGGACGCGCTGGAGCGGACGCTGGCCGATCCCCGCAACCATTGGGGCCTGCGCCAGGAAGCCGCGCTCGACCTGGGGACCATCGGGGGCGAGCGAGCGGCCGCGGCGCTGGCCGCCGCCGCCGCCGATCCCGATGCCAAAGTCCGCCGCGCGGTCGCGGTCGCGTTGGGGCGGCTCGGCGGCGAGCGCGGTGCGGAGCTGCTGCGCGGCCTGATCGAGCGGGACGGCGCCGAGGACGTGATCGGCGCCGCGGCGCTGAGCCTGGGCAAGATCGGGGCGCCCGCGGCCCGCGAGGTTCTGACCGGACTGCTCGAGCGCGACTCGCGCTGGTGGGACGCACTTCGAGTCGGCGCCCTGCAGGGTCTCGCGGAGCTCGCTGATCCGGCGCTGGTGCCGATCTTCCGCGACTATGTCGGCGCCGAGCAGGTGCAAGAGGCGCGCAGCGCCGCGCTCAAAGGCTGGTTGGGCGCGGCGCCCGACGATCCGGCGCTGGCCCAGCGCTTGCGCGAGCTGGTCCACGATCGCAACTTCCATCTGCGCGAGCTGGCGCTCGAGCTGATCGAGCAGCTGCATCGCCAAGAAGACCTGGAGTTTCTGCGCGAGTTCGCGGCCGCCGAGCCCGATCCCGACCTGGCTCAGGCCGCGCGCGAGGCAGCGCAGACCATCGAATCGTTCGTCCTGCAGCCTTGAGGCCGAGGCTGCGAATCGGGTATTGGATCACCGCTGAAGGAGGTTGGTCCCGATGAAGTACTTGTGGAGCATCGCGGTTTTCGTGCTCGGCGCCGCAGCGGAGCCGGCTCAGAGCATTCCATCTCCGTCGCAAGTGCTCGGTTTCGAGATCGGCGCCGATCGCCAGGTCGCCGATTACCGGCAGATCACGGCCTATTTCCGCCAGCTCGACGAAGCGTCGCCGCGGGTCCAAGTGGTCGACTTGGGGCCGACCACTTTGGGCGAGCGGATGATCATGGCGGTGATCTCCTCGGAGCAGAACATCGCCAACCTGCAGCGGATCAAGCAGGTCGCGCGCCGGCTGGCCGATCCGCGCGGCCTGTCCGACGCCGAGCTCGAGGCGCTGGTCGCCGAGGGCAGGGCGGTGCTGCTGGTCACCTGCAATATCCACTCGACCGAGATCGGGGCCTCGCAGATGGCGATGGAATGGGCCCACACGCTGGCGACCGCCTCCGATGCGGAGAGCGTGCGGCGGCTCGACAACGTGGTGCTGCTCTTGGTCCCGTCGCTCAACCCGGACGGGCAGATCCTGGAGACCGAGTGGTACCGAAAGCAGCTCGGCACGCCGTACGAAGGCGGGCGGATGCCGTGGCTCTACCACCACTACGTCGGCCACGACAACAACCGCGACTGGTACATGCTGACCCAGAAAGAAACCCAGGCGCTGACCCGCGCGGTCTATCACGAATGGTTTCCGCAGGTCTGGCTCGACGAGCACCAGATGGGCTCTGTGGGGCCGCGCATCTTCGTGCCGCCGTACGCCGAGCCGGTCGATCCCGACATTGATCCGCTGATCTGGCGCGAGGTCAATCTGATCGGCGCCAACATGGCGCTGCGGCTCGAGCAGGCCGGCAAGCCGGGAATCATCTACGGCTACTCCTACGACGCGTATTGGCCGGGCGGGACCAAGAACACCGCTTGGTTCAAGAACGTCAGCGGCCTATTGACCGAGGTAGCTTCGGTGCGCTTCGCCACGCCGATCTGGATCGACCCCGGCGAGCTCTCCGGCGGGCGCAAGGGATTGGTGGAGTACGAGGCCCAGACCAACTTCCCCAACCCGTGGAAGGGCGGCTGGTGGCGGCTGCGCGACATCATCGATTACGAGCGCATCGCCTCCGACGCGATCCTCGAGTCGTGCGCCGATCGGCGCGCCGACCTCTTGCGCAACATGGCGGCGCGCGCCCGCGCCGCGGTCGGAGCCGCCGCGCCGGGGATGGCCTACCGGATTGCCGCCGCGCAGCGCGATCCGGCGACCGCGCGGCGGCTGGCACAGCTGATGCTCGATCATGGGGTCGAGCTGCGCTTCGGCGAGAACGGCGACGCCTGGATCCCGCAGGCGCAGCCGTACAGCCGCTTTCTCGGCGAGATGCTGGGCGTGCAGCGCTATCCCGAGGTCCAGCTGGTCGCCGGCAAGGAGATCGTGCGCCCCTACGACGTTTCGGCCTGGGCGCTGCATCTGATGATGGGGGTCGAGGTGGAGAAGCTCGAGCTGCCGCCGGATTATGCCAGCCTGCCGGCCGCGCCGCCCGCGGCGCCGGCGCTGCCGGCCGAGGTCGGCTCGGTTGCGATCGAGCCCAGCGGGCCCGAGCGCTACAAGGCGATCAACGCCGCATTGCGCGGCGGCGGGTCGGTGACGATCTTGCCGCAGGCGACCGATTTCGGCGGCCGGACGTGGCCGGCCGGGACGGTGGTCCTCGACGACGCGGGTGCGCGCGCGGCGGGCGCCGCATTGCAAGCCGCCGCGATCCCTTGGACCGCGCTCGGCGAGCCGGCGCCGGCTGGCGCCGCGAAGCTGCGCGCGCCGCGGGTCGGGATCTACAAGCCTTGGCGCGCCTCGATGGACGAAGGTTGGACCCGCTTTCTGCTCGAACAGTACGGCTTCGAGCCCAAGACACTCGACAACCAGGCGATCCGCGCCGGCAAGCTCGAGGCGAGCTTCGACGCTATCGTGCTGCCCGACATCGAGAAGGAGATGATCGCGAGCGGAAAGCCCAAGCGCGAAGAGGGCGAAATGCAGTACCTACCCGAGCTGCCGCCCGACTACGCCGGCGGGCTCGAGAAGGAGGGCGCCGAAGCGCTCAAGCAGTTCGTGGAGCGCGGCGGGACGCTGATCGCGCTCGCGAACTCGACCGAATACCTGCTCGAGCAGTTCAACATCCCGGTGCGCAACGTGCTGGCCAAGACCAAGCCCGAGGAGTTCGCCTGTCCCGGCTCGCTGCTGCGCGCCGAAGTTTCGCCGGGTCATCCGGTGACCTACGGCATGCCGAGCGAAGTGGCCTTGTTCGTCGACAGCTCGATCGCGTTTCAGACCGTGCCGCCGGGGATGGAGCTGGAGCGCTGGGTGCTGGCGAGCTACCCGGCGGACCGGCGCGACATTCCGCTGAGCGGCTGGATCCGCGGCGAGGAGAAGCTCGAGCGCCGCGCCGCCGCGGTCGCCACCACCTATGGCAAGGGACGCCTGGTGCTGCTCGGCTTCCGCCCCCAGCACCGCGCCCAAACCCACGCCACCTTCCCCCTCCTCTTCAACCCCCTATTTTGGGGACAGTTTGCTTAACCGGGGTTTTGGGTTTCGGGTTTCGGAGGTTTCGGGGACAGGTTATTAAACCCCGGTTTTGGGGACAGGTTATTTTCCGGCCGTCCTCGGCAAGGGGCCTCGCGTCCTTGCAGAGAGTCGCCGACCGAGGCGCGTTTCCAACCGCGCCAAGAATCCGTCTGATCCGCAGGGTCGGCCTGTCTGGGTTCGCTCGCGCAGCCTCGCAACCATGCCTTCGTCTTCGGACAGGCTCAGCCATGCAGACCAGTCGCCAATCGGGCCTGGGAAAGGACGGGACGGGTCCAGCAGATTATTCGGGCCGGCCGCGCAGTGAGCCCGCGCGCTGGACCACGCATAATTCGACGCCCTCCTCACTAACCCAGCCCGAACCGGATTGAGCTCCACGTATTTGACCGCACACCAGAGATGAGCCTCGTCCAACGGGGTGGAAAAGTATCGATTCGCCCACAGATGACCGGACCAGCCGTGCTGGCGATTCGTCCAGCGGGCAAATCGCATGTGGGTTCCGCCGATTGCGTTGGCTATCGAGTCCGTCCTCCGCCCCACGGCAATCAGGTGCACGTGGTTGGTCATCAGGCAATAGGCCCATATGCCGACCCCATAGCGATCGGAATATAGGCGGAGCCATTTCAGGTACATCTCGCGGTCCAGGCGAGAGAAGAAGAGACTCCCACCCCGATTGCCGCGGTGGGTGATATGGGTGGGACAACCCGGAATGATGACGCGAGCGTATCGAGCCACGCTATTTCGAGGCATGCCTCTGCAGCTTGCCTCCACTCCTTTCGAGTCCTTGGGCCTCGAGTATCAGAGACGCGTCTGAGAATCAGAACCTGGCAAAAACAATACCTGTCCCCGAAACCCGGGTTACATAACCTGTCCCCCGATAAGTTGGGCTTGTTGGTCGTCCCAAGCGGCGCCTTCGGGGGTCGCAGGCGCCATGCGGTAGAGCCACGAGAGGCCTTTGGGTCCCAAATAGCCGTCGGGGAGGTGATAGGCCGGCTCGCGCAGCGCTTCCTCGAGTGAAATGAACTCGAAGCCGGCGCGGCTCAGCTCCTCGAGCAGCGCCGTAAGATGGTCGGCCACCAGCTCCGTGGCGTGCAGCAGCAATACATGGTCGAGGTCTCGACCCAGCTTGCTGCGCGCGATCCCCTGATAGTGTCGCACCGCATCGAGAATATGAGCGACGAAGCGGCGGCCGATCGATGCTTGAGCGGCGGCATCGCCGCGCGCCAGCGCACCCGCATAGGCGCGGCCCAGAATCCAATCGGAGTTGTCCACCGAGACATGGGCGATTCGGTAATCGAGCCGCTCTAGTAAGGCGAGCGCGGCATCGCGCTTCTCGATGGTCGCGCCCTGGTGCAACATCGGAAAGCGAAAGAAGCGGACCGGCCGGCCGACGATCGCCCTGAGCCGCTGGTCGCAACGCCGCACGTCATCCAACCACAGCTCGATCTCGGCGCGATTCAAGTCGCGGTGACCAGCGCTGTGGTTGCCCAGCGTCATGCCGTCGTCGAGCCAGCGGCGCAGGGTCGGCTCGTGTTCCCCGATTCGGTCGCAAACCACGAAACCAGTGGCGGGCGCTCCTTGCTCCTTCAAAGCCGACAGAATCCGCTCGGTCGCTTCGAGCTCGCCACCGCTGCGGCCGGCCTGCTGCAGCCACGGCAGATCATCGACGGTGATGGCGATACGAGCCGGCGGCGGATCCGCACCAGCCGCAGCCACCAAACCGCAGCCCCAAAGCGCCACCAGCCAGCTCCGCTTCGCAGGTCTGTGCATGGCGGCGCAACTCTAGCACTTCCGCCGCCACTGTGGGCAGGCGGCCGATCTCGGGGAGCCCACCCCGGTTTGCTTCAACCCGCGGGGCTCATTAGGATGGGCGCATTCCCTCAAGAGGAGAGCCATGAATATCAAGCGTCGATGGATTTATCTCGTCCCGCTCCTGACGGCGTCCGCCTGGTCGGCCGACGAAAAGCAGAGCTCTGAAGAGCAGCGGCTGCCGGTGATCCAAAAGAAGGTCGCCGAGCTCGAGCAACGCACAGGTCTGTTGAATTTCTATGCTGACGAGCAGCGCGGCAAGGTCTGGCTTGAGCTGCCGGCACCGGAGCGCGCCGACGGCGAGATCGGCCAGTACCTCTACATCGAAGGGCTGGTGACCGGGCTCGGCTCCAATCCGGTCGGCCTGGACCGCGGCCAGATCGGTCCGACCCGGCTGGTGTCTTTGCGCCGAGCCGGCGGCCGGCTGCTGATCGAGCACCAAAATCTGGGTTACCGCGCCCTGACCGGCGCGCCGGCCGAGCAGCGCGCCGCGCGCCAGTCGTTCGCGACCTCGGTGCTGTGGGCCGGAGAGATCGCGGCTCAGGATCCCGACGGGCGCTTCCTGGTCGACCTCACCTCATTCCTGGTGCGTGACGCGCACGGCGTTCCAGCCCGACTCAAAGAAGCGGAGCAAGGCGAATACCAGCTCGACGAGCGGCGCAGCGCGGTCGATCTCGAAGCCTGCCGCGCTTTTCCCGAAAACCTGGAGTTCGAGGCGATCCTGACCTACGCCGGCAAGCAGCCCGGTCCGCTGGTCCAAGCGACCGCCCCGACGGCCGACGCGATCACGCTGGTGCAGCACCATTCGCTGGTGGCGCTGCCCGACGACGATTATCAGCCGCGCCGCTTCGAGCCTCGGTCCGGCAGCTTCGCGATCGAGTTTCTCGACTACACCGCGCCGCTGACCGAGCCGATCGAGACCCGCTGGCTGGTGCGCCACCGGCTCGAGAAGGCCGATCCGGACGCGGCGCGCTCGCCGGCGCGCGAGCCGATCGTCTACTACGTCGATCCGGGGACGCCGGAGCCGGTGCGCAGGGCCCTAATCGATGGCGCGAGCTGGTGGAGCAAGGCCTTCGAGGCCGCCGGATTCATCGACGCGTTTCGGGTCGAGCTGCTGCCGGAAGGCGTCCATCCGCTCGACCTGCGCTACCACGCGATTCAGTGGGTCCATCGCTCGACCCGCGGCTGGTCGTACGGCGGCGGCGTGGTCGATCCGCGCACCGGAGAGATGATCAAGGGCCACGTCACGTTGGGCTCGCTGCGGGTGCGTCAAGACCGGCTGCTGTTCGAAGGACTGGCCGGCGCGGATAAGAGCGGCGGCGGCGCGCCCGACGATCCGGTCGAGCTAGCGCTGGCGCGGATCCGCCAGCTCGCCGCGCACGAAGTCGGACACACGTTGGGCCTGGCGCACAACTTCGCCGCCAGCACCTACGGCCGCGCTTCGGTGATGGATTATCCCGCGCCGCTGGTGAAGATCACTGACACCGGCGAGCTGGATTTCAGCGACGCCTACGCGGTCGGAGTCGGCGCGTGGGACATCCAGGCGATCCGCTATGCCTATAGCCAGTTCGCGGTCGAGACCGAGGAGACAGAAGGGCTCGCGGCCATCATTCGCGAGAACTTGGAGCGCGGCTACCTGTTTCTCGCCGATGCCGATGCGCGGCCCGAGGGCGCGGCCCAGCCGCTCGCCAATCTATGGGACAACGGCAGTGATCCGGTGGAGCAGCTGCGGCAGACCGCGGAAGTGCGACGCATCGCGCTGGAGCGCTTCGGCGAGCACAACATCGCCGTGGGCCGGCCGCTGTCGCACTTGGAGCTGGTGCTGGCGACGGTCTATCTGCATCACCGCTACCAGCTGGTCGCCGCCGCTAAGGTGCTCGGCGGCTTGCAGTACACCTACGCGCTGCGCGGCGACGGCCAGCCGCCTGCGCGACCTGTTTCCGGAGCGCGGCAGCGCGCGGCCCTGGCCGCGCTGCTCGGTCTAATCGAACCGGAGGCGCTCGATCTCAGCGACACGGTTCTGCAGCTTCTTTTCCCCCGGCCCTTCGAGACCGGTCCGAGCGTCGAGGAGTTCGGCGGCGCCACCGATCCGGCATTCGACGCGCGCGGCGCCGCGGCCACCGCCGCGGGCCTGGTCGTCGATCAACTGCTTCAACCGCAGCGCTGCGCGCGCTTGATCGACTTCCACCGCCGCGATCCCAGCCTGCCCGATCTCACCGAGCTGCTGGACCAACTCGTGCGGCATGCCTTCGAACCGGACGCCGCGGAACCGGCGCGCCAAGCCGAGATCCGGCGCGCGGTGCAAGAGGTGGTCGTAGCCGGGATGACGGCCCTGGCGACCGACCCGAACGCGATCCCAGCCGTGCGCGCTCGAGTCGAATGGCAACTCCAGACGCTGGCGCAGCAGCTTGCGAATGCCGCGCCCGGAGCCGATTCAGTGGAGGCCGCCCACCGCCGGATGCTGCGCGCCGACATCACCCGCTATCTCGAGCGCCCGCTGGTCGCCACCGCGCCAAGCTCCGGCCCCTCCCCCCCACCCCCCGGCAGCCCCATCGGTCATTTCGTTCATTTCGGGGACAGGTTATTTAACCCGGGTTTCGGGGACAGGTTATCTTTTGGGGGTTTCGGGGACAGCTTGTTCTGCGATTGAAAGAATGGGGTGACGAACGAATGTGCCAAGCATTCCAATCGCGGTTTCAGGGCGCCAATGGAGCACCTGTCCCCAAAACCCAGTTAAAATACCTGTCCCCGAAACCCGGGTTAAATAACCTGTCCCCATGTAACATGTAAGTGATGTGGTGGGTGGTCTTGTTGGCGGTGCCGACGTTTGTCGAGGTGACGGAGCAGGCGGGCCTGCGGTTCGAATATGAGGCCGGCCATAGCGAGACCAAGTACCTGCCGGAGACCATGGGCGCGGGCGCCGCGCTGCTCGAC
>DASWHO010000186.1:0-15657 GCA_036398155.1 Acidobacteriota bacterium
TTGTGAGAAAAGCGGGCTAGGTCGTAGACCCGGGTCTCGAACCAGCGCTCGCCGCCGTAGGCCACCAGCTCGGCCGAAAGCAGACGAAAGGGGAGCTCGGCAAAGTACTGCAGAGTCGGCAGGCGCAGGGTGCCATCGTAGGGGCGGGGCTTGTCCCCGCCCGTCAGTTGGACATGCCGATCGGGAGGGGACAAGCCCCTCCCCTACAGGAGCCCGAGCGAGCGCAACCGCGTCGAAAGTGGAGGAACTCCCCCAGACCCCCTGGCCGATGGCGGCGAATCCGCCGCCGGGCTACGGGTCGTAGGCGAGGTTGGGGGCTAGCCAGCGTTCGACTTCGCGGCGCTCCATCCCTTTGCGGCGGGCGTAGTCTTCGACTTGGTCGCGGGCCAGCTTGCCGACGCCGAAGTAGCGCGACTCGGGGTGGGCGAAATAGAGGCCGCAGACCGAGCTCGCCGGCAGCATCGCGAAGCTCTCGGTGAGCCGGATCTCGGCGCGGCGCTCGGCTTCGAGCAGCTCGAACAGCAGGCGCTTTTCGCTGTGATCGGGGCAGGCCGGATAGCCCGGCGCCGGGCGGATGCCGCGGTAGCGGCAGCGGATCAGATCCTCGAGCGATAGAGCCTCGTCTTGGCCGTAGCCCCACTCGTCGCGCGCGATCTTGTGGAGCAGCTCGGCGAACGCCTCGGCCAACCGATCGGCCAGCGCCTTGGTCAGGATCGCGTTGTAGTCATCGTGATCCTGTTCGAAGCGCCGCACCAGCTCGTCGACCCCGTGGCCGCAGGTCACCGCGAAGGCGCCGATGTAATCCGCCACGCCGCTGCTCTTGGGCGCGACGAAGTCGGCCATGGCCAGGTGCAGCGGCTCGGTCGGGCGCTCGGTCTGCTGGCGCAAGGTGTGGAACGTCATGACCGGTTCGCCGCGCCCTTCGTCGCGGTAGATCTCGATATCGTCTCCGACGCTGTTGGCGGGGAAGAAACCGTAGACGCCGCGGGCGCTGAGCAGGCGCTGGTGGACGATCCGGCCCAGCAGGTTGCGCGCGTCGGCCAGCAGCTCGCGGGCGCGGGCTCCGACCGCAGGATCGTCGAGGATTTGCGGGTAGCGGCCACGCAGCTCCCAAGCCTGAAAGAACGGGGTCCAATCGATCGCGCGGGCCAGCTCGGCGAGCGGGAACTCCTCCAAGCTGCGCAGGCCCAGAAAGGCCGGCTTGGCGATCGGCAAGTCGTCCCAGTCGGTCTGGAGGCGCCGCGCCCGCGACTGCTCGAGGGTCACCAGCTTGCGCGCCGCCTGAGCGCCGGCGTGCTGGACACGCAGCGCCTCCTGCTCGGCGCGCACCTTTTCGGCAAACGCTTCCTTCTGGGCCGGCTGCAGCAGGCTGGCGACGGTGCCGACCGCGCGCGAAGCGTCGAGCACGTGGACCACCGGCCGGCTGTAGGCCGGCGCGATCTTGACCGCGGTGTGCGCTTTGCTGGTGGTGGCGCCGCCGATCAGCAGCGGCAGCTGCATTCTTTCGCGCTCCATCTCCTGGGCGACATGCACCATCTCGTCGAGCGAGGGTGTGATCAGGCCGCTGAGGCCGATCAGATCGGCGCCGACCTCACGCGCGGTCTGCAGGATCTTCTCGCATGGCACCATCACCCCGAGGTCGATGACCTCGTAGCCGTTGCAGTGCAGCACCACGCCGACGATGTTCTTGCCGATGTCGTGGACGTCGCCCTTGACCGTGGCGGTGACGATCTTGCCTTGCGAGCTGGAGCGGCCGCTGTGCTCCTTCTCGGCCTCCATGTACGGCAGCAGCACCGCGACCGCCTTCTTCATCACCCGCGCGCTCTTGACCACCTGGGGCAGGAACATCTTGCCGGCGCCGAACAGGTCGCCGACCACGCTCATCCCGGCCATCAGCGGTCCTTCGATGACGTCCAGCGGGCGCGGCAGGCCGCGCCGCGCTTCTTCGACGTCCTCCTCGATGTGGTCGATGATGCCGTGAACCAGCGCGTGGCTGAGCCGCTCTGCGACGCTGCCCGAGCGCCAGGCTTGCTCCTGGACCGCGGCCTTGCCGCCGCGCTCGACCGAGGCGGCGAAGCTGAGCAAGCGGTCGGTGGCGTCGGGCCGGCGGTCGAGCAGCACATCTTCGACCCGCTCGAGCAGGTCGGGCGGGATTTCTTCGTAAACCGCGAGCTGGCCGGCGTTGACGATCGCCATGTCGAGCCCGGCGCCGATCGTGTGGTAGAGGAAGGCCGCGTGCATCGCCTCGCGCACCCGGTTGTTGCCGCGGAACGAGAACGAGATGTTGCTGACCCCGCCGCTGACCTTGACCAGCGGCAGCTCGGCCTTGATCCTCCGGGTCGCTTCGATGAAGCTCAGCGCGTAGCGGTTGTGCTCTTCGATCCCGGTGGCCACGGTCAAGATGTTGGGATCGAAGATGATGTCCTGCGGCGGGAAGCCGACCTGTTCGGTGAGAATCCGGTAGGCGCGCGAGCAGATTTCGACCTTGCGCTCGGTGCTGTCCGCCTGGCCGCGCTCGTCGAACGCCATCACCACCACCGCCGCGCCGTAGCGCCGGATCAGCCGCGCCTGGCGCCGGAACAAATCTTCGCCTTCCTTGAGGCTGATCGAGTTGACCACCCCCTTGCCCTGCAAACACTTGAGGCCGGCTTCCAGCACCGACCACTTGGAGCTGTCGATCATCACCGGGATGCGCGCCACCTCGGGCTCGGCGGCGACCAGATCCAGGAAGGTGGTCATGGCCGACTCGGAATCGAGCATCGCCTCGTCCAGGTTGACGTCGAGGATGTTGGCGCCGTTTTCGACCTGCTGGCGCGCCACCGCGAGCGCGCCTTCGAAGTCGCCGGCCAGCACCAGCTTGGCGAAACGCGGCGAGCCGGTGACGTTGGTGCGCTCGCCGATCACGATGAAGTTGGAATCGGGACGGATGGTGAGCGGCTCCAGGCCGCTGAGCCGGGTGAACGGCTCGGGCTGCGGCAGGCGCCGCGGCTCCTGGCCGGCCACCGCTCGGGCGATGGCGGCGATGTGCTCGGGCGTGGTGCCGCAGCAGCCGCCGACCAGGTTGAGCCAGCCGCTGCTGGCGTACTCGCCGAGCTGCTCGGCCATCGACTCCGGAGTCTCGTCGAAGCCGGTCTCGGAAAGCGGGTTCGGCAGCCCGGCGTTGGGGTGGCAGCTCAGCGACAGCGGCGCGATCCGGGCCAGCTCTTCGAGATAGGGACGCATCTGCCGCGGCCCGAGCGCGCAGTTGATGCCGACGCTGAGCAGATCCAGATGCGCGATCGAGTTCCAGAACGCCTCGACGGTCTGGCCCGAGAGCGTGCGGCCGCTTTGGTCGGTGATCGTGACCGAGACCATCAGCGGCACCCGGCGCGCGCCGCCCTCGAACAGCTCCTGGATCGCGAACAGGGCCGCCTTGCAGACCAGGGTATCGAACACGGTTTCGACCAACAGCAGGTCGACCCCGCCGTCGAGCAAGCCGCGGGCCTGCTCGCGGTAGGCGGCCACGAACTGGTCGAAGCGGGTCGCGCGATAGGCCGGATTGTTCACGTCCACCGCCAGCGACGCGGTGCGATTGGTCGGCCCCATCGAGCCGGCGATGAAGCGCGGCCGATCCGGGTCGCTCTGCTGGACCGAAGCGACCGCGCGGCGCGCGATCTGGGCCGCGGCAAAGTTGAGGTCGTAGACCCGGGTTTCGAGCTGATAGTCCGCCATCGAGATCGCGTTGGCGTTGAAGGTGTCGGTGGAGATGATGTCGGCGCCGGCCTCGAGGTAGGCGGCGTGGATCTGTTCGATCAGCACCGGCCGGGTCAGGCACAGCACCTCGTTGTTGTTTTTCAAGTCGCAGGGGTGGCCGGCGAACTCGCTGCCGCGGAACTCGGCTTCCGAGAGCCGGCGGCTCTGCACCATCGTGCCCATCGCGCCGTCCAAAAGGACGATGCGTTGGCGCAGCAGCTCCTGGATCGGATGCGAGGCCTCCATGACGTTTCAATACTTTAACGGCTGGAGGTTATTGTGGGCCGGGGCGGCCGGATTTTCCAGCTCGGCCCGGAGCGGTCCAGCTGGACCAGGCCGAGGTTGTTCAGGCCAAGCCGAAGCCGAGCAGCGACAAGACCAGAACGATCACCAGGGCGATCAGCAAGGCCCCGAACTCGAGGTCTTCGGGCCTGAGCTTGGCGCGAAGGGCTCCGCGTTGGGTCTTGGATCGCATCGCTGCCGCCCGGCGCCTCTTGCAACCGACATGCCGCTGCTGGAGCGGCCCGTGGGGCGCCCGCGGAAGCCGGTGGCGGCGGGCCGGTGCGTCAAACTGGATTCTGCCGTGTCGGTTTGGACCGCCGGAACTCTCTGGAAACGAGCCTCGCCGCGACTGGATTTGAGGCGCGGTGAAAGCTCATAATGTGCAGGCGAGCTTACACTTTCTCCTTCCAGCCCATGACTCCTCCTAAAGCTTGTGACCACCGGTTTCGGTGCGTCTTGGCCCTGGCTCTCGCCGCGACCGCCGGCGCCTGCCGCCCGGCCGCCGAGGACCCCAAACCGCCGGATGCGCCGCTGGAGCTGCCGGCCGGCGCGCTGTTCGTCGACGGATCCGCGGCTTCTGGGCTCGACTTCGTTCATTTCAACGGCATGTCGGGGGAGCTTTACTTCTGCGAGATGGCCGGGGCCGGCGCGGCCCTGTTCGATTACGACAACGATGGGGACTTGGACGCCTATCTGGTGCAGGGCCATATGTTGGGGCCGGGCAAGAGCTTGGCTGATGCCCTGTTCCAGCCGCGGATGCCGCTGCCGCTGGTCGATCAGCTCTATCGCAACGACCTCGAGGTGCGGCCCGACGGATCGCGCGCCTTGCGGTTCACCAACGTCACCGCTCAAAGCGGTTTGCGCGCGGGCGGCTACGGCATGGGGGTTGCCACCGGCGACTACGACAACGACGGTTGGATCGATCTCTACGTCACCAACTTCGGTTCCAACCAGATGTGGCGCAATAATGGCGACGGCAGCTTCAGCGATGTCACCGCCCAAACCGGCACCGACGATCCGCGCTGGAGCAGCAGCGCGGCGTTCTTCGACTACGACCGCGACGGTTACCTGGATCTCTACGTTGCCAACTACGTCAACTTCCGGCTCTCGAACCACAAGACCTGCCGCACCCAGTCGGGCCGGCCCGATTACTGCGGGCCGCAGAGCTACGAGGGCGTGACCGACCGTCTGTTGCATAATCGCGGCGACGGCAGCTTTGAAGATGTGTCCGGGGCGGCCGGGATGCTTTCGGAGCCGAGCAGCGGGCTGGGCGTGGTCACCGGCGATTTCGATGCCGACGGCTGGATCGATCTCTACGTCGCCAACGACGAGCGGCGCAACTTCTTGTGGATGAACCAGGGTGACGGCACTTTTCGCAACGAGGCGATGCTGGCCGGCTGCGCAGTCAACGCCGCCGGCCAGGCGCAGTCGAGCATGGGGGTGGACTCCGGCGATCTGGACAACGACGGCGACGAGGATCTCTACATGACCCACATCGACAACGACAGCAACACCCTCTATCTCAACAACGGTCAGGG
The DNA here is from genome assembly GCA_036398155.1 of Acidobacteriota bacterium. Classification (GTDB taxonomy): domain Bacteria; phylum Acidobacteriota; class DASWHO01; order DASWHO01; family DASWHO01; genus DASWHO01. The sequence goes on from DASWHO010000186.1 coordinate 5,553, forward strand.
TCTGTTCGAGGATCGCACCGCGAGCGCCGGCCTGGATCTGCCGACCTTGCCGTACACCGGGTTCGGCACCTCTTTCGTGGATTTCGACAACGACGGCTGGATCGATATTCTGGCCGTCAACGGCGCGGTCCGGATCTTGGAAGAACAAGCCGCCGCGGGATCGCTTCATCCGCTGGCGCAGCCCGATCAACTGTTTCGCAATCTGGGTCGCGGCCGTCTGGTGGACGTGAGCGGCCGCGCCGGGGCGGTCTTCCAGCTCCAGGAGGTCAGCCGTGGCGCCGCGCTCGGCGATGTCGACAACGACGGCGATATCGATGCGCTGGTCTCCAACAACGCCGGGCCCGCGCGACTGCTGATCAATCAGGTCGGGCAGCGCCGCGCCTGGTTGGGCCTGCGGCTGGTCAGCGCGGAGCTCAAGCGCGATCTGCTGGGGGCCGAGGCGAGGCTGTATCGGTCGGCGGGGCCGGTCTTGCAGCGGCGCGCGCGCAGCGATGGGAGCTACCTGTCGGCCAAGGATCCACGAGTGCTGTTCGGCTTGGGCGCAGCCGCCGGCGCGCAGCGCGTCGTGGTTCGCTGGCCGGACGGCAGCAGCGAGGAATTCGGCGCGATCGGCATCGGCCGCTATACGACTCTGACGCAGGGCGCGGGCCGGAAGGTGGTGCCGCAATGAGCCGTTTGAGATCCAGCGGCCTCGCGGCGCTCGGCGCCTTGGCGCAGCTTGCGTGCTCGGGCCCCGGCCTGGTTCCCTCCCAGGTCGAGCTGCCCCCGGCGCCGGTTCATCTCGAACAGATGGATCGGCCGGTCGCCGAGCAGTACCAAGCGCTGCGCGACGAAGTGGCCCGTCTGCAGCAGTCGCCGGCCGCCGATTCCGAGCCCATCAGCCGCGCCATCGGTGAGCTGGGCCACTGGTATCACGCCAACGGCGACTACCCGGCGGCCGAGCGCTGCTACGCCCAAGCCGAGCAGCTGGTGCCCGATGGCTTCCCCTGGTCCTACTACCTGGCGCATGCCGCGTCGGAGCGCGGCGCCGCCGAAGTGTCGCGGGCCGCGTTCGAGCGGGTGTTGCAGCGCCGCCCCAACCATGTTGCGTCCTGGATCTGGCTCGGCGAGCTCGAGCTCAAGCATGGCAATATCGATCGCGCCCAGGAATGCTACCAGACCGTCCTCGAGCTGAAACAGAACCGCGCCGCGGCGCTGCTCGGGTTGGGCCGGGTGGCGCTGGCGCGGCGCGATTTCGGCCTGGCGGTGCGCCATCTGGAGGCGGCGCTGGCCGAGCAGCCCGATGCGACGCCGATCCGATACAACTTGGGGGTCGCGTACCGCGGGGTGGGGGACTCCGCCGGCGCGCAGCGGTTCTTGGAGGGCATCTCCGAGGACAAGATCGCGCAGAATCCGGTGGTGCTCGAGGATCCGCTGATGGGGCGGCTCGAGCAGTTCAAGTTGGGGGCCCGGGAGCACCAACAGCGCGGCAACGCGGCGCTGCATCGCGGGCGTTACGCCGAGGCGATCGAGGAGTATCGGCGGGCGGCGGAGATCGCGCCCGGGCGGATCGAATACCGTTCCTCGCTGGCGCGCGCGCTCTACCGCGCGGGCCGGACCGAGGAGTCGGTCGCCGAGCTGCGCAAGGTGATCGAGATTCAGCCTGAAAGCGCTGTGGCTCGCAACGTGCTCGGCGCGGTCCTGATCGACCTGGGTCGCCTGGCCGAAGCCGAGATCGAGCTCGCGACCTCGCTGAAGCTCGATCCCGGTGTCGCTGAAACGCACTACCAGCTCGGCAACCTCGATCGCGCCCGCGGCCGCTGCCAGCCGGCCCTCGAGGCGTACGCCAAAGCGCTGGAGCTGGAGCCTTCGCAGGTTCAGTCGCGCTTCTGGTCGGCGGTCTGTCTGGTCCGCCTGGGCCGCTGGAGCGACGCCGATCGCGCGCTGCAACAAGCGGCGCAGAGTTTTCCCAATACCGCGGTATTCACCATGCTGCAATCCCGGCTGCTCGCCACTCGCGGCGGCGCGGCGCCCGACGATATTCAGGCGGCGCGACGCTTGGCCGAGCAGGCGTTCGCCCGCGCCCCGACACTGGATAACGCCGAGGCGGTGGCGATGGCTCGGGCCGCCGCGGGCGAGTTCGAGGCCGCCATCGCCTGGCAGCAGACGGCGCTGGTCAGCGCTGAGATTGGCGGCCGGAGCGACTTGGTCGAACAGGTTCGCGGGCGGCTGGAGCTGTACCGCGCGCACCAGCCGTGCCGCGAGCCGTGGCTGGCGTCCGAGCAGCCGAGCACGATCCTGGTCAAACCTCCCGTCTAGCCCGGCGGCCGATCGGGACTTCTGTTTCTTGGATCGCCGCGCAGCAGCTCGATCAGAAACGCGGCGGCCAGGGCCAGCGCCGCGAGCGCCAAAAGGAAGGCATCCGCCACCAGCCATAGGGTCCAGTCGCTCATGGCCGGCGGGTCACGATCCGGGCCAGCAGGAAACCGAGCAGCGACGCGCTCAGGCCCACAAACAGCGGCTCGATCCCGGGCAACGGAGAGCGGCCGAACGACTCGAGCACCAAGTCCAACGCCGTGATTCCTCCGCCCAGCAGCAGAGCGCTGAGACCGGCGGCGGCCGATCGACTTCGCGTCCATAGCAGGCCGGCCAGCATCGGCACCAGCAGCGAAGCAGCCATCAGCGACCCGAACGACTTCCAGACCGCTCGGATCGAGCCCTCGAACACTAGCGCGAATCCGGCGGCCAGCAGCACGCTGACCACCAGGCCGATGCGGCACGCCCGCACCACGCTGGCTTCCGAGGCCGACGGCCGCAGGATCCGGCCGTAGAGGTCCCTTCCCAACGTGGCGGCTGCGACCAAGGCATACGAGTCCACCGTGCTCATCACCGTCGCCAGGACGCCGGCGAAGAACAGCCCGCGGGCGCCGCTGGGCAGGATCTGATCGGCCAGCAGCGGATAGCCCCAAATGGCCGGCGCATCGGGCAGCGCGGCGCGGGCGTAGATGGCGCCGAAGGTGGTGCAGACATCGAACAGGCACCAGAAACCGATTGCGAGAAAGATGCCGAGCTGAGCGACCCGCGGCGAGCGCGCCGCGTAGCAGCGCTGATAGAAATGCGGGTCGACCAAGGTGGTCATCGCGATCAGGAACCAGACCGCCAGTTCCTGCGCGTCCCAGCCGCCGGTCAAATCCAGGTGCCGAGCCGGGAGCTGGGCGCGCAGGTAGTCCGCGCCGCCCAGTCCGAACACGGCGTACGGAATGAGGATGGCGACGCCGAGGCACATCACCACCAGCTGCAGCATGTCGGTGTAGACGTCGGAGCGAAAGCCGCCGCGCAGGCTGTAGAGACAGACGATCGCGGCTCCGATCAGGACCCCGGCGCCGAGCGAGAGGCCGAAGAACAGCTGCAGCAGCAGCCCCAGCGACAGGACGTACGCGACCGGGACGGTGTTGAGGAAGTTCAGGATCGCGCCGATGGTATAGGCTCCGCGCCCGTAGAAGCGGTCGAGCTGCTCGGGCAGGGTCACCGCCAGCGATTCGCGCAGCCGGCGGGCCAGAAACAGCGCGAAGATGGCGTAGGCCAGGTACCAGAACAAGCCCTGGGTCAGCCAATTGACCAGACCGGCCGAAAAGGCGATCTCCCCGACGCCCAAGATGCCGCCGTACCAGGTGCCGACCAGCGAGCCGACGAACAGCGGCAAGGTCAAGCGGCGGCCGGCGAGCAGATACGCCTCGACGGTCGGGGACACCCGCCGGGTTGCGTAGCCGATCAGCAAGGTCGCTGCGACATAGGCCAGGATCACCCCCAGATCGAGGCCGGTGAGATGGAGCTGCGGCAAGCCCCTCGACCCCCCTAGCGCAGGCAGGTCAAGGCCCGGCCGCCGTCGATCGCGACGGTTTCGCCGGTGATCCAGCCGGCGCGCGGCGAGGCCAGAAACAGGATCAGATCGGCGATCTCCTGTGGCTGGCCGACCCGGCCCAGGGGGTGGGTGGTCTTGCTGCGTTCGAGGAACGCTTCGTAGGCGGCCGGTTCCATGCCGCCGCGCCGGTGCAGCTCGGTCACCACCACGCCGGGATTGACGGCGTTGACCCGCACGCCGGCGGCGGCGAGCTCGAGCGCGGCGCAGCGGGTGAGCTGGTCCAGCGCCGCCTTGCTGGCGGCGTAGGCGATCACGCCGGGGAAGCTGCGCAGGCCGGCGACGCTGGAGACGTTGACCACGCAGCCGCGGGTGCGCTCCAGGTGCGCCTGGGCCAGCCGCATCAAGTGAAACACGCTGCGCACGTTGATCGCGAACATCGCATCCCAGGCTTCGAGGTCGGTCGCTTGCAGGCCGCCGGTCGCAATCACGCCGGCGGCATTGACCAAGATATCCAGACGCCCGAAGCGTGCGACGGCCCCACTCACGGCGGCCTCCGCCGCCGCAGGATCGGTGACATCGGCCACAAAACAATCCGCCGCCGCGCCGAGCGCGGCGCACTGCGCTCGGGTGTGTTCCAAGGCCGGGAGCTTGCGACCCACCAGGGCGCAGGCCGCTCCGGCCTGCGCCAGGCGCGCGGCGGTCGCGGCGCCGATTCCGGAGCTGGCGCCGGTGATGAGCGCGACCTGCCCGTTCAATTCGCGGGACAGGGTCAAATCGTTCGTGGGCGCCGAAGTGGTCATGAGCCCTCCAGGATAATCGGACCGTGAGGATATCGCCGCCGCCGCGGCTCAGCGCCAGTTTACCGGCCCACGGCTCCGCGAGGCCAGATGGTCGCGGCTCGTCGCTGGAGGGCAAGAGTCGAGCGGAACGTTTTTGGAGGCCGCAACCACCAGCAGGGCGCCGGCATCCAAGATCCGGTAAGGTAATCTCGCAGGGCGCGAGGGAACAGACCAGCATGCCGATTCGAGTGCCGCGTGGTTGGGAGATCCCGGAGCGGGAAGCCACGCCCGAAGCCGTATACTGGGATCGACGCCGTTTTCTGCGCGATCTGGGCTTTGGCGGATTTGGGCTCGCCGCGCTATCGATCGCGGGGATTCCGCCGCGGGCGGCCTGGGCCGCGAGGGCGGCGGAGCCTTTCGCGCCGCGTGTGGGCGGCGGCTATCCCGCGCCGCGGAATCCGCAGTTCCGGCTCGACCGGCCGCTGACCGAAGAGGCGATCGCTGCCAAGTACAACAACTTCTATGAGTTCTCGACCGCCAAGGACGTCTGGCGCCACACCGGCGGGTTCAAGCCGCGGCCCTGGCAGATCGAGATCAAAGGCCTGGTCGGCAAGCCGGTGCGGCTGCACTACGACGATCTGCTCAAGCGGATGCCGATCGAAGAGCGGCTCTATCGCCACCGCTGCGTCGAGGCCTGGGCGATGGCGGTGCCGTGGACCGGCTTTACGCTCCGCGCTCTGCTCGATCTGGCCGAGCCCAGCAGCAGCGCCACCCACGTGGCGTTCAAGACCTTCCTGCGTCCGGAGCAGGCTCCGGGACAGAAGAACGAAACTTGGTGGCCGTGGCCCTACTTCGAGGCCTTGACCCTCGAGGAGGCGCGCAATGAGCTGGCCTTCATCGCCACCGGGATCTACGGCCACGATCTGCCGGCTCAGCATGGCGCGCCGCTGCGCCTGGTCACGCCGTGGAAGTACGGCTTCAAGAGCATCAAGTCGATCGTCGAGATCGAGCTCACCGACAGCCGTCCGGGCACCTTCTGGAGCCAGGCAGCCCCCAGCGAGTACGGCTTTTGGGCCAATGTGAATCCGGACGTGCCGCACCCGCGCTGGTCCCAGGCTCAGGAGCGGCTGCTTGGCCCGCCGCTTTCCAACGAGATCCGGCCAACCCAGCTCTTCAACGGCTACGCCCGTTGGGTGGCGGAGCTCTACGGCAAAGACGAAGTCTTCTACCGATAGCTGCTATTTCGGGGACAGTTTACTTAACCCGGGTTTCGGGGACACTTGCACCTCACGTGCGCGGCCCCGACGGCCCCGACACACCAGGGAGCCGCCACGGCCGCCAGGTCGCCAGAATGTAGGGGAGGGGCTTGTCCTGGGGCTTGTCCCCTCCCGTGAGTGAGGCGCAGCTTTGATCGATGGCGTGTCGATCGTCTATTCGAACGCCGCTCGGGCGGGGACAAGCCCCGCCCCTACATTTTTGCCAACCTGAGGGGCGGTGCGGTTAGCGCGGTGGCGTGGGTGTGGTTGCAGGTGTAGGTGCGGCCCGCGAATTGCCGGGGCGGTGCGGTTAGCGCGGTGGCGTCGGTGAGGTGGTGACGGAGATACTGACGGCCACGGGGTGGGCTGGGGTGCCCTCGGGGTGCAGCGAGAAAACGAGGTAGTAGTCGCCGATTCGAGTGTCGACGAAGCGGTCTTCGGAAGGGCGGAAGGTGATCAGGCGTTTCTCGCCTTGGTCCGCGGTTTGGACCGGAGCTGGTTGCCCGTCGGCGTCGACGATGCCGACTTGCCAGTCGGGCGCAAGGTCCTCGAGCTCGAAGACATAGGTCGGTGGACCGCTGGCGGCCGTGGGGCAGTCGAGCACTACCTGGCAGAGCCTGGGCATGGCGGCCAGCACGAGGCAGCCTCGCACCGGGCAGTCGAGCGTGAGCTGCCCCGCGCTCATCCCGGCGTCCACACAAGCCCAAGGTTTGCTGGTGCACAGGTCGAGGCTGATGCCGGCCGCCGCCGGCGCGGAGCTGATGGTGAAGATCTGCTCGTTGCCGCCGAGAACGCCGGTGCGGCGGTCGGTCCAGACCGGATGGCATGCGCCCTGGTAAACTGCGAGGCCGTTGTAGTCGCCGTACTGGTTGCCGGAGTCCGCGCCGGCCACCGTCTCGTCGGTGAAGTCGGTGGTGATGCGGGTCTCGTCCACCCACGTGTCGCCGCCGTCCCGCGAGACAACGCCGTACACGTGCGTGCGAACCCGGCCGGCGTGGTCGCGCGTATCGTAGTAGATCACGTGGATGGCGCCGTCGCTCGGATCCACATCCATCCACTGGTTGAACTGGTCGGTCTTGGCCGGGTTCGAATGAACCACGACCGGAGCCGACCACGTGTTTCCGCCATCCTGGGAGCGGCTGAAATAGACATTGGAGTTGGAAGTCGAGCCCGTGCCGCCGCACCCTGGGTCCGCGGTGCTGCCATTGCGATCGGTCCAAGCCGCATAGGCCCAGCCGCTGTGCGGACCGCCGGAGCGATCCACGGCCAGGGAGAGGTAGATGAGCGCCTTGCGCTGGCACATCGCGGGGATCGCGATCTCGAAGGAGTCGTTGGTGGTGGCGATGACCCGCGTGGCGCCGAAGGTCGCGCCGCCGTCGGTCGACTTGGTGATGCGCAGCTCGCGGCTATCTGTATCCGGCCAGCCGACATAGAGCTCTCCGCCAGGACCGGTCGCCAAGTGGGTGCCGATCGCGGCGTCCGACGACAGGGTGAGCACCGGCGCCCAGCTCGTGCCTTGGTCGGTCGAGCGCGTGAAGCGCATGCCGCTGCCGGGGCGGTCCCAGGCCACGTAGATATTGTCTTTGAACGGGCTGGCGGGATGCGCGTCGATGCACATCAGCTCCTTGTCATTGTCGTTGCCGGTCGAGACCGCGGCCACGAAACTCCAAGTCGACCCGCGGTCGGTCGACTTGTACATCTGCACCTGGATCAACGACGGCGAAGCGGTGATTCCCAAGGTGGCGGCCCAGGCGGTGCCATCCGTGCTCCAGGCCAGCGCGGGATCGGAGTGGAACTGAGCCTCGTCGGCCAGCGGAAGCTCGCTGGTGCTCCAAGTGGCGCCGAAGTCGCTGGATGCAAACTGCTTCTGCCGGCCGGAGCCGCTGATATTGTTGGACGCGGCCACCAAGAAGTTCGGACTCTGGTAATAGACGGCCACAAAAGATTCGCTGTTGCGCTCGTCGAAATTCGTGATGTTGATGTTCGTCCCGGCGGTCACCGTTCGCGCAAGCTCGCGAGCGAGCCGCGGCGCTGAGGGCGGCGCCGCTTCCAGATCGGGATGCGCCACCATCCACTCGAGAAGCTGCGCGGCGACCCGCGGGTACTGGTAGGGCCCGTGGGTCGGCAAGTTCTCGAATTGGTCGCGGAGAAACGCGCGGAACCAGAGCGGGTAGGGCGATGCATCTTGGACATCGGTCTCGACGATTTTCTGCAGGCGGTGCTGGTACTGGTCCCGGAGACGAGCAAGGGCCGTGCCCGCGGGAATCTCGACCTCCCACGACTCTGGATAGCGGGCCCGGATCGCCCTCTCCTCAGCCGGAGTGAGGACCCGCTCCTCTTGAGCGAGCGCCGCAGCAGCCGCGACCAGCAAGGCGACACCAGCAAGGACCCGATTCCTCATCCCTCCACCTCCAAGCAACGCCGGTTGCGCTCCGCCTCCGCCGCACGCTCCTTCTGCAGCATCGGCTCCAAGCTCTCGGCGTCGGGCTCTTTGACGAGCGCGTTGAGGATCCGCGGGCTTTCGCGCGGGTACTGATACGGGCCGCTCTGCCCCAAGCCGCTCATCTGCTTGCGCAGGTACACACGGAACCACGGAGGCAAGGGAGACTCATCTTCCGGGTCGCCGGCCGGCAGCAGATCGGTCTGCTGATCGAGCCGCGCGCGCAGCTCCGCTAAGCGGCTGCCTTCGGGAATCTCGATGTTCCACTCGCGCGGATATTTCTGCCGGCGCGCATTCTCCTCGACGGTCATCGGCACCTGCTCTTGGAGCCTTTCGAATACGCTGCTCAGCTCTTGCGGCGCCACGCTTTCGTGGGCCTCCAGCCATTGCAGAACTGCCGTCGCGCAGCGCGGATACTGAGGCATGCCGACTTCGGGCAGCCCTTGAAGCCGCTGGCGAAGCAGCCCCCGAAACCAGACCGGCAAGTCCTGCTGGTCCTCTGAGTCTCGCGCCGGAAGTTGGACCTGCTCGCCAACGTGCCGCAGCTCACTCAGAGCTACCTGTCCCCCCGTCGCACGGAAAGAAAACAGAAGCGCAGCCAGCACCGAGCCGATGAGAATTCGCCGCCTTGCCAGCGCCGGTCCCTCGCTCCACCCATTATACCGTCCCTGCGCTCGGCTTGATCTGCAGCCTATAGTTTGCCACGCCGTTTTAGCGTCTGGACCGCGGGGTTAGAGCCATGGCCTGTGCCATACGGTGCGAGTTCTTCGCGCACGACTTGACGCACCAAGTCGAGGGTCGAGCCGGATGCTGCGACCCAAGAAGCCGATTTTTTCGGATTCTTCTCTCGCACCAGGATTCAGCTGCCCACGGGACCGGGATAACGCGGAGGCTACACGTTGCGCGATGATTTGACGCGCGTCCGGGTCGAGCGGGTGGCTGGAGGTCGCGAATGATGCCGCGCATAGGTGTCCAGCAGACGGCGGATCATGCGCTGGTACTGCGTGCCATGCTTCGCGGCCTCGCGCTTGAAGAATTCGATGCTCCGCTTCGAGAGCGCGATCGTCACTTTCACCCCTTCCTCACGGAAGGCCAGTTCTTCCGGCGATGGAAGAAAGTCGGGAACGACCTTCAGGTCGCCCAAGGGTTCATCGGTGTATCTGATTTTCTCGGTCATAGATTCGCTTACCTCTTCGCCAGTAGCCGGCACCAAAGATCCGAATGACGGCCTCACGGTAGGTGAAGCGAACAGTGAGGATGCCGCCTCCAACCTCGCCAAAGCAGTAGTACCGCTCCTCGCCCGAGCTGTGCGAGAGGTCCTCCGCTATCACGCGCCGTGGATCAGCAAAGGCAAATTGGGCCGTAGCGAAGGCAACCCCGTGTTTCGACTGGGTTTCCCGGTCCTTGTCCGGGTCCCAATCGAAGCGCGCTTCGGACATAGGTTATGATATCAGGAAACCAGCCGATTAGCCATAGAAAAGTATGGCTCTCAAAAATTTGATATGCTGAAAGGGCAATGAAGAACACGCTATCCGAGCCAGAAATAGTCACGCGTAAGGGCAAGCCCGTCTCCGTCATCCTACCCATCAAGGCCTATAAAGAGCTGTTGGAGAGAGTGGAGGATGCTGAGGATATCGCGTGGCTGAAACGCGCGCGAAAAAGGACACTTCGCTACCGTTCGTTGGAGGAATACTTGGCGGACAGAAAGCCGTGAGACCGTGCCTAAGGTCCTGCTGGAGCGTTCGGTCGAGAAGGACCTGAGAAGGCTGTCGGCAGATATTCACGACCG
>DASWHO010000187.1:0-4926 GCA_036398155.1 Acidobacteriota bacterium
TGCGCCTCGACTGGGGCGGCCCGGCCGGCTTCCACGCCATGGTGCTGGCGCCTGGCGCGACCTATTTCGTCGATCCGTACTGGCAGGGCGATGATCGGCTCTACGTCAGCTACTTCAAGCGCGACTATCGCCCCACCGGCAAGGCCTTTTCGTGCGAATTCGTGGATGAATCAGCGACCCGGTTCGATCCGTCCTCGCGCCTCCCGATCAGCCAGTTCGGAATCGGGCCGGCGCGGCCACGCGCAGCGAGCGGGACCGGCGGGATGCTGCGCACCTACCGGCTGGCCAACGCCGCCACCGCCGAGTACACCGCGTTTCACGGCGGCACCGTGGCCGCCGGCCTGGCCGCGATCGTCACCACCATGAACCGGGTCAACGGGGTCTACGTCCGCGACCTGTCGCTGTTCATGCAGCTGGTGCCCAACAACAACCAGGTCGTCTACACCATGAACCCGGATCCGTATACCAGCGGCAACTGCTTCATGATGCTCAATGAGAATCAAAGCAATCTCAACGCAGTGATCGGCCTGGCCAACTACGACATCGGCCACGTCTTCGATCTGGGTGGAGGCGGCGTGGCCCAGCTCGCCGTCCCTTGCGGCTCCAGCAGAGCCCGGGGCTGCACCGGCATTTCGATGCCGATCGGCGATCCGTTCGACATCGATTACGTGGCCCATGAAATGGGCCACCAGTGGGGCGCGAGTCACACGTTCAACGGCTCCCTCGGCAGCTGCGCCAACAATCGAACCGCGTCGCGCGCTTACGAGCCCGGCAGCGGCTCGACCATCATGGCCTACGCCGGAATCTGCGGCGCCGACGATCTGCAGCCGCACAGCGATGACAATTTTCACGGCACCAGCCTGGACCAGATCGAACCCTTCGTCAGCGGCGGCGGCAGCAGCTGCGTGGTGCTGAGCTCGGCGAACAACCCCAACGCTCCCACGGTCAGCGCCGGGCCCGATTTCACCATCCCGATGGGCACGCCGTTCGAGCTGACCGCCTTGAGCGGCAGCGATCTCGACGGCCATGCGCTGACCTACGACTGGGAGGAGTTCGATCTGGGCCCGCAAGCGCCGCTTTCGGCCGGCGACAACGGCAGCTCGCCGATCTTCCGCGACTGGCCGGCGACCGCGAGCCCGACGCGGGTGTTCCCGCGCCTGACCGATCTGCTGAGCAACACCACGGCGCCCGGCGAGACCCTGCCGGTCACCAACCGTTCGATGACCTACCGGGTCACAGTCCGCGACAATGCGCCCGGGGGCGGCCGGATCGGCAAGGATCAGATGATCTTGACCTCCACCACCAGCTCCGGGCCGTTCACCGTCACCGCTCCCGGAGGCGGCGGCGGAGCCTGCCCCTCGACCGTGACCTGGAACGTCGCCGACACCAGCAGCGCGCCGGTCAGCGCCGCCTTGGTGGACATTCTGCTCTCGGGCGACGGCGGGCTCACATTCCCGATCACGCTGGCGGCGGCCACGCCCAACGACGGCTCCCAGGCGATCACCTTGCCCGGCGTCGGCCCTGCGGCGCGGGTCAAGATCCGAGGCACCGGCAAGGTCTTTTTCGATGTCTCCAACGCCAACTGCACCACGCCGTTTCGTGGCTTGGTCACCGGCCCCGGCACTGGCGGCATCGACCGGGCCCGGCGCTTCAACGGCGGCTTCTAATGAGCGCGCGAACGGCGCTCCTGCTGGTCGTCCTGGCGCGGCTCGCCGCGCCGGCCGCGGCGCTGGACGAGATGACGGTTTACGAGCTGCTGGATCCAAGCTCGCACCAGTTTCGGATCCGCTATGACGTCTCCGCGGTCGAGTCCGGCGCCACCGCCTTCTTCAACATCGTCCGGCCCGGCAGCGAAGCGACCGACGAGAAGGTGTTCGATCGGGCCAGCGGGAAAGAGCTGCGCTTCGAGCTGACCGACGCCAAGACCGCCAAGGCCGCCGGGCAGGCCGAATCCGATCTAGCCGACGACACGCGTTTCATCCGCGTGACGCTGCCGCGCCCGGTGCCCGAAGGCGGTGAGGCGCGGCTGCGGATTTTCAAAACCTACCGCGATCCGAAGTCCTACTTCACCGAGCGCGACCGGATCGTGTTCGAGCGCTCGCTCGGCATCCGCCGCAACGTCGTGCTGCTGCCGCCGGACTACGAGCTGGTCGAGAGCTCGGTGCCGGTAATCGTCAGCCGCGAGGCCGACGGGCGGATCAAGCTCAGCATGGTCAACGATCGCTCCGACCAGCTCGAGGTCCGGATCGTGGGGCGCAAGCTCGCGGCGGCGCGATGATGCGAATCGCGCGCACGGCGGCGGCGCTCGTGCTTTGGGGCTGGGCGATCCGCGCCGGCGCGCAGCCGGCCGATTCGGTTCATCGCGCCGAACAGGACCGCGAGATCACCTACTGGCTGCTGGATCCGGCGCGCCATCAGTTCCGCTTCGCGCACGACTTCAACATCACGCGCCCGGGTCAAACCGTCGCACATAGCTTCGTGCGCGCCGGCAGCACGGTATCCGAGGACATCACCTTCATCGACCTGGACAGCGGGCGCCGTTTGAAAACCCGCAAGATCAGCGGCGCGGCGGTCAACGCGCTGGAACTCTACCCGGAGCCTTCCGAGCCGGACTCGGTGGTGGTCGAGGGCGCGCTGCTCGAACCGGTCCCCGAGGGCGGGTCGGTGCGGATCCGGGTGATCGAGACCTACACCGACACCGAGCGCTACCGGCTGCAAGACGGCAAGTTGGTGTGGGACCGGACCTTGGGGCGGCCGCGCAACACCGTGATGTTGCCCCAAGGTTGGATGCTGACCCACTGCTCCACGCCGGCAAGCGTGAGCGAGGATGCACAGGGCCGGATCGTCCTGCGGCTCGACAACCCGCGCAACGACGAGCTCCACGTGGTGGTGCGCGCCCGCCGGCGACCCGTTTCTCAGTCGGGACGCGGCGACCAGGGCTCGAGCGGTTTCTGATAATCCTCGGCCGGCTGGAAACGCCCCTCGGTCTGCTTGCTCCAGACCACCTGCATCAAGCCGGTCTGGTTGGGATCGGAAGCCGCCTCGGCTTCGAACGCGGCGGCCGAGTAGTAGAAGCCGCCCAGCCCGATCGAGTGGACCAGGACGCGACGCAGCGGGGCCGGCTCCGGCTTGGTGATCACCCGCAGCGGCCCGCAGGCCGGATCGAGCTCCTCGTGATTGATGGTCGGCGGCATGGTCTTGCGCCGCAGGCTGAGGCAGGCCGCGACCGCCTGCAGCGCCGAGGAGCCGGCGCCGTGCTGCCCCAGCATCGACTTGATCGAGTGGATCGGGATCTTCGGCAAGCGCGCGCCGAACAGCTCGGCGTAAGCCAGCGCTTCGAGCCGATCGTAGATCACCGATGAAGAGCCGTTGGCGTTGACCAGGTCGACCTGACCCGGCTCCCAGCCCGCCTCCTCGAGCGCCCCGCCCAGCGCCCGAACACAGGGGCGGATGTCGAGCTCGGGTGCGTCGTGGCTGTACTGGCGGTTGCGGCCGGCCGAGCAGAGCCGGTACCCGGCGACCTTGGCGTAGCTGCGAGCGCGGCGCCGGCGCGCGTGCGGCTCGGCCTCCAGCAGCAGCGCCGCCGCGCCCTCGCCGATCACGTTGCCGCCGCGGTCGCGATCGAACGGCCGCGAGGCGCGCCCCGGTTGGTCGTTGAAGCGGGTCACCAGCGAGTTCGAAGCGTTGAGCGCCGCCAGGATCTCCGGCACCAGCTCGCAATCGCTGCCGATCACCAGCATGGCGTCGACCGCGCCGGCCTGGATCATGCGCAGCGATTGGCCCAGCGCGTCGATCCCGGAATTGCAGCCCGAGGTCGCGGTATGGATCGGGCCGCGGATGTTGAAGAAGGATGAGACCACGCAGGCGGCCGAGTGATTGAAGGCGTGGAAGGCGCTGTGCGGCGGCACCCCGCCGCTGCGCTCCCAGCGGTCGCGCAGCTCGAACAGCTCGCCCAGATTTCCGATCGAAGTCCCGATGTAGACGCCGAGCCGGTCCGGATCGCAGGCGTCGAGATCGAGCTCGGCATCGTGCAGCGCCAGCACCCCGGCCGCCAGCGCGAACTGGACCGGTCGCGGCATGCGCCGCGCCATCACGTGCCCGTTCTGCACGTAGCGCTCGAGTCGAAAGTCGCGCACTTCGGCGCCGATCTTGCACGGCGATTGGCTGGCATCGCAGAGGGTGATCGGACCGAAACCGTGGCGCCCTTCGATCAAGGCGTCCCAGAAATCGTTGCGCCCGCAGCCGATCGCGCTGATCGGGCCGAGTCCGGTCACCACCGCGGAAACATTCGCCATCTGCTTCCCTCCTGTGCCGCCGAGATTTTACCCAGGATAGGGGAAGCGGCGGGGAGGACCAAGCGCCGCAGCGCGCCCATGGACGACCTCATCCGCGATGCAGAGCTCGCCCATGGGCGGCCTTCGGCCACCCATGCCACCCATTCAGAACCGTGCGGGCGGATATCAAGGGTGAAGCCGTTGACTATTTAGAGACTATTCGACGCTCAGCGTGATGCCGTTGGTCACTGCCGCGATGCCGCTGGGCGCCGCCGGGTCGAGGATGAAGCCTTGCAGAAAAAACATCCCGCTGAGCCCGAGCCCTTGCGGCAGCTCCAGGACCACGCTCGGCGCCGGCTGCGAGGGCAAGGAAGGCGCACCGAGCAGCTCTTCCAGGCCGATGTTGTTCCAGATCAGCGCCGGCAGCGGCGCCCCGCCGCCGAGCGGCACCGGCATGCAGATCGACCCGAGCTCGAAAGGCAGCGATTGGACCGACGCCGGATTCGGGCTCCCGAGCCAGGCGTACAGGACGAACGCGGCCGGCCCGCCGCTCAGCGCCGGCGGCGCATTGAGCCGGAGAGTGAGCGGCGTGTCGGCCCCGATCGAGACGGTGCGCAGCTCGCCTTGCCCGATCGCATCGTTGACGAACAGC
>DASWHO010000188.1:0-11230 GCA_036398155.1 Acidobacteriota bacterium
AAGCGGGGGAACTCCCCCGCACCCCCTGCTGGCGCCCTTCGGGTTCGGGGCGGCGCGGCCCCATCTGCGGCGTTGCCGCTCCTCGCCGATACTCTGTATCGCCTGCGTCGCGGCGCCTTGCAGCTGGAGCCGCGGCGCCCCGAACGATTGGCAAGCTATTTAGGAACCGGGACACTAGTATAGCCGTCCTCTTTTCCGACCCCGCAGCGGGCGCTAAGATCCACTTCATTATTCGGGTTCGACCATGAGCGACGAGCCGATCGCCAACGCGTTTCGCCGCTGGGGCTACCTGCAAGCCGAGCTCGACGACCTCGGCCGGTTGGAGCCGCTGCCGTACCCCGAGATCGATGCGGTCGATCCGGCCGCGGCCCAGCGCTGGCGTTCGATCTACTGCGGCAGCATCGGCGTCGAGTTCATGCACATGCCGGATCCCGAGCGGTGCCGCTGGATCGCCGAGCAGATGGAGGCCGAGCCGCCGCAACCGAACCGGCGCCATATCCTGACCCGGATCGCGGAGACCGAGCTGTTCGAGCATTTCCTGCACGCCCGCTACGTCGGCACCAAACGCTACTCGCTGGAGGGCGCGGCGGCGCTGATTCCGCTGCTCGACGCAGTGCTCGGCAGCGCCGCCGAGCGCGGCGTCGAGGTGGCCCTGATCGGCATGAGCCACCGCGGCCGGCTCGACGTGCTGGCGCACATCGTCGGTATTCCGCCGGCCCACCTGTTCACCCGCTTCGAGGATGTCGACCCGCGCAGCGTGCTGGGCGGCGGCGACGTGAAGTACCACCTCGGCGCGACCGGAACCTACACTTCGGCGGCCGGCAAGGAGATCCGAATTCACCTGGTCTCCAATCCGAGCCATTTGGAGGCGGTCGATCCGATCGTGGCCGGCCGGGTGCGGGCACGCCAGGAGCGGATCGGCGATCGGACCCATTCGAAGGTCTTGGCGATCACGTTGCACGGCGACGCCGCCTTCGCCGGGCAAGGGATCGCGGCCGAGACGCTCAATCTGGCCAACCTGCACGGCTTCACCATCGGCGGCACCGTGCATGTGATCGTCAACAACTTGATCGGTTTCACCACCGAACCGCAGGCGCTGCACTCCTCGCGCTACAGCTCCGATGTGGCCAAGCGGCTCGCGATTCCGATCTTCCACCTCAACGGCGAAGATCCCGACGCGGTGGTGCGCGCCGGGCAGATGGCGCTGGAGTACCGCGCGCGGTTTCATAGCGACGTGGTGCTGGATCTGATCGGGTACCGGCGCTACGGCCACAGCGAGGTCGAGGACCCGACCACCACCCAGCCGCTGCTCTATCGCCGGATCCAGGGCCGCCCGCGGCTTTGGGAGTCGTATGCCGACCAGCTCGGTTTGAAGGCGGCGGAGCGCGAGCAGCTCGAGCGCGAGATTCGCGAGCGCTTCGACCGCGATCTCGAAGCCGGCCGCGCGCTGGACAAGAAGCCGATGCTGCGCCGGCTGCCGGCGTATTGGGACGGCTACTGCGGCGGGCGCTACCAGCCCGAGTACGAGGTCGAGACCGCGGTCGACCAGGAACGCCTGATCGAGATCGCAGTCGGCATCACCACGCCGCCGCCCGAGTTCCACGTGCATCCCAAGATCCAGAAGCTGCTGACCGAACGCATGAGCATGGTCCGCGGCGATCGGCCGATCGACTGGGGCATGGCCGAGGCGCTCGCTTTCGGCTCGCTCCTGTGGGACGGCGTGCTGGTGCGGCTGGCGGGGCAGGACAGCCGGCGCGGCACGTTTAATCAACGTCACGCGGTCCTGGTCGACACCGAGAACGGGACGGAGTGGATTCCGCTGCGCCATGTGCGTCCCGGGCAGGCGCGATTCGACGTCTACGATACCGTGCTGTCGGAGGCCGCGGCGCTCGGCTTCGAATACGGCTTCAGCCGCGACTACCCCGACGCGCTGGTCTGCTGGGAGGCGCAGTTCGGCGATTTCGCCAACGGCGCGCAGGTGATCATCGATCAATTCGTGGCGGCCGCCGAGGACAAGTGGGAGCTGCTCTCGGGTCTGGTGATGCTGCTGCCGCACGGCTACGAAGGCCAGGGCCCGGAGCATTCCAGCGCCCGGCTCGAGCGCTACCTGCAGCTCGCCGGCGAGGACAACATTCAGGTTTGCCAGCCGTCGACCGCCGCCCAGTATTTCCATCTGCTGCGCCGCCAAGCGCTGCGCTGCTGGCGCAAGCCGCTGATCGTGCTCACGCCCAAGGGCATGCTGCGCGCGCCGGCGGCCGGCTCCAGCAGCGGCGATATGACCGGCGGCCGGTTCCAGAATGTGCTGGCGGATCCGGCGCCCGGCGCGGCACAGCGGATCCTGGTCTGCTCGGGCCGGATCGCCCATGAGCTGGCGGCCGAGCGCGCCAAGCGCGAGGCCGTGGGCACCGCGATCCTGCGCCTCGAGCAGCTCTATCCGTTTCCCGCCGCCGAGCTGCGCGATCAGCTCCACAAGCTGGCCGGCACCCGCGAGCTGGTGTGGGTGCAGGACGAGCCCGGCAACATGGGGGCGCTGTCCTACGTGCGCCCGCAGCTCGAGCGCTTCGCGGGGGAGCGGCGGGTGAAGACGGTCAAGCGCTCCGACAGCGCCAGCCCCGCGACCGGATCGACGAAGGCGCACGCGCTGGAGCAGGAGGCGCTACTAGAACTAGCCTTCGCCCGCTTCGACTAGTGCTCGGCGGCGGATCTGGCGCCGGCTGCGGCGTTGGGCTTGTTCGGCCTCCTCCAGCGTACCTTTAGTACGCTTCCGTCGGCCTCTCTTCGCCCGCCTTGCATCCGGCACCATCTCCACCGCCCTCTGCCTCGTGCACTGGTGCTCGGGCGGACCTCGTCTCACGTTCGGGTCGACGTCGCTTCGCTTGTCTCCGGTCCCGACCGTTCGGTGGCCCAGCGGCCGTGCTGTTGTCCGTCCGACGCCAAGCCGGAATCCAGAGCTTTGCTGGTGCGATTGGGACGTGGAGGTTAGAATCAGAGCGTGGGAGGGTTCTCAGAGCGCTCGTAACTGCAAGGAGTGTGACCTATGGCTTATGTCGTGACCCGCCTGTGCCGGGATTGCATGGACACCGCATGCGTCACGGTCTGCCCGGTGGATTGTTTCTATCAACCCAAGCAGGCCAGCGAGGAGCTGCCGCTGCAGCTCTACATCTCGGGCGAAGAGTGCATCGACTGCGGCGCCTGCGTTCCGGAATGCCCCTGGGAGGCGATTTTCGAGGGCGGCGACACGCCATCGCTGTTCGCCGACGACGCTCCGCTGAACCTCAAGTGCGACAGCCAGCGCGACGACTTCGTCGTCGCCGAGCACGTCAAGAAAGACGAGCGCCCCAGCGCCGAGCAGATTGCCGCCAACAAGCAGAAGTGGGGCCTCTCCACCTAGCCCTATTCGCCGCCGGGCACCGGGGGGCCGATGATCGATTCATAGAACCCCAGGACCCGGTCCCAATACGCGTCCATCGGCGGATAGCGGTCGAAGCCGTGCTCCCCTTCGGGGATCCACCAGACCTCGGTCGGCAGGCCGGCGCCGCGCCGGGCGGCGACGATCTCTCGAGTGTGATGCGGCGGAACGTTGTCGTCGGCGGTGCCGTGGGTGATCAGCACCGGGCAGCGCACCCGCGCCGCCGCTTCGACCGGGCGCACCCGGCTGACCCGCAGACCGCTCTTGAGCCAGACCGCCAGCTCGAGCGGATAGGCGAGCAGCTCCGGATAGCCTGAACGCCGCAGGGTCTCGCGCCCGATCGCGTGCAGATCGGCGAACGGCGCGTCCAAGGCCAGCGCGGCGGTTTGGTTTTGCTCGGCCTCGGCGAGCAGGACCGCGGCCGCGCCGTTGGAGGTTCCGAAGCACACCACTTTGTCGGGCTCGACCTCGGGGCGGGCCCGGAGCCAATCGAGCATGGCCTGCACATCCTTTCGTTCGTTCATGCCATAAGTGACGTGCTCGCCATCGCTCTCGCCGCGGCCGCTGAAATCGACCAGCAGCAGGCCGAAACCGTGACGCAGCCAGTGCTCCGCCATCCGCAGGCCCTGAAAGCGCGACGATTTGGCGCCGTGGGCGAAGACGCCGGCGCGGCCGTCGCCTCCTTGCGGCGGCGGCAGGTACCAACCGCGCAGCATCATGCCGGAGCCGGAGCGGATCGCGACCTGCTCGTAGCGCGCGCCGAGATCGGCCGGGCTGCGGAGCCAGGGAAGCAGCGGAATCGAGACCTCGAAGCGGCGCGTTCCGCGCTGCACACCGAAGATGACCGACTGGCCGGCGCGGCACGATTCCATGTAGTAGCGGAACAGGTCGCCGTAGGCGCTAAGTGCCCGCCCGTCCGCATGGGTCAGGATGTCTCCGGCCCGCAGACCGGCGGCCACGCCTTCATCGCTCGGCTCCTCGAGGCGCAGCCCGGGCGGATCCTGATTGGCGCGCGCCCAGCCGAGCCAAACGTAGCCGGGGGTCGGGCCGTTCTGCGGCACTGGATTGCCGAACCAATCGCTGCCCGGCAACTGCCGCGTGCCGGTCAGGTAGCGATCCGCCATCGAGTTGAACAGCCAGCCCATGCCCGCCAGCAGGATAGCAATGGCGACCAGGGCCCCCGGGCGCAGCCGGCGTCGAGCGCGCATGGCTCAGGCCTCCATCCGGCGCGGCTTCGCTGCGTATCGGTTCATCGGGATCGTTCATCCGGCGGCGTGAATCCGCTGCGGCTGCTATGCTCGCGCTCTCACCGCAGCGCCATGCCGCGGCGGCCGTCGATCGATGGCGGAGAGGGGGGGATTCGAACCCCCGGTAGGGTTTTACCCCTACAACGGATTAGCAATCCGCCCTGTTCAGCCACTCCAGCACCTCTCCATACGGATGCAGCCGACGGGGAGCGGCATTATATCCAGGCGCTCGCGCCAGCGTAAACGGGCGCAGCCCAGCGCCGCGCGTCAGCCCCAAAATGCGACCGCCCGCGTCCAATTCGATCGACGCTCTCGCGGCTCGCTCGGGCGGTAGCTAGAATGGAGTGCGGCATGGTGCGTGCGTTTGTAGGGTGTGTCGCGCTCTGGGGCGCCGCTCTGTTTCTGGGCGCGGCGTTTCCCGCGCCCGCCCGTGGCCGGAGCCAGGCCGCCAGCGAAGCCGCGGCGCCCGAAATTCCCAATGCCAAGACGCCGCTCGAGGGATTGCTCAGCGGCGGTCAGCCGACGCCCGAGCAGCTCGAGCAGGCGGCGCGTGTGGGGTTCGAGACCGTGATCAATCTGCGCACCGACGGCGAGCCGGGCTTCGAGTGGGAAGCGCAGAAGGTCGAAAGCCTGGGGCTGCGCTATGTCCGGATTCCGATCGGCGGCGCCCCCGATCTGACCCGCGCCAATGCGCAGCGGCTGGATGACGCGCTGCGCGACGCGTTGAGCCAAGGTCCGGTCTTGATGCACTGCAGCAGCGGCAACCGCAACGGCGCGCTGCTGGCGCTGCGCGAAGCCTGGATCCGCGGCGCCGCGCCCGAGGCCGCGCTGGCGCTCGGATCAGCGGCCGGGCTGACCCGGCTCGAGGCGGAGGTTCGCCGACTGCTGGATTTGCCGCCCGCGCCTGCCGCAGCACAGTGACGGTGTGACGCTGCGGGTGTAGCGGCGGGCCTCGGAGCCCGTCTCAAAGAAGGGCCGAATTCGCGTGCGTGCAAAATGTAGGGGCGGGGCTTGACCCCGCCCAAGCGGCCTTCGAAACAGTCCAGTCGCGCTGATCAAAACATGGTCGCGCATCACGGACGGAAGGGGACAAGCCCCTCCCCTACATTGGAGCGTCCAGCTCAAAGGTTCAGGGGCTCGAATCGTTCGACTCCGGTGCCGGCGCACGCTGGAGCAGGATGTAGCCGCCGGCGCTCGGGATCGGCGCGCTGGTCGAGCCGGGAGCGAGCCGCTCAGCGGCGCGGCGCAGCTCGGGCTTGAGATCAGAGAGCGGCACGGTGCCCAAGTCGCCACCGCGCGCGCCGCTGGGATGCCGCGAGTGGCGGCGCGCCAGCTCGGCGAAATCGGCTCCGGCCTGGAGCCGGCGCCGCAGGGTCTCGGCGGCCTGCAGGCTCTCGACCTGAATCAGGCGCAGCCGCCATGCGCTCGCACCGGGTTCGGTCGCGCCCTTTTCCAGCTCCGCGAGCTTGGCGCGCGCCTCGGCGAACGAAGCGTCGAACTCGAGCAGCTCGCGAAAGCCGCGCGCCGCGCTCTCGCGGTTGCCCAAGCGGCGCTCGATCTCCGCCAGATTGAAACGGTAGCTGGGCTTTTTCGGCGCCAGCTCGACCGCGCGCTGAAAACGCGCGCGCGCCTCGAGCATCTGGCCGGCGCCGCCGAGCAGCATGCCGAGCTGGTTGTGCAGCTCCGGATCGTCGGGCTTCGCCGCCAGCGCTTGCTCCAAGCTCTGGATCGCCTCCTGGGGCCGGCCGCGGTCGCGGTAGAACGCGGCCAGGTCGGAGAGCAGCTCGGGATCCTGCGGGCGCAGCTCGCGGGCCCGATTCCAGGCGGTTTCGGCGGCGGCGGGATCGCCGAGCCGTTGGCGCAGCCGCGCCAACCGGGCCCAGGCCGGCCAGGCATTCGGGTCCTGGCGCAGAGCGCGCTCCAAGGTGGCGGCGCCCAGCTCGAGATCGCCGCCCCGCGCCGCGGCCTCGGCGCGCTCGAGGTACGGCGCGATCATGTGCGGCAGGATCGCGATCGCCGCTTCGAGCTGCTCGCCGGACGCCGGGAATTTTTCTTGCGCCAGCAGCGCCTTGCCGAGGTAGTAGTGCACTTCGAAGCTGGGGTTGCCGGCCTCGAGCAGCGCACGCAGCGCCCGCTCGGCCGCGGCGTGCTCGCCGGCGCCGAGCGCCAGGATGCCGCTGCGGATCAGCTCGCTGGTGCGGCGGAACTCGGTGATCTTGTCCTTGGGATCGGTCAGCGGGCCGCTCGGAATCGCGCCCGACGGCAGGCCGCCGGTGTAGCCCAGGGCCGCCAGCTTGGCCAGCGTTTCCGGATCGACCGGTGCCGCTTCGATCCGGCGCGGCTGGTCGCCAGCGATCAAGGCTTCGAGCTCGCGACGCAGCGCGCGCGCTGGTTCGGGCCTCTGAGCGTGCAGGTTGGTCTGCTCCTGGGGATCGGCGCGCAGCTCGTAGAGCTCGGGCCGCGGCGCGAGGATCAACTTGTGCGGCCCGCGCCGCAGGGCGCGCAATTCGCTCCAGCCGAAATGCAAGAGCGGCATCAGCGACTCGGAGTAGATCGAAGCCTGCGGCGCGGGGCCCCGCCCCAGCGTGGCGCCGGCGAAGCTGATCCCGCGCAGGCGCTGCGGTTCGAGCGGCGCGACGCCGATCAGCTCGAGCAGGGTCGGCATCAGGTCGGCGCCGCCGATCGGCGCCGCGACCACGCGCGCGGCCGGCAGCGCGCCGGGCTGACGCAGGATCAGCGGCACCCGCAGGGTCGCCTCGTAAACGAAGAAGCCGTGGGCCGATTCGCCGTGCTGGCCGAGGCTCTCGCCGTGGTCCGAGGTGACCGCGAGCAGCGTGCGGGGCGCGGCGCCGCGCCGCTCGAGCGTCTCGATCAGCCGGCCGAGCAGTGCGTCGGCGGCCGCCACCTCGCCGTCGTAGGGGCGTCCGGCATGGCGCGAGCGATACGGCTCCGGCGGCTCGTAGGGGAAATGCGGTTCATACAGGTGCAGCCATAGAAAGAACGGCTCGGCCGGCCGCGCGCCCAGCCAGGCCTCGGCGGCCGCGACCACGTCGGCGCCGGGGCGCTCGATGTCGGAGAGAAACTGCCGGCCCGCGACTTCCAGCCGGTCGTCGTAATGATGGAAGCCGCGGTCGAGCCCGCTTTGACGGCTCAAGACGAACGATGCGATGAAAGCGCCGGTGCGGTAGCCGCGCGCTTGCAGCGTGCCCGCCAGGGTCGGGACGTCGCCGGCCAGCGGCGCCGACAGGTTGTCGCGGATGCCGAGATCGAACGGCCAGCGGCCGGTCAGCAAGGTCGCGTGCGACGGGCGGGTGAGCGGGACCGCGGCCTCGGCCTGCGCGAAGCGCACGCCTTCGTGCGCCAGGCGATCCAGCACCGGCGTGGTCGCGCGCGCATAGCCATAAGCGCCGAGCCGATCGGCGCGCAGCGTGTCGATCGTCACCAGCACCAGATTGGGGCCGGCCGGCCGATCGGCCGGCGCGGCGCCCGATCCGATCGCGAGGCAAGCGCCCCCGACCAGGGCGGCGGCGCCCAGCAGGTTGGGCGGGCTTCGAAGCATGTTTCGGACGACTCCGCATGATCGCCGCTGCCTGGGCGCGACACAAGACCGATGCGGCGCGCGCTGGCCTTCCAAACTGTGCGGCGCTTCGGGGAAGATCGGCGCATGGCGCTGCACCTGGTGGCGGTGGTCCTGGCGGCCGGGGTCGGGCTCTCGCTGGCCCTGCTCGGCGCCGGCGGCTCGATTCTGGCGGTGCCGCTCTTGGTTTACGTGGCGCGGATGGACGCCCACCGCGCGATCGCGATCTCGCTCGCCATCGTCGGCGGCACCAGCGCGGTCGGCGCCTTCTTGCACCATCGCCACGGGCGCGTGCGGCTGCGGGCGGCGCTCGGCTTCAGCCTGTGCGGGCTGGCCGGCGCCTACGGCGGGGCGCGGTTGAGCCACCTGGTGCCCGAGCGGATCCTGCTGCTCGCGTTTGCCGCGCTGATGCTGGTGGTGGGCGCGGCCATGCTGCGACCGGCGCCGGAGGCGCTCGAGCCCCACGCGCCGGCCGGGCTCGCGGCGCTGCTGGCGGCCGGGCTGGGAGTCGGATTCATGACCGGGTTTCTCGGAGTCGGCGGCGGTTTCCTGATCGTTCCGGCGCTGACCTTGCTGGTGCGCCTGCCGATTCATGAAGCGGTCGCCACCTCCTTGGTGGTGATCGCCGCGAACTGCCTCGCCGGCCTGGCCGGCCAGTGGCAGCAAGGCGGCCTGCACCTTTTGGAGGCCGGTCCTTATCTGGCGGCGTCGGCCGCGGGTGCGGCCGCGGGCACCCGGCTCGCCGGCCGCTTCGCCGCCGCCACCATCCGCCGCGGCTTCGCCCTCGCCGTGATCGTTCTGGGGATCGCGATCGGAGTCTCGCAAATCGCCGGATAAGTCGAAGGGGTGGCATGGGCGGGGTGGCATGGGCGTGCGGAGCAAGCCCATGGCCGAGGTTACTCAGGTGAGCAGGTCTGATTTGGAACAATAAGGCGATGTGCTGGCTTGCAGAGCCTGGTTTGGCAAAGTGAGCTCGTCCATGGGCGGCCTATCGGCCACCCATGCCACCCACTGCGCAGCCTTGCGGCCAGGCCGACCCGGTGGTGTCGTGACGCGGGCGCCGCTGGCGGCGCTGTGGCGCGGCTAAGGGGGTGTGCCGATCAGGCTCGGCAGCGGGCGCTGCTCGCTCACCAATCGCAGCGCGGTGCTGGAGCGGGCCTCCGGCAGATTCGGCGCGCTGGCGCTGAGTCGCAGCTGGTGCTCGCCGCTCTCGAGCGCGGCGCAGCGCAGCTCGAGCTCCAACGTGTGAATGGTTCCGGGGGCGAGCGCGAGCGTCTGCTGCTCGCGGCAGTGCTCGACCCCGCCGCGCTCCAGCACCGCGCTGAGCTGGGCCTGAATCCCTTCGCCCGCCGGGACCGCGACTTGATAGAGGAACAGCAGCGGATCGCGGGTCGAGAGCACGTCCACGGTCGGAACGACGCGGGACGCCGAGCCGGCGGGCGCGCGCGGATCCGGCCGCCGCTGCGCCGGTATCACGGGCCCGATCGCGAAGCCGGCCGGCGCTTCGATCTCCAGCGCGCCGCTCCAACGGGCGACCTCCGCGCTCGGAGCGGCGCGCAGCGTGGCATCGATCCGATAGGCGCCGGGCGCCAACGCCAGGCGCTCGAGAATCAGGATCGGCGTCGCCTGAGCGCGCTCGAGCTGGGCGCGGCTGAGCCGGATCTCGAGCCGGCGCTCCCTTCGGCCGACGATTTTGCCGGCCCCGCTGCTGGCGCTGATCGAGAGCTGGCCGCCGAGGATGTAGGCGCCGGCCTCTTCCACCACCGTGACCTGCTGCGGCTCGAGCCACAGTGCGATCTCCGCGCGGGTGCGCTGGGCCCCGTCCCACCACGGCGCGGCGCGGCCCTCGATGCGCCGCGGGTTGAACCCGTAGCGGGTCTCGATCTGCTCCTGCGGCTGAGCCAGCCGCTCCCAGTAGTCCGTGCGCAGCAGCCAGCGCTCGGGCAGCGCCTGAATCTTGGCCAGCAGCTCGGTGTTGGCGAGCGACGGCCGCGGGCTGCCGGGCAGCAGCGGAGCGCTCGGATCGAGATTGAACGCGGCTTGGGCCAGGTCAGGGCTGACCTCGCGCCGCAGCATCCGGTAAATCTGCGCCGGGTTCATCAGCTCGGCGTCGAAGCCGGTCACCAAACTGGCGGCGCCGTCGCTGATCGGATCGTACAGGCGCAGCTCGCCGGCGCCTTGCTTGCGCACGAACAGCAGAAAGAACGCCGCCGGCAAGCCGCTGTCCGGCTCGCTGGTGTAGAACCACAGCTCGAGCGGGAAGGTCGGGCCTTCGATCCCGTGCCGTTCGATCGTGTGCGGCGGACCGAGCAGGATGTAGGCGCGGCCTTGGTCGGTCTGCCAGCCGGGCCGCGAGACCCCGCGGCCGAGCACCTGCTTGGCGTGGCGCAGGCGGCGCTGATGCTCTTCGCGCCGTTCATTGGCGGTGGTCTCGGGGATCGGGTCGCGGGCCTTCCAGAACGCCTCGATGAAGCGGTCGCGCTCCGCGTCCGATTCGAGCGCGCGGAACCGGTCGCGCTCCGCCGCCGTGATCAGATAGACCACCTCTTCCTCGAGCCAGCGGCGCTGGGGCTCGGACAGCGGCGCGGCGGTGGCCAGCGCAGCAAGCAGGAGCGCGATGCGCAAACCGTGAAGCGATCAGGAGCCGGCGCGGCGGCTCCTAGTGTCCCGCGTCCGAAATAGCTTGCCAATCGCGCCTGGCGCTTGCGAGGCGAAGCCGAGGCGCGAGGAGTGGGGCGTGGCAAGCGCATCGCCCAGGGGGCGCGGGGGAGTTTCTCCCGCTCTCGATGCCAGGAGCAACGACGGATCCGCCCGCTGCGGCATGGCCAGCGGGGGAACTCCCCCGCACCGCATCGAAAGCGGGGGAACTCCCCCGCACCCCCTGCTGGCGCCCTTCGGGTTCGGGGCGGCGCGGCCCCATCTGCGGCGTTGCCGCTCCTCGCCGATACTCTGTATCGCCTGCGTCGCGGCGCCTTGCAGCTGGAGCCGCGGCGCCCC
>DASWHO010000189.1:0-2574 GCA_036398155.1 Acidobacteriota bacterium
CTCGACGCTTTTCTCAGCCAGATCCCGGAGAAAGTCCCGCGTGAGCACCGCATCTTCGAACGTGACGGCTGGATGTGCCAGGCGCCGGGCTGCTTCTCGCGCTGCGGCCTCCAAGCGCACCATGTGATCCCGCGGAGCCAGGGCGGCGGCAACGAAGACGCCAACCTCCTGACTCTGTGCTTTTGGTGTCACCATCACGGCGTCCACGGCCGCAAGCTGCGCTGCGCCGGCCGCGCCCCCGACGATCTCGCCTGGGCGATCGGCTGGCGCGCCGATGGTCCTCCGCTGCTCCGCTTCCGCAACGGAACCAAAATCCAATCGCAGCGCTGCTCAATAGCGCGTCATCCAGAGCGGACGATACAATCGGATCGTGGGAAGGGGACGCAGAGCAACGGATTCGCGGCGCATGGTACAGCCGCGGCGCGAGCGTGAGGCCGGGCCGATCGAGCGCGGCGAGCTGCTGGAAGTGCTGCGCTCGGGCGAGGGGCGGCCGATGGGGCTCAAGGAGCTGCATACGCTGCTGAACGTCTCGGGCCGTGAGCGTCGCGGATTCCAGAAGCTGCTCTCCGAGCTGGTGCGCGACAAGCTGGTCGAGCGGGTCGGCTCCAAGCGCTACCGCATCGGCGGCCGGGGGCAGGAGATCACCGGCAAGCTGGTCGGGAGCCGTTCAGGGCACGGTTTCGTGGTGCCGGACAGCGGTGGGCCCGATCTGTACGTCGGCCGGCTCGAGCGCGGCGAGGCGCGCCACGGCGATCGGGTCGCGGTGCAGCTCAGGCGCGAGGACAAGTCGGGGCGGCGCTCGGGGCGGATCGCGCGGATTCTGGAGCCGTCCGCGGAGGTCTATGTCGGCGTCTTCCACGCGGGCGCTGCGGGTGGGCAGATCGCGCCGCGCGACGAGCGCCGCGGGCTGCCGCTGCCGGCAAGCGGCGAGCTCACGCCGGGAGACGGCGAGCTGGTGCTGGTCCGCGCCGAAGGCAAGGGCGAGAGCCGGCGCGGGCGCATCCTCGAGATCCTGGGCGATCCGCTCGACGGTGAAGTGACCTTGCGCGCGGCGCTGCGCGAGCGCGGCTTCGAGGAGAAGTTTCCCAGCGCCGCGATCGTCGAGGCCGGCGGATTCGGGACCGAAATCGACGCCGCGGCGCGGCGCGAGCGCACCGACTTCCGCGCCCAGCTGGTGGTCACCATCGACGGCGACGACGCGCGCGATTTCGACGACGCGGTTTCGTTGGAGTCGAAGGCGGACGGCTGGAAGCTCACGGTCCACATCGCCGACGTCTCGCACTATGTCACCCCGGGAAGCGCACTGGACCGCGCCGCCCGCGAACGCTCGACCAGCATCTATTTCCCGGAGCGCGCGGTGCCGATGCTGCCGGCCGAGCTGTCGGAGAACCTCTGCAGCCTGCGGCCCGAACGCGAGCGGCTGGTGCAGAGCGCGGTCCTGACCCTGGACCGCGGCGCCGCGGTGCGCAAGGTCGAGCTGCACGACGGCGTGATCCGCAGCCGGGCGCGACTGACCTACTCGCAGGTGGCCAAGGCGCTGGACGGCGACGCCGCGCTGCGCGATCAGCTCGGCCCGATCGGGCCGATGCTCGAGTCGATGGCGGCGCTGGCGCGGCGCCTGCGCCAGCAGCGCGAAGCGCGCGGCGCGCTCGACTTCGATTTTCCCGAAGCCGAGGTCGAGCTCGACCCCCACGGCCGCCTGGTGGCGGTGGTCCGCGCCGAGCGCACCGAAGCCCACCGCCTGATCGAGGAGTTCATGCTGCTCGCCAACGAAGCGGTGGCGCGCGAGCTGCTCGAGAACCAGATCCCGGCACTGTACCGCATCCATGCCGCGCCCGATCCGGTCAAACTGGCCGAGCTGGCCGAAGTGGCGGCCCACTTCGGGCACCGTCTGCCCGGCAACCCGGCCCAGCTCAAGCCGCGCGACCTGCAGCGCTTCCTGGCCACGGTCGATGACAAGCCCGAAGGCCCGCTGCTCCACCAGCTCACCCTGCAGGCGCTGATGCAGGCGCGCTACGCCGCAAAGCCGGAGGGCCACTTCGGCCTGGCGGCGAAGATCTACACCCACTTCACCTCGCCGATCCGGCGCTACCCGGATCTGATCGTGCACCGGATCCTGCGCGGCTGGCGCCGCGGCGAGCTCAAAGCGCAGCGCCGCGAGCAGCTCGAAGAAGAGCTCCCGGGGCTCGCCGAGCACAGCAGCGAGCGCGAGCGCGCCGCCGCCGACGCCGAGTACGAGGTGGTGGCCGCGCGCCGCGCCGCGCTGCTCGCCGAGCGCATCGGCGAGGCGTTCGCGGGCCGGATCACCGGGGTCAAGAGCTTCGGCCTGTTCGTCGAGCTCGAAGAACCGTTCGCCGACGGCCTGCTGCCCGACGAAGCGCTGCCCGGCGGCCCCTACGTGTTCGAGGAGCGCTCCCATGAGCTGCGCTCGACCCGCGGCGGCCAGGCTTACCGCCTCGGCGATCCGATCCAGGTGCGGGTCGAGCGGGTCGACCGCCTGCTGCACCGCGTAACCTTCGGGCTGGCTTGAGACCTTCTGTGCGGCGCGCGCTGTTCAAAATGTAGGGGCGGGGC
>DASWHO010000190.1:0-12853 GCA_036398155.1 Acidobacteriota bacterium
CTGGTGCTGATCACGCTGGACACCTTGCGCGCCGATCGCCTCGGCTGCTACGGCTACGCCGCGGCCGAGACACCGGCGCTCGATCGACTGGCGCGCGAAGGCACCCTTTTCGAGCGGGCGGTCGCGGTCGCGCCGCTGACCCGCCCGGCCCACGCCACGATCCTGACCGGCCGCTATCCGTTCGAACACGGCCTGCGCGACAACATCTCGCCGGCGCTGCCCGAGTCGATCCCGACCTTGGCGCAGCGGCTCGGCGCCAGTGGCTATCACAGCGCCGGCCTGGTCGCCACGTTCCTGCTCAACCGTTCCTCCGGCCTGCATCGCGGTTTCGATCTGTTCTCCGACGCCTTCGATCCCGAGCAGCGCGACCGCCAGTTCGTTTCTTCCTTCCAGCGCCGCGGCGAGGAGGTGGTCGACGAGGCGTTGGCCTATTTGGAAGCCGCCGAAGAGCCCTTCTTTCTCTGGCTCCATCTCTACGACCCGCACACGCCCTACGATCCGCCTGAGCCGTTTCGCAGCCGCCATGCCGGGCGGCCATACGACGGTGAGGTGGCGTACGCCGATCATCAGGTCGGGCGGCTGATCGACCGGCTCGAAGCGAGCGGGCGGCTGGACCGCTCGCTGGTGATCGCCACCGCCGATCACGGCGAAGGGCTCGGCCAGCACGGCGAGCTCGAGCACTCGTTCTTCGTCTACGACTCCACCTTGCGGGTCCCGCTGCTCTTGCGTTTACCTGGCGTCGTGCCGGCCGGCCGCCGGATCGCGCAACCGGTCTCCCAGATCGACCTGGTGCCGACCGCGCTGGACCTGCTGGGCCTGCCCGCCGCCGCGCTTGCTGGGCGCAGCCTGCGGCCACTGTGGCAGCGAGAGCCTGCAGCGCCCGAAAGCGGCCCGCCGTTGTACGCCGAGTCGTTATATGCCTGGCTGCATTTCGGCTGGGCGCCGCTGCGATCGCTGATCCAAGGATCGCTCAAGCTGATCGAGGCGCCCGCGGCCGAGCTCTACGACCTGGTCGCGGATCCGGGCGAAACCGTCAACCTGGCCCAGCAGCGGCCGCGCGACCTGCTTCGGCTTCAGGACCAGCTGCGCGCGTTGGCCGGAGCGCGCGCCGGCGCCGCGCCCGCGCCCGCACTCGACGCCGAGACCGTTGGCGCCCTCAGCGCTTTGGGCTATGTCGGCGGCGCCGCGGCGGGATCGGAGGCCGCGGGCCCGCGCCGCGATCCGAAACAGGGTCTGGTCGAATTCCAGGAGTTCCACGGCCGGCTGCAACGCGCCATTCAGCGCTATTCGAGCGGCCGGCAGGACGAAGCCTTGCGCGATTTCGAAGCGTTGGCGGGCCACTCGATCCAAAGCTTCGAGGCCCATTACTACTTGGCCAAGCTCAAGGCCGAGGCCGGTGATCACCCTGCCGCGGTGGCGCAGTTCGAGCGCGCCCGCGCGCTGCTCCCGAGCTTCGCGCCGCTGACCTTCGATCTGGCGCGCAGCCTGATGGCGCTGGATCAGGGCGAGCGCGCGGCCGAGCTGATGGACGCGGCGCTGCGGGACGATCCCGCCAACCCGGAGCTGCTGCTGTTTCGCGGCTTCGTGCGCCAGCGGCTGCGCCGCTTCGAGGCCGCGGCGGACGATTACACGGCGCTGCTGGCGCTCGATCCGCTCGATGCCGAGGCCGGGCTGCGTCTGTCCGAGTGCCGCATGGCGCAAGCGCGCTGGAACCAAGCGCGCGACCAGCTCCGCACCGTGCTCGGCGCCAAGCCCGAAAGCGCCGCGGGCTGGAACAATTTGGGCGTGGTCGAGCAGCAGCTCGGCGCGCTCGAGGCGGCGCGCGAGGCCTTCGAGCGCGCCCAGCGGCTCGAGCCCGACAACGCGCGCACCCGCTTCAATCTCGGCGTGGTGCTCGAGGCGCTGGGCCGGCGCGAGGCGGCACTCGCGGCGTTCGGCTCCGCCTGGCGCCTCGACCCGGATCTGAACGAGGCGCGCGATCGGCTCGCCGCCTTGGAGGGTGCGTTTCGGCTGCGCCACATCGTGCTCGGCAGCCGGGCCGAAGCCGAACGGGTGCGGGCGCTGCTGCTCGAGGGCGCCGACTTCGCGGTTTTGGTCCGCGAGCGCTCCTTGGACCCGAGCGCCGGCGGCGAGCTGGGACTGGTGCGGCGCGGCGAGCTGCTCGACGCGCTCGAGACCGCCGCCTTCGCTCTGGCTCCGGGACAGCTATCCGAGCCGGTCCGCACCATTCATGGCTACCACCTGATCCAACGATTGCCGTGAGCCTGGCGCCGGATCTGCCGCCATCTGCCAGGGGGTGGGGGGGAGTTCCAGGGGGAGTTCCCCCCTTTCGATGTCGTTGCGCTCGCTCGGGCTCCTCCAGCGTATTCTCTGTCCTGTAGGGGAGGGGCTTGACCCCTCCCGTGATGCGCCGCAAACGCGACCGCGGCTGCGCGGGCGGGGACTAGCCCCGCCCCTACATTTCCCCTGTCGCGCGCCTTGTAGCTGACGGCAGCTCCACCGCCCAACATGCCAGGCTGAATTCCCCTTTCGGATGATGTTGTCTCTTGAATGCAATCGTGCGATAGTGAGCCAATCATCACGAGATCGGAGGGGCGAGGATGCATCGGAAACCCAAATCGTGGTCGACCCTGCTGGCGGCGCTGCTGCTGCTCGGCCCCGCCGTGTCCGCGGCTCGAGCGGCTCCCCCGAGCGCACCCGGTCCGGCATGGAGCGCGGTGGTCGAAAGCGGGCGGCGCGCGGTGCTTCAAGTCGATGCGGCCGCGCCGGCGGCCCAGCGTCTCGCGCTGCAGGCCGCCGCGCCCGAGCCGGCCCAGAATCCCGCGCCGCAAGCGGGCATGAGCTCGGGCAAGAAAGCCCTGCTGATCGCCGTGATCGCCGCCGCCGGCACCATCGCGATCTACGCCGCCTTGGAGAGCAAGACCCTCAGGTAGCGGCGCGGCCGGACTGGATCAGGCGGCCAGGTTGCACTATCCTCTCCGGCATGGAACTCAACCTGCAACAGCTTCAGGCGATGACCCAAGACGAGCTTCGCAATCAAGTGGCCGAGGCCTTCAAGCAACAGGGTTTCGGCGTCGAGCGCCCGCCCAAGTCGCACCAGTCCGGCGCCGATCTGATCGCCAAGCGGCACCGCGACGACGACAGCCTCGAGTCGATCGCGATTCAAGTGCGCAAGCTGGCGCGCCGGGTCGGGCTGATGGACCTGATGGAGCTGCTTTACGCCAAGAGCCAGTACAGCTGCGAAGACGCGCTGATGATCTCGGCCTCGGGATTCACCGATACCGCGGTCAAGGGACGCGAGAACACCGGCTGCTGGCTCTGGGGCCTGGGCGATCTGGTGACCTACGCGGCCGGCAAGCGGCAAGCTTACGAGATCGGGATGGGCGCCGCGGCCTCCTCCAAGGACAGCCCGGAAGAAGAAGCCGAGCTCAGCGCACCCTAGAGCGAGGGCTGCGCTCGCGCTAGTTTCCGCTTTTGCCGTCGTCGCTGCCCGCCGGGAGGTTCAAGTCCGAGAGCCGTCGCACCGTGCGGCGCCGCTCCGGATAGCGCTTCGACTTGGAGCGCGGCGGGCTGCGCCGATCCCCCGACCCGGTGCGGCGCTCCTTGGGGGTGCGCAGGCCCCATCGTTGCAGCATCCCGCCCAAGCCGCTCGGCGCCGCACCGGGCGTCGCTTGGACCTCCGCGCCAGCCCGGCGCTCCAACCAGCGCAGCCGGTGCTGGGCGTCGGCATGATGCGGATCGATTCGCAGCGCCTCGCGGATCAACTCCTCCGCCGTGGTGTAATGCCGCAGGCGCGCGTAGAGTGATCCAAGCAGGAACAGCGCGTCCGGATCGGTAGGGTCGGCAGCCACCGCGGTCTTGAGCAGGATCTCGGCCCGCTGGCGCGCATCCTCATCGGAATGGGCGGCGCGCAGATGCGCCTGTCCTGCAGCGAGCAGCACCGGCAGCGATTTGAACTCGACTTGAGCCGCGCGCCACAGCAGCTCGCGGCCTTCTCGGGCCTGCCCCTCGTGCAGCGCCATCAGGCCGCTCACCAGCAGCTCCGCGGCTCCTTCGGCCGCCGCTCCGGCTTGGCTCGCGAGGCCGCGCTCCATGCGCTGGCGCAGCCGCAACCGATCCGGCGCGCGGCGCAAAACCCGATACGCCAGCAGAACCTCGCCGATCCGGCGGTCGTAGCTCGCAGTTTCGCGGCCGGCGCGCAGCGCGGCGGCCCGTTCCTCCTGCAGCCGCGCCGCGCGCTCCAACATCGCTTTACGAACTTGCGCATCGCTCACCCAGGCTTCGATACCCAGCAGCTCGAAGTAGTTCGGTTCAGGAGGGCTCATGGAGTGGACTCGGCAGCGGCGCCGGAGCGCCGCGGATTGGACAGCTCCTGCCGGCAACGCATCCGTCCCAGCTGGGCCTCGGAATCTTGCGGCAGCCGCCGGAGCAGCAGCTCAAAGGCCGCGGCCGCCGCCGTGATCCGGCCCTGGCTCATGAAGCCGCGCGCCAGCAGCCGATCGAGCTCCACATCGTCGCAGCCGCGCGAGCGCGCATAGCGCAGGCAGACCAGCGCGTCCTGGGTCTGTTTCTGCTCCAACCAAATCCGCGCCAGCAGGCACCAGGCCGGGCCGTGGTTCGGATCGATACGGAGCACCCGCAGCAGCGTGCGCTCGGCATCCCGCGTCTGTTTGAGCTGGTGGAGCGCCTCGGCCGCGCCGCACAGCGCGGCGATCCGGCGCGGCTCGAGCCGCAGCGCGGATTGGAAGGATTGCAGTGCGAGCTCGGGCCGGCGCAGCGCCAGCCCCGCCTGAGCGCGCTGCTCCCAGTAGTCGGCTTCGCCGCGGCGCGCGAACTCCGCCGGCAGCAGCGCCTTGAGCGCCTGCTGCGGGCGGCCCAGCAGCATCTCCGCGTCGGCCAGGCGGCACCATCCCTCCGGATCCGAAGGACGCGCCCGGGTTGCGGCCAGGAAACGATCGCGGGCCTCTCGAATCCGGCCCTGCATCAGCAGCGCCTGGCCCCAGCCCACCATCGCGGCGACATCTTCGGGCTCTTCGACCAGCGCCGCTTCGAACGCTGCGTTGGCCGGCTCGAGCTGGCCGAGCCGGCGCAGCGCTTCGCCGCGCAGACGCTGCAGGCCGGAGCTGGATGGATGCAGCTCGCGGGCCGCATCGTAAAGCGCCAGGGCCTCCTCCCACAGCTCCAACACCGCCAGCGCCGTTCCGTTTTCGATCAGATCGGCGGCCGCCGGCGCCGGCGGCAGCGGGAGAGCCCGCGCGGCTTGATCGCCGCCGACGCGCCCGACCTCGCGGTAGATCGCGAGCGCCTGGGCCGCCGGCTCCCAGACCGGCTCGGCCGCCGCCGCCAGCTCCAAATCGCTCAGCGCGCCCTCGCGCTCGCCGGCGGCCCAGCGCGCCAGGCCGCGATGGTAGTGGGCCCGCGGGTCCTGCGGTCGCAGCGCCAGCGCGCGCTCGAACGATTCGAGCGCCTGGCGCAGATCGAGCTTGGCGCGCAGGCGGGCAAAGCGCTCCAGGTGCGAGATGCCGTTGTTGTGCCAGGCCTCGAAGTGCTGCGGCTCGAGCTGCACGACCTGCGCGTAGCACTGGCGCTCGCGCGCGAAGCTGCCCAGCTCGCCCAAGGTCACGCCGAGGTTGTACCAAGCGTCGACGTAGCGCGGCTCGAGCTGCAAGGCCCGCAGGAAAGCCGCCGCCGCGTCGGGTCGGGCCTCCAGCCCGCGCAGCGCCACGCCGCGATTGTTGTGCGCCGGCGCGTAGCTCGGGAGCCGTTCGAGCGCCAGGTCGAAACAGCGCAGGCCTTCACGCGGGTGTCCCAGTGCGACCAGCGAGCTGCCCTTGTTGGTCTGCTCCCAACTCTGCAGCGGCGCGGCATCGACCGGGGGCGGAACCGACGCTCCGATCTGGGCGGCGACCGACGCCAACTGCCGCTCGAGCTGCCCGAAATCGGCCGGCCGGGCGCCGGGATCTTTTTCCAGGCAGGCCAGCACGATGGTCTCGAGCGCCGCCGGCAGCTGACGGCGCAGCGCGGTCGGGCGCGGCGGCGAAAGATTCAGATGGGCCTGAGCCAGATCCTTGGTGGTGCGACCGCTGAACGGCGGCCGGCCGACCAGCATCTCGAACAGAATCACGCCGCAGGCGTAGATGTCGGCGCGCACGTCGAGCTCGGCATACGACGCGAACTGCTCCGGCGCCATGTACTGCGGGGTGCCCAACAGGACCCCGTGCCGGGTCAGGCGCAGCTGAATAGTCGAAAGCTCATCGCTGCCTTCCGGCGGGGTCAAGATCGGCGAGGACTCGGCCTCGACCGAACGCACCAGACCGAAATCGGTCACCTTCAAGACTTCATCGGGCGTGATCAGCAGGTTCTCCGGCTTGAGATCGCGATGCACCAACCCGGTGAGCTTTTGTCCGGCATGATGCAGCCCGCGGCAGATTTGGATGCCGATCCGCAGCAGCTCGCTCAGCTCCAGCGGACCGCGCTTGAGCCGGCGCCGCAGTCCGTTGCCGCGCGGGCCGTCGGCCACCATTTCCAGCGCCAGATAGGGTTTGTCGTCCAGATAGACGAAGTAATGCGCATAGACGATGTTGGGATGCCGGTCGAGCTGGACCCAAGCCTCGGCCTCGCGCTGAAAGCGCTGGCGCGAACGCTCGTCGGCCAGGAACCGGTCCTGAAAGGTCTTGAGCGCCACCGGCTCCTGGAATTTGCGGTCGTACCCCAAGAGCACCAAGCCCATGCCCCCGCGCTTGATGGCATGGACCTCGTAGCGATCCGCCAGCAGCTCGCCGACGGCTATCTCAGCCATGCTTCAC
The DNA here is from genome assembly GCA_036398155.1 of Acidobacteriota bacterium. Classification (GTDB taxonomy): domain Bacteria; phylum Acidobacteriota; class DASWHO01; order DASWHO01; family DASWHO01; genus DASWHO01. The sequence goes on from DASWHO010000190.1 coordinate 6,807, forward strand.
CGATACCGCCCCCGCTCCGGCCTGTCAATGCCGATGCGGGCCGGCCGGCGACCGATGCAGGTTAGAACCCGAGCTTGAATCCGAGCTGGAGCCGGCGCGGCAACACGATCCGCTGGGGCACGAACTGCGGATCGTCGACCGGATCGGTGTTGTTGATCCGGTTGACATCGGTGATCGCGCCGTTGTTGAAGCTGTTGAACAGGTCGAAGAAAGCGGACAGGTAAAACCGCTCGCCGAACTCGAACGTCTTCTGGACCCGCAGGTCGAGATTGTTGATCCGTGGGAAGCGGCGGCTGCCGCGCGGCTCGGAGGAGACCGCTTTGAATCCCTGATCCAGCACCACGATCACGCGCCGCTCGTAAGTGCGTCCCGAAGCGTTGATCCAGTTGGCGGCCAAGGTCCAACCGCCGGGAAACAGATAGCTGCCTTGCAGCTTGAACACCACCGGCTTCTCGTCCGGCAGCGGGCCGTCGTTGTTGATCCCGTCGTTGGGGTCGCGATTGAAGCCGCCGCGGAAAATCAGGCCGCCGCCGGAGCCCGAGAACGCGGTGCCCTGCGGCCCGGTCCCTTGGGCGTCCTCGAACTGCAGCGAGGCGACCATCTGCCAGTTGTCGGCGAAGCGCTTGTTGGCGTGCAGCACCAGGCTCTTGTACTCGTGGCGGAAACGATCCGGGTTGGTGATCAAGAAGCGGTTTTCGTCGAACGGCAGACCGTCCTCCGGGCTCGGGTCGATCTGGTTGTAGACCATCAGGTCCGGCGGCACGCTGTCGGGGTTGAGCGCCACGTCACGAGCCGGAATCAGCTCGAAATTGCCGGGCACGAAGAACAGCTGGTTCTGCTGGCCGATGATGTCGTGGCCTTTCTTGAACACCCCGGTGGCGCCGACCGCGATGCCGCCCGGCAGCTGGCGCTCGACGCCGACCGACCACTGGTCGGTGTACTGATTCTTGAGCTCGGGATCGATGTTGTACTGGTTGGCGTAATCCAGAAAGCCGTTGAGGATCACGAAATCGTCGCGGGTGATCAGGCCGTCGCCGTTGAGGTCCGGCCCCTCTTCGAAGTCCAAGATGCGGCGCTCGAAACGCGCGATCGAATCGGTCGCCTGATCGAAGAAGCTCGACAGCAGGTCCTCGTAGTAGCGCCCCCAGGTGGCGCGGAAGACGCCTTTGCCCTGCTCATCGAGCCGCACCGTCAGCCCGACCCGCGGGGTGACGTTGTTGAACGACACCACCTCGCCTCGTCCCGCGATCGTGCGGCCGGTGTCGCGGAACCAACCTTCATAGCCTTCGTTGTCGGAGCTGTGCAGGCTGGCATCGACCAGGCTGCCGTCGGGATTGAACAGCGTGATCTCGGGAAAATCGGGGATCGAACCGGTCAGATGGTCGAAGCGCAGGCCCAGATTGAGCGTGACCCGATCGTGGACCTTCCACGAATCATCGATGAAAAACGCCAGCTGCCGGATATCGCCGCCGTAGTGGAAGGCATCCTGGAAGTAAGCGCCGTACGGATAGGGCGTGAAACCGACCGGATCGCCGACCCCGTAGCCGTATTCGTCGTAGTCGGCGTAGTTGTAGTAACCATAGTCGTAATAGAAGGCGCCCCCGGTGTAAGCGTTGACTACGTCGATGCCGGCGATTCGGGTTTGGACCCCGAACTTGAATTCGTGATCGCCGCCGAGGAAGTCATCGGCGAAATGCGACACCGCGCCGTTGATCTGCGCCCGGTCCCAGCGGTTGCGGTAGACGTAGACGCCCAAGCCCTCGAAGCTGCCGAGCTCGCCGCCGTATTCGGAGTCGACGAAGTAATAGCCGGTCAGCGAGTCGAAATGGGCCGGCGAGTTGCGGCCGCTGCCGGGATCGCCGGATTCGAACGCGAACAGCCCGCCGTACTTGATCTCGAAGAAGGTGTTGTCGGACAGCACGTGGGTGTAGATGGCGTTGATCGTGGGGTTGTCGCCGACGAAGCGCTCGGTGGTCGCGACCGGATTGGTCCCCGAATTGCTGCCGCTGGGCAGCTCGTAGTAATCGTTGTGCACCCCGAACTCGAAACTGACGTCGTCGCTGATCTGGCCGTTGATCTTGAAGAAGATCCGCTGCGAGGTTTCGCGCTCCTCTTCGTCGCGCGGCACGTTGATGTTGGTGAACGAGTCTTCCCGCGCCTCGTAGGACCAGAAACCCCAGAGCCGGTCCTGCAGGAACGGGAACCCGAGGTTGACCGAACCGTTCTTGTAGCGGTTGCGCCGGATCGGCAGAAAATCGACTTCGCCGGAGCGGATCTCGGGGGCGGGCGACAGCAGCGGGTTGGGCGGGAACTGTTCGGCGCTGGAGTTGTTGGCGGTCAGATCGCTGTTCTGATAGTAGAAGCCGAAATCGGCGTTGAAGCTGTTGCTGCCGGTCTTGGTCACCACGTTGATCACGCCGCCCTGAAAGTTGCCGAACTCGGCCGGCGCCCCGATGCCGAAAAACTCGACCTCCTCGATGATGTCGTAGTTGGGAAACGGCCAGCCCGAGCCGATCTGCACCGCGCGCACCTCGGTGCCGTCCATCTGATAGCTGTTGCTCTCCTCGCCGCTGCCGAACACCGACGAGTAGGTGGCGTTGTTCTGGTCGTTGGACTGAATCCCGGGCGCGGACATCACCAGATCGAAGAAGGTGTTGCGCGCCACCGGCAGGTTCTCGACCAGCTCGTTGGTGAAGTTGGTCGAGTAACCGCTCTTCTGGGTGTCGATCGGTGTGGCCTCGGCCGAAACCGTGATGGTCTCCTGAACCTGGGCCAGCTGCAGCTCGATCTGCTGGGTGTTGGTGGCGCCGACTTCGACCGGAATGCCGGACTTGATCACCGTCTTGAAGCCGTCGAGCTCGACCCGCAAGATGTAATCGCCGGGCTTGAGCGCAGGGAAGCGGAATCCGCCGGAGGCGTCGGTCACCGCGCTGCGCTCGCCGCCGAGCAGCGCCGGGCTCGAGATGGTCACGGTCGCGCCGGGCAGCACCGCGCCGGTATCGTCGACCACTTTGCCGTCGATGGTGCCGGTGACCCGCTGGGCCGCGGCCGGCAGAGCCGCCAGCAAGATCATCAGCACCCCCCACCAACCCGCTCGTGCCATACCCACCCCCGCTCGCGCGCTGTCAGGCGCCCGGTTGTTTGTGGATTGGATCTTTGCCCTCGAATCGCACCGCCGAAGCTGACCGCGGCCGCGCGCCGCAGTGTCGCCGCGCCAGTCTAGCAAGACGCGGGATCGTCGAGCAACCCCTTGCCGGCGGCGCAGGGCGCGGCGCCCGCGGTCCTATCCGGCGGGCTTTGACCCGGGATGATGGACGCGTCGATAATGACGCGCGCATGGGTGCCACTCGAATCCTCGGCGCAGTGCCCGGGCCCAAGTCGCAGACCTGGATGGCGCGGCGCCAGCAGGCGGTGCCGCGCGGACCGTACCACGCCACGCCGATCTTCGCCGCCCGCGCCCAGGGCGCCTTGCTCGAGGATGTCGACGGCAACATCTTTTTGGATTTCGCCGGCGGGATCGGCTGCCTCAATGTCGGCCACCGCGCTCCCGAGGTGCTGGCCGCGATCCAGCACCAGCTGCAGCGCTTTCTGCACACCTGCTTTCACGTGGCGCCGTACGACGTCTATATCGAGCTCGCCGAGCGTCTCAACCGCCTGGCGCCGGGACCGTCGCCCAAGCGCACCTTGCTGGTCAACAGCGGCGCCGAGGGGATCGAGAACGCGGTCAAAATCGCCCGCGCGGCCACCGGGCGGCCCGGCGTGGTGTGCTTCGAAGACGGCTTCCACGGCCGCACCCTGCTGACGCTCTCGCTGACCTCCAAGGTGGTGCCCTACAAGGCCGGCTTCGGCCCCTACGTTCCCTCGATCCATCGCCTGCCCTACGGCTACTGCTACCGCTGCGCTTACGACAAGACCTATCCGGAATGCGCCCTGCACTGCGCGGACCGGCTCGAAAACCTGTTCGCGCGCGAGGTCGATCCGGGCAGCGTGGCCGCGGTGGTGGCCGAACCGGTGCTGGGTGAGGGCGGCTTCGTGGTCCCGCCCTCCGACTGGTTGGGCCGGATCCAAGCGATCTGCCGCCGCCACGGCATCCTGCTGATCGCCGACGAGGTCCAGACCGGTTTCGGCCGCACCGGCAAGCTGTTCGCGGTCGAGCACGCCGGGATCGAGCCGGACCTATTGGTCTGCGCCAAGTCGATCGCCGGCGGACTGCCGCTCGCGGCCGTGATCGGGCGTGCCGAGCTGATGGACGCCCCCGGCGTCGGGGGATTGGGCGGCACCTTCGGCGGCAACCCGGTATCGTGCGCCGCCGCCTTGGCGGTTCTGGATCTGCTCGAGCCGCCCGAGCTGCTGGCCGGCGCGGCCCGCATCGGGCAGCGCTTCGCGGCCCGCGCCGCGGCTTGGAAAGAGCGCTTCAACCGCCTCGGCGACGCTCGCGGACTGGGCGCCATGTGGGCCCTCGAGCTGGTCCGCGACCGGTCCAGCCGCGCGCCCGACAAGGAGGCGACCGCCAAGGTGCATCGTGCGGCGCTCGAGCGCGGGTTGCTCTTGATCACCGCCGGCACTTTCGGCAACGTGATCCGCACCTTGATGCCGCTGTCGATCCCGCCCGAACAGCTCGAAGAGGGTCTCGATATCCTGGAGGCGGCTCTCGATGCGGGACTGGCCTGAGCGCTGGAGGCTCGACTCATGGAAACCCTGGACCTGATCGTTCGCGAGTACATCAAGCGCACGCCGACCTCGGCCCAGATCCACAGCGAGGCTCAGGAGGTGATGCCGCTCGGGGTCAGCAGCAACTTCCGCGCGATCCAACCCCATCCGCTGCACATCGCCCGCGCCAGCGGGACCCGGATGTGGGACGTCGACGGCAACGAGTACATCGATTTCAACATGGCTTTCGGCGCGCTGATGTCGGGCCACGCCCACCCGCTGCTGGTGCGGGCGGTCAGCGAGCAGATGCAGAAGGGCTCGCTCTACTGCATCCCCAAGCCCGAATCGTCGCAGCTGGCGCGCGAGCTGATCCGGCGCTTTCCGATCGAGATGGTGCGCTTCGCCAACTCCGGATCCGAAGCCACCATGCACGCCGTGCGCCTGGCCCGCGCCTACACCGGGCGCGAGTACCTGATCAAGTTCGAAGGCGGCTACCACGGCGGTTACGACACCGCGCTGGTCGGCCTCAAACCCCCGGCCCGGCTGTTGGGCCATCCGGCCCATCCGCCCTCGTTGCCTGCCTCGCTCGGCATTCCCGCGCCGGTCGCCGAGCGCACCCTGGTTGCCGGCTTCAACGACCTGGCCGGCGTGCGCCGGCTGCTGGAGCGTTACCACAACCGGGTCGCGGCGGTAATCGTCGAGCCGGTCATGCTCAATCTCGGAATCTGCCTGCCGCAGGATGATTTTCTCGCCCGACTCCACGAGCTGTGCCGCGAGTTCGGCGTGCTGCTGATCTTCGACGAGGTCAAGACCGGGGTGAAGATCGCGCCCGGCGGCGCCTGCGAATACTACGGGGTGCGCCCCGATCTGGTCTGCCTGGCCAAGTCGATCGGCGGCGGCCTGCCGCTGGCCGCTTTCGGCGGGCGCCGCGAGATTTTCTCGCTCTACAACGATTTCTCCACCTTCCATGGCGGCACCTACGCCGGCAACCCGCTATCGATTCGGGCCGGCCTGGTCACGCTCACCCAAATCCTGGTGCCGGAGGCCTACGCGCGCATCTTCGACCTCAATCGGATGCTGCTCGAGGGCTGCCGCGAGATCGTCCGGCGCCACGGCTTGCCGGCGCGGGTCGATGGGATCGGCTCGATGGGCGCGATTCTGTTCGTCGACCGGCCGATCGCCAACTACCGCGACTTTCTGCGCATGGACACCACCCGCTGGCGCGGTTTCTGGCTGGGGATGAACAACCTCGGCATCATCCCGCAGGGAGTCGGCTTCGACGAGCAGTGGACGCTCTCGGTGCAGCACACCCAAGAGGACATCCAGCGTTATTTGGAGGCTTTCGACCGCCTGGCGCCCATGCTCCGTTCTTGAGCGGGGCTGGCTGCGCGAGCCCT
>DASWHO010000191.1:0-4916 GCA_036398155.1 Acidobacteriota bacterium
GCCCCTTCGAACCCGACGATGCCGGCGTCGATTGGAAGGCTCGCCAGCCCCCCGGTGGTCGCGCCTGCTTCGTGCCTCCCACGGAGTTCGTTGCATGAGTGAATCGAAGCCGCTTCAGCCGCCTCCTGCGAGCGCGGCGCCGGCCCGAGTGGTGATCGACTGGGTCGAGCCCGAAATCGACGGCGGGCGTTTCCCGATCAAACGCACGGTCGGGGAATCGGTCGAAGTGCGCGCCGCGCTGCACGCCGACGGCCACGAGCTGCTGGCGGCGCTGCTGCGCCACCGGGCGGCGAGCGCCCCCGAATGGAACCAGGTGCGCATGCGCGAGCTCGGCAACGACCGCTGGAGCGCCGTTTTCGAGATCGCGACTCTCGAGCCGCATGAATACACGGTGGAGGCCTGGATCGATCGCTTCCGCACCTGGCGCCGCGGGTTGAAGAAGAAAATCGAGGCCGAGCAAGACGTTTCGGTCGAGCTGCTGATCGGGGCCGAGCTGGTGCGACAGGCCGGCCGGCGCGTCCCACAGCAGCGCGCGCAGGACGCCGCGCAGCTCGAGACCTGGGCGGCCGAGCTCGGCGCCAAGGCCGGCGCGATCGAGCCGCGCATCCGGCTGGCGCTCGATCCGCGGCTCGAGGCGTTGGTGGATCGTCATGCGGAGCGCCGCGGTCTGGCCCAGTACGGTCTCATCCTGCGGGTCACGGTCGACCGCGCCAAGGCGCGCTGCAGCGCTTGGTACGAACTGTTCCCGCGCTCGTGCGCCGACGACCCGAAGCGCCACGGCACCTTCAAGGACCTCGAGCGGCGGCTGCCCTACATCGCCGGCATGGGGTTCGACGTGCTGTACCTGCCACCGATCCACCCGATCGGACGCACCAACCGCAAAGGAAGGAACAACGCCGAGATCGCGGAGCCGGACGACGTCGGCAGCCCGTGGGCGATCGGGGCGATCGAAGGCGGGCACAAATCGATCCACCCCCAGCTCGGCACGCTGGAAGACTTCAAGCACTTGCTGGCTCGGGCGCGCGACTATCGGCTCGAGGTCGCGCTCGACCTCGCCTTCCAGTGCAGCGCCGATCATCCCTATGTCCGGGAGCACCCCGAATGGTTCCGCAGCCGCCCCGACGGCAGCATCCAGTACGCCGAGAACCCGCCCAAGAAATATCAGGACATCTACCCGCCCGACTTCGAATGCGACGCCTGGCGCGAGCTGTGGCACGAGCTCGCCAGCGTGGTGCAATTCTGGATCGACCAGGGGGTGCGGATCTTCCGGGTCGACAACCCGCACACCAAACCGTACGCCTTTTGGGAGTGGCTGATCGGCGCAGCCAAACAGCGCTATCCCGAGCTGATCTTCCTCTCGGAAGCGTTCACCCGGCCTCAGGTCATGGTTCGGCTCGCCAAGCTCGGCTTCACCCAGTCCTACACCTACTTCACCTGGCGCAACACCAAGCGGGAGCTGACCGATTACCTGACCGAGCTGACCCAAACCGAGGTGCGCGAATATTTTCGGCCCAACCTGTGGCCCAACACCCCGGATATCCTGCCGGAGCACCTGCAGTACGGCGGGCGGCCGGCCTTCATCGCGCGGCTGGTGCTGGCCGCGACCCTGGGCGCCAACTACGGCATCTACGGGCCGGCCTTCGAGCTGTGCGAGAACCGGGCTCTGACCCCCGGGCGCGAGGAATATCTCGATTCCGAGAAGTACCAGCTCCGTCATTGGAACCTCGACGGCGAGGGCAGCCTCAAGGACATCATCACCCGCGTCAACCGGGCGCGGCGCGAGAACCCGGCGCTGCAGACTCAGCGCGGGCTCGAGTTCCATTCGATCGACAACGACCACCTGATCGCCTATAGCAAATGCAGCCCCGATCAATCCAATATCGTTCTGGTGATAGTCAACCTCGACTTCCACAACACCCAATCGGGTTGGCTCGAGCTGCCGCTCGAAAAGCTGGGGCTCGATCCGCAGCAGGCGTTCCAGGTCCACGAGCTGCTCGGAGACGGGCACTTTTTCTGGCACGGCCCGCGCAACTACGTTCAGCTCGATCCGCACATCATGCCGGCGCACATCTTCCGGGTGCGGCGCCGGCTCCGCACCGAACGCGACTTCGACTACTTCCTGTAGACCCGCGAGCATGGCTAACTCCGATCCGATCAGCGACGATCCGCTGTGGTACAAGGACGCGATCATCTATCAGCTCCACGTGCGCGCCTTCTGCGACAGCGACGCCGACGGCATGGGAGACTTCCGCGGGCTCGCGACCAAGCTCGACTACCTGCGCGACCTGGGGGTGACCGCGATCTGGCTGCTGCCGTTCTACCCCTCGCCGCTGCGCGATGACGGCTACGACATCGCCGACTACGCCGGAGTCCACCCCGACTACGGCAGCTTGCCGGACTTCCGCCATTTTCTGCGCGAGGCGCATGCCCGCGGCCTGCGGGTGATCACCGAGCTGGTGCTCAACCATACCTCCGACCAGCATCCCTGGTTCAAACGTGCCCGCCGCGCCCCGGCCGGCAGCGCGCTGCGCGATTTCTACGTTTGGAACGACACCCCGGACAAATACAAGGAGACCCGCATCATCTTCAAGGATTTCGAGGCTTCCAACTGGTCCTGGGATCCGCTGGCCAAAGCGTACTACTGGCACCGCTTCTATTCGCACCAGCCCGATCTCAATTTCGACAACCCCGAGGTCAAGAAAGCGCTATTTCAGGCGCTCGACTTCTGGCTCGGGATGGGGGTCGACGGCATGCGGCTCGACGCGGTGCCGTATCTGCATGAGCGCGAAGGCACCCACTGTGAGAATCTGCCCGAGACCCATCAAGAGCTGCGCGCGCTGCGGTGCCACGTCGATGCCAAGCACAAGAGCCGCATGCTGCTGGCCGAGGCCAACCAATGGCCGGAGGACGCGGTCGCCTACTTCGGCTCGGGCGACGAGTGCCACATGGCGTTTCACTTTCCGGTGATGCCGCGCATGTTCATGGCGGTGCGGATGGAGACCCGTTATCCGATCATCGACATCCTCAACCAGACCCCGGCGATTCCGGACAACTGCCAGTGGGCGGTGTTTCTGCGCAATCACGACGAGCTGACCCTGGAGATGGTCACCGACGAGGAGCGCGACTACATGTACCGGGTCTACGCTCACGATCCGCGGGCCCGGATCAACCTCGGCATCCGCCGCCGCCTGGCGCCGCTGCTCGGCAACGGCCGGCGCCAGGTCGAGCTGATGAACGGCCTGCTGTTCTCACTGCCGGGTACCCCGGTGATCTATTACGGCGACGAGATCGGCATGGGCGACAACATCTATCTCGGCGATCGCAACGGCGTGCGCACGCCGATGCAGTGGAGCCCGGATCGCAACGCCGGCTTTTCGCGCGCCAACGCCCAGAAGCTCTTCCTGCCGGTGATCATCGATCCCGACTACCATTACGAGTCGCTCAACGTCGAGAACCAGCTCAACAACCCGCACTCGCTGTTGTGGTGGATGAAGCGCCTGATCGCGCTGCGCAAGCGCTTTCAAGCCTTCGGCCGCGGCTCGGTCGAGTTTCTCTACCCCGAGAACACCAAGGTGCTGGCGCTGCTGCGGCGCTACCAGGAGGAGCGCATCCTGATGGTCGCCAATCTGTCGCGTTTCTCGCAGTACGTCGAACTGGACCTATCGGCCTTCAAAGGCATGGCGCCGATCGAGCTGTTCGGCCAGACCGAGTTTCCGCCGATCGGCGAGCTGCCCTACCTGCTGACCCTCGGCCCCCATGCGTTCTACTGGTTCGCGCTCGAGCCGCCGGCGGCCGCGAGGGTCGAGATGCGTGCGGCCGACGAGGCCGAGATTCCACTGATCACGCTCAAGAAGGGCGGCTGGGAGAGCGTGCTGAGCGATCCTGGCAAGGAACCGCTCGAGCGTATTCTCCAGCTCCAGCTGCCGCGCCAGCGCTGGTTCGGCGGCAAGGCGCGGCGCATCAAGTCGACCCAGATCGTCGACGCGATCCCCATTCCGCACGATCGATCGATCGCGTATCTGACTTTGGTGCGGGTCGAGTATCGCGACGGTGATCCGGAGTCGTACGTGCTGCCGCTCGCCTTCGCCGGCGGCGAGCGCGCCGAGCAGGTGCTGCGCGAGTCGCCGGATCTGGTCCACGCGCGGCTGGCCGGCGCCGACGGCGAGGGCGTGCTCTACGGCGCGCTCGGCGAGCGCTCGCTGTGCTCAGCGCTGCTCGAAGCGATCGGGCGGCGCCGGCGCTTTCGCAACTCGGGCGGCGAAGTGGCGGCCACGCCGCTGGGGCCGTTCAAGCGCCTGCGCGGGCCGGCCGATACGGCGCTCGAGGTCTCGCGGCTGCGCGGCGAGCAGAGCAACACTTCGATGGTCTACGGCGACCGCTTCATCCTCAAGCTGTTCCGCAAGCTCGATGCCGGGGTCAATCCCGACCTCGAGATCGGCCGCTATCTGACCGAGAAGGCCCGCTTCCCGCACATTCCCCCGCTGGCGGGCTCGATCGAATACCGCCGCGGCCGCGGCGAGCCGATGACCCTCGCGATCCTGCAAGGCTTCGTGCCCAACGAGGGCGACGCGTGGCACTACACCTTGGACATCCTGGGTCGCTATTTCGAACGCATCCTGGCCCGGCCCGACCAGCTCGAAGAGGTCGAGCCGCCGCACCAGCCGCTCCTCGCGCTGGCCGAAGGCGAGATTCCCGCCCCGATCCACGAGCGCATCGGGACCTACCTGGAGCTGGCCCGGCTGTTGGGACAGCGCAGCGCCGAGCTGCATCTCGCGCTGGCGGCGGAGAAAGAGGATCCCGCTTTCGCGCCGGAAGCGTTCACGCCGTTCTACCAGCGCTCGCTCTACCAATCGATGCGCAACCTGACCGCCGAGGTGTTGGCGCTGCTGCGCAAGCGGCTGCGCGATCTGCCCGAG
>DASWHO010000192.1:0-5006 GCA_036398155.1 Acidobacteriota bacterium
AATGGGGGACGACCTCTACATCGGCCACAACCCATTCGGCGCGCCGTCGGAGATCTACGAGGTGCGCAAGAGCGACGGGCTGATCATCCAGCAGTTTGCGCTCAGCGGCAACCGAGTCGAAGGTCTGGAATGCGATCCGCGCAACTTCGCGCCCAACCTCGGGCTGCTGTCGCGCGAGTTTGGGACCTACCCCACCGCCGCCAGCCACCTGGATGTGTTCGAGCTCGAGCACGGATCGTGCGGCTGCGCCGGCGGCGGCTCCACCGGCGACGACGATGACGACAGCGGCGGCAATCTCCCGCCGTTCAAGTGCAACAAGCCGATCGATGCCCTCAGCATGACCTGGGACGGCTTCGAAGTGGTCCAAGTCAAGGCTTGGAAGGGCGCCCCGGGCAGCACGCTGCTGGCCGAGTTCAATCCGGTTATCCCGGGCCAGACGGTTTCGGTCCACGGCCTGACCGGCGCCCCCAACGATGTGACTTGGGAGATCTTCCGCTACGGCAGCGGCGTCAAGCTCGGCGATTCGCAATTCCACCTCACTTGCTCGGACAAGGACATGGACGGCCCCGAGGACTGCGCCAAGCGCCAAGGCAACGGCAAGAACAACTCGGCTTCGCTGATCAACGACTGGCTGTTCGACGGGATGGTCGACAAGGACGAGATCCTCGACTGCACTCCTTAACCAAGCTCCACCCAGCCTCCGGATTCCGCCCTCCGGATCCGGCTTGAGGGGGCTCAGGGACAAGGCCTGAGCCCCCTCCCTTTTTTCAACCCTCCAGCGCGCGGCCCTCGACCCATCCTTCGGCGCTGAGCCGTCCCAAGCGGACGGTCTCCAGGCTGCCCCGCGGGCGCTCCCCATCGGCCGCGACCACTTGAACGTAGTTGTCGGTGAGCCCATACGACCGGCCGTCGGGCCGGGGCCATTCCCATAGAACCGTTCGAGCCGAGCCGCTCTGGCGCCGATAGAAGGTGGCGCGTTTTTGGTCCGAGAGCCGCCGCAGCAGAGCGCTGCGGCGGCGCCGCTCGTCCCGCGGCACCCCTTCCCCGAGCGGCTCGCGACCATCCGAAGCGTCGGTGCCGGGGCGTTCCGAATAGCTGAACACATGCAGATAGGCCAGCGGCAGCGAGCTCAGGAACGCGACCGTGTTGGCGAAAGAGGGCCGATCCTCTCCCGGAAAGCCCACGATCACATCGGCGCCGATGCAAGCATCCGGCAGCCGGCGCAAGATCCGTTCGATCCGTCCGGCGTAGTGGCCTTTGCGATACAGCCGCCGCATCCGCCACAGGACCTGATCATCCCCACTCTGGAGCGGCAGATGAAAGTGGGCCACGATCTTGTCCGAATCCGCGATCCGATCGATCAGCTCGTCGCTCAGGAGATTGGGCTCGATCGAAGAGACGCGCAGCCGCTTGATCCCCTCGACCCGGTCGAGCGCCCGCAGCAAGTCGGCAAGCGACTGGCCGTGGCCGCGGCCGTAAAGCCCGATATTGACCCCGGTCAGGACGATCTCCTTGTAGCCCTGCGCCGCAATCTCGCGGGCCCGGGCGACGGTGGCGTCGAGCGGCTGCGAGCGACTCGGGCCGCGCGCCCGCGGGATGGTGCAGAAGCTGCATTTGTAGTCGCAGCCGTCCTGAATCTTGAGGAAGGCGCGGGTGCGCCCGCCGCCGCCGAAGGCGGCATCGAAGCGCTGCAGCGCGCCGGTGCAGGAGACCGCGATCTGCGGCGCCGGGCCGCGATCGAAGCGCTCCAGCAGCTCGAACAGGCGGAATTTCTCCTGGTGGCCGAGCACCGCGTCGACCCCGGCGAGCGCCGCGATTTCGCCCGGCCGCAGCTGGGCGTAGCAGCCGGTCACGATGACGAATCCGTCCGGGCTCGCCTGCCGCGCCTTGCGAATCGCGGCGCGGCATTTGGATTCGGCCTGGGCGGTGACCGTACAGCTGTTGATCACGGTCACCTCCGCCGGCTGCCCGAACGGAACCGGACGATAGCCGCGGCTGCGAAACTCGCGCTCGATCGTGCAGGTCTCGGAATAATTGAGCTTGCAGCCCAGCGTATGACACGCGATCCGAAGCGTGGTCCCTACCGGAGGCGGCGGAGCTGCGGTGGGGGACCAGGAATCCCGGGGAAGTCCGTCATTCCGGCGCAAGCCGGAATCCAGAGCTGTTTGAACTGTCTCCATGGCCAGTTCTAGGTCGTGTTGATTGGTGAGTTGACGTCCGAATGGGTGGCATGGGCGGCCGAAGGGCGCCCATGGACGAGCTGTGCACGGCACGTGAGTTCGTCCATGGGCGCGCTGCGCGTGCCCATGCCACCCAGGCGTGAGCGTGCCCATGAATGGCCATCTATTGCTCCTGCTACTGACACACAGAACTCACACTTCGGTCTGTATACCTGACTGAGTTGAGAGCGGGGTTTGAGTTGTAGCTGACCATGCCAGTTCCAGATGCTGGTACAGCTCGCCGTCGCGAAAACCGAGGCGGCGGTAATAGTCGCGGGTGCCGACCGCCGCGATCACCGCCAGATCCCGGTACCCGGCCGCCGCAGCCAGCCGAGCGGCGCGCTCGACCAGACGCCGGCCGAGGCCGAGATGCTGCGACTTGTGCCCCGAGCGCTCGCCCAAACCGCAGGCCGCTCCATAAACGTGCACCTCGCGCAGCAGGGCGCTGCGCCGCAGCTCGGGAATCCCGTCCTCCCCCGCCGGCAGGGAAAGGCGCAGGAAGGCGGCGATCCGATCTGACTCGGTCACGTACTGCAGGAAGCGTTCCCGCCCGATCCCGCTGTCGTACTCCAGTGTCTCCAAGCGCAGCCCCGCGGGATCGACCGACTCGCGGCCGATCTCGCGGCTGCGGATGTCGCGGCAGCGCGCGCCGCTCCGGCGCAGCGCCGCTTCGGCCAACTCGCGGAAGTTGGTCCGCTGGTTGCCGGCCACGATCGCCTGCGAGGGAATGTCGCGGATCATGCGGGTCAAACGGCAGTAGGGCGGAATCCGGCGCAAGCAGCCGGTCAGCAGCTCGAGCAGCTCGTCGTGCGAGTACGGGCGCCATTCGCCGCGCCGGTAATAGCTCATGAGCTCCGCGCTCTCGATCAGGCTGCAGGGATAGATCTTCAGCTCGTCGGGGCGAAAATGCCGGTCGCCGAAGATCCGCTCGAAGTCCAGAAGGTCCTGGGCCGGCGTCGAGCCGACCAGGTTCGGCATCCAGTGAGCGTGGACCTTGAAGCCGGCGCCGCGCAGCAGCGCCATGGCGCGCCGGATCGCGGCCACATCATGGCCCCGGCGATTGAGCCGCAACACCCGGTCGGACAGACTCTGGTAGCCGATCTGGACTTTGGTCGCACCCAAGCGGCGGATTTCGACCACTTCCTCAAGTGTCAGCGCGTCGGGGCGGGTCTCGACCGCCAGGCCGACGCAGCGCGCCGCCGCCGTCTCGTTGCGACGCTGCTGCCGCGCCAGCGACTCCCAGTCGATTCCCTCCCAGGGCCGGAGCCCTGGCCCGAGCTGGCGGCGCACGATGGCGCCGACCCGGCGGTTGTAGCTCTCGAGCGAGTCGTCGGCCGCGTCGCGCCCCGGCGGCGCGCCCGACCACCCGGAGTCGGGCACGGTTTCCGTCGCTACCGGTCCGAAGTCATTCAGCGCTTCGAAGCAGCGGCTCACGAACCAGCGCCGGTAGCTGGGCGGATAGTGGGTCCAGGTCCCGCCCAAGATGATGAGCTCGACCTTGTCGACCGGGTGCCCGATATGGTGCAGCGCCCGCAGCCGTTCGAAGCTCTGGGCGTACGGGTCGAACCGAAGCCGCGCGGCGCGCTGGGCTCCCGGCTCCTCGGCCAGGTAGCTCTTGGGCATCCGCACGTCGCTGGGACAGAAGATACACCGGCCGGGACACGGATACGGCTGGGTCAAAACCGTGACCGGCGCGACGCCGCTCAGGGTCCGAATCGGTTTCATCCGCAGCCGCTCGGCCAGCAGCGCCGGGTCGAAACCGAGCTCGCCATCGCGCCCGAGCTGGCGCAGGCCGCGGATCAGCTCGCTCTTGGACCAGACCCAGCGGCCGGCTTTGGGATGGCGGCGGGCGATCCGATACAGGCTGCGCTCATCGAGCCGCTCGAGCCGGCTCAGCTCGCCGTAGATCGCGAGCAGCTCGCTTCGATGGCACTCCGCGTCGAACGCATAGCTCGATGCGGAGCGGACGTGCTTCCCATAAGATGCGGTGTCGCCGGGCTGGGGTACGGGCGCCATGGATCGCCGCTCGATTCTCGCACTCAACCGAATCAACCGCCAGTTCTACCGCGACTCGGCCGCCGAATTCAGCCGCACCCGGGCCCGATCCTGGCCCGGCTGGCAGCGTATGCTGCCGCAGCTGATTCGGCGCTGGCCGGCGCGGCGGCCGCTTTCCGTGCTCGATGTCGGCTGCGGCAACGCCCGCTTTGCGCCCTTTCTGCGCCGCTCCGGCCGCCCGTTCACCTATTTCGGAGTCGACGCCAGCTCGCGGATGCTGCGCATCGCCCGCGCCGCTTTGGGCGCCACGCCGCTGCGCCGGCGATCGGTCACGGCCGATCCCATCCAGCGCTGTGAAATCCAGCGGGTGGATCTGGTGGGGGCGCCGAGCGCCCTGCCGCGGCGCCGATTCGATCTGATCGTGGCCTTCGGCCTGCTGCACCACATCCCAGGCGAAACCACCCGGTTGCGCTTGATGGCGGCGCTGCGAGGTCGGCTGCGCCCGGACGGTCTACTCATCGTCACGCTGTGGCAGTTTTTGAGCGAGCCGCGCTATCGCGGCAGGATCGTTCCATGGTCGCAGCTCCCTCGCGGCCGGCACCCCATCGATCTCTCGCAGCTCGAAGCGGGCGACACGCTGCTGAGCTGGGGCCGCGCGCCCCGAGCGCTGCGCTTCTGTCACAGCATCGACCCAAGCGAAGCCCGCCGCCTGGTCCGCGGCGCCAGGCTGCGCTGCCTCGAGACCTTCGCCGCCGACGGCCGCAGCGGCGCATTGAACCTCTACCTGCTCCT
>DASWHO010000193.1:0-6845 GCA_036398155.1 Acidobacteriota bacterium
AGGCTCGTGGTCTTTGCGGCACGATCGTTGCTGAACGGCAAGGAAACCGTCATGGACGAGGGGAATCAGGGGGGATTCAGGGGCAGTCTCCTGTTGTTGGTTTTCCCTTTCTTCGTGATCCTCGTTTTGGTCGGCCTGTTCTTCTACTTTCAAGCCCTGAAGCAGCGGGAAATCGAAGAACAGAGCCAGCACCTCAGCGCGGTCGCCAAGCTCAAGGTCAGGGCGATCCAGGAATGGCGCCACGAACGCCGGGCCGACGCAAGATTTCTGCAGTTCAATCCATCGTTCGCCGCACTGGTCAGCCGGTTTCTGGCCGACCCGAGCCTGGGACCGGAGCTGCGCCGCTGGCTGGCGCCGATGCAGCAAAACCACCGCTATCACAGGCTTCTGCTGCTCGACCGGCACGGCGAGGCGCGACTGGTCGTGGGGTCACAAGATGAATCGGTCGAGCACCACGACTCGGACCTTGCCGAAGCCGCGAGCCGGCGAGCGGTGGTCCTCTCGGATTTGCATCGCGACAGCGAAGCCGGCGCTATTCATATGGAGCTGGTCGTTCCGCTCCTCGACCGCGGTGCGACCGAGGGCGCCGCCGATGGTGTGATCGGTTTCGTGCTGCTTCGAGTCGATACCGCGAGCCAGCTCGACCCGATCATTCAGACCTGGCCGACGGTCAGCCGGACCGCGGAATCGCTGCTGATCCGGCGCGAGGGGCAAGAGGTGGTCTTTCTCAACGAGCTGCGCCACCGCAAGGGCACAGCTCTCGCGCTGCGCCGACCGCTGAGCAGCCCGTCTCTGCCCGCGGCGAGCGGTGCGCGCGGCAGATCCGGCGTGGTCCA
Source organism: Acidobacteriota bacterium (assembly GCA_036398155.1). Classification (GTDB taxonomy): domain Bacteria; phylum Acidobacteriota; class DASWHO01; order DASWHO01; family DASWHO01; genus DASWHO01. The sequence continues at coordinate 837 of DASWHO010000193.1, forward strand.
AGGGTTGGACTACCGCGGCGCGGCGGTGTTGGCGGCGGTTCACCCGGTTCCTGGATCGCATTGGATCCTGATCGCCAAGAAGGATCTGGCCGAGATCTATCAGCCGGTCCAGCAGTACACGTTGGTGCTGTCGATCTTCGCTGCGGTGGTGATTCTGGCGGGCGCCGGCGCGGCGGCACTCCATCTGCGGCAGCAGCGCACCCGCTTCCAGCTCGAGCGGCTGAAGGTCGAGCACGAGCGCCAGGCTTTGGCGAAGCATTACGAGTATCTGTCGAAGTACGCCAACGACATCATCCTGTGGTGCGACGAGCGCTTCCGGATCATGGAAGTCAACGACCGGGCGGTGACCAGCTTCGGCTACAGCCGCGAAGAGCTGCTCAATCTGACGGTGCCCGAGCTGCGCGCGCCCGAAACGCTCAAGGATCTCGCGACGCGGATGCGGCAGGTCGAGGAGCTCGGCGCGGCGGTGTTCGAAACCAAATACCGCCGCAAGGACGGCAGCAGCTTTCCGGCCGAGGCCAGCGTGCGCCTGGTCCAGACCGACGGCGGTATCTACCGCCACGCGATCATCCGCGATATCAGCGAGCGGGTCGCGGCGCGCCAAGCGATGCAGGCCCTGGAACAGAAGCTGCGGGCTTTGTTCGAGTCCGATCTGATCGGCATTCAGATCGCCGATTCTCAAGGCAACATCAGAGAAGCCAACGACAAATCTCTCGACATTGTCGGTTACGGCAGGGAGGATCTCAACCGCGGCTCGCTGCGCTGGACCGAATGGACCCCGCCGGAGTTCGCGCCCGCCGACCAGCGCGGGATCGCGGAAGCGCGGGAGCGCGGCAGCTGCACGCCGTATGAGAAGCAGTTCATCCGCAAGGACGGAACCCGCATCTGGGTGTTGGTCGGCTACGTTCTGGCCGGCGAAGGCAGCGAGGACTCGATCGCTTTCATTTTGGATTTGACTCAGCATAAGCGCGCCGAGGCTGAGCTGCTGGAGACCAACCGGCGCCTCACCGAAGCGCTGGCCGATCTCAAGTTCGCCGAGCAGCAGGTGGTCCAGCAGGAGCAGCTGCGCGCGCTCGGCACCATGGCGAGCGGGATCGCGCACGATTTCAACAACGATCTGACCGCGATCCTCGGTTTCACCGAGCTGCTGCTGCAGCAGCCCAAACGCCTGGCGGATCCGGCGCGGGTGCGCACCTACCTCGAGCTGATCCGAACCGCGGCGGTCGACGCCAGCTCGGTGGTCAACCGGATGCGCGAGTTTTATCGCAAACGCGAGGAGGGCGAGGATTTTGCGCCGGTCGACCTGCGCCGGTTGATCGAAGACGCGGTCTCGCTCACCCGGCCCAAATGGGCCAGTCAGGCGCAGGTCGGAGGACAGGCGATCGAAGTCCAGATCGCCGCGCAGGGAGTTCCGCCGATCGCCGGCAACGCTTCCGAGCTGCGCGAGGCGGTCACCAACCTGATTCTGAACGCGGTCGACGCCATGCCGCACGGCGGCACCCTCTCGGTCTCGACCCGAGCGCTCGGGAATCGCGTCCTGCTCGAGGTCAGCGACAGCGGCACCGGCATGAGCGAGGAAGTCCGGCGCCGCTGTCTCGAGCCGTTCTACTCGACCAAAGGCGAGCTGGGAACGGGCCTCGGCTTGTCGATGGTCTACGGCATCGTGCAGCGCCACGAAGCCAGCCTCGACATTCAATCCGAGCCCGGCAAGGGCAGCGCATTTGCTTTGAGCTTTCCGGCGCTGTTGGAAGCGCCGTCCGGGTCCAGCGCGGCCGCCGGCTCGGCCGCCGCTGAGGCCGACGGATCGGCCGGAACCGACCACCTGCACGTGCTGGTGATCGACGACGATGAGATGGTGCGCGACGTGATGCGCGATCTGCTGGAGCAGGACGGGCACCGCGTGGTTCTGGCCGGCAGCGGCTCCGATGGCATCGAGGCGTTTCGCCGCAGCCGGCCGGATCTGGTGATCGTGGATCGCGCAATGCCGGGTCTGAATGGAGATCAGGTGGCGGCCGCCATCAAGCACATCACCCCCAAGGTGCCGATCATCATGTTGACCGGCTTCGGCTCGATGATGGAGGCGGCCGGAGAGAAACCGGAATGGGTCGATCGAGTGCTTGGAAAACCGGTGACCCTATCCGCCCTGCAGGAAGCGCTGGCCAAGACCCTCGTGCTGACGTAGGGTGCGGTGGGCGGACCATGGGTCGGTCTGCCTATCCATCAGAGCAATCGCTGCGCCTTACAAAGGACGGGAGGGGACAAGCCCCTCCCCTACATGTCCGCGTCCGAATGCGCGTCCGAATGCCTGCATCGGAATGCGCGTCCGAATGTTCGCGTCCGAAAAGAATGTAGGGGCGGGGCTTGACCCCGCCCGAGCGGACCCTACGGCGGGGCCAGGGCGTCGGCCAGGGTGCGGTGGCGGGTGGCGCCGGCGCGATCGCCGGTTCGCTCGTAGAGCTCACTGAGAGCCCGGTGCGCCGCGGCGCTGCGCGGCGCGAGCCGAACCGCGGCCAAAAGATGCTGGTCGGCGCGATCGAGCTCATCGAGCCGCAGATAGGTGAGGCCTAGCGCGAGCTGGGATTCGGCGTCCTCGGGCTCGGCGCGGAGTGCGCGTTCGTACTGCTCGATCCCGGCGCGCAGCTCGGCGGGCGTCGTCGCGCCGGCGCAGAGCGCCCGCGCCAGGGCCCGGCGCGCCGCGATCAAAGAGGCGTCGAGCTCGAGGGCCTTCTGGAACCCGGCGGCGGCGCGTTTGAGATCGCCGCGCTCCGCCTCGATCAGCCCGGCGTTGTAATGCAGCAGCGCGGACTGAGGCTGGCGCGCCAGCGCCGCCCGGTAGCTGCGCGCCGCCGCATCCAGATCGCCGCCCAGTGCCAGGCTCAGACCCAAGTTGATCTGCGCGCCGCTGAGCTCGGGGTCGAGCTCGAGCGCGGCGCGGAACAGCTCTGCGGCCTGGGCCGGACGCTGGGTGGCGAGCAGGAAGTTGCCGAAATCGAGCCGCATGGCGGCGTTGTACGGCGCGTAGGGCAGCGCGCGGCGCAGGTGCTGCTCCACCGGTTCCGGCTCGCCGCGCAGCAGGTGGAACCAGGCCAGCTCGAGGTCGTTCTGCGGGTCGACCAGCAGCCCCCAGCGCTCGATGAAGCGGCCGTGCTCGATGCCGGCGTCGACCAGCGCCCGCTGGGCCGCGGTCAGGCGCGCCGGCCCGCGGAGCTGCTCGCTCCAGGAGGACCGGATCGCCGCGCTTTGCTGGTGCAGGCGCCGGCGCTGCCAGCCGTGGACCTGAAGCACGCCGCTGTGGATCCAGATCAAAAGCAGCGCCGCCATCAGACCGAAAAACGGGGTGGCCTTGGGAATCAATCGGCCGCCGCGCTTGAGCGGCCAGTGCAGCAGCGACACGTCGGGCCTGTAGATGAGACGCAGCGCTTGCAGCGTCAGGTAGGCGAACATGCCGGCGAGCCCCAACGAGAACAGAAACGGCACCTGCCCATAAAGGCCGCGAAACGAAAACAGCGCCAGCACGAACAGCGCGGCCAGCGTCGCTTCTTCCGCTCCGCTGAGCGGCGCAGCGTGCTTGGTTCGGGGCTTGGCGGCCGGTTTGGCGAGCAGCGGCGGCGGGCCGAAGCCGAAGTAGAGCGCGTCGTTGGGGCAGACGCTGACGCAGTCCATGCACTTCATGCAGCCCGGATCGACCACCATACCGAAGTCACGCACCTCTTCGTGGACCCGCACGTTGGAGCTGCAGACCGCGGTGCAGTGGGCGCAGCCGCGGCAGGCGTCGGTGACCCGGATCCGGCCCGGCGCCAGGCGATCGGCCAGCCCGAAGACGGCACCGTAGGGGCAGGCATAGGTGCAGAAGCCTTTGGCGCCGAGAAAGTAGACCGAGGCGAAGCCGCAGATCAAGAAGGTCAGCAGCGCCACCGGCCAGTCGGGGAAGGTGGCCCAGAAGCGATCGGTGGTCAGATGCCAGCCGGAAGGCGCTAGGCTGCTTTGCGCCAGCAGGCGATCGACCAGCGGCACGATGAACATGTAGAGGAAGGCCAGCAGCGGCACCCAAGCAAGCAGCCGCGAACGCAGCGGCCGCGGTGTGATGCCGAGCTGTTTGAGCCAGTGCCGGCAAAGATCCTGCAGCGCGACCAGATGGCAGCCCCAGCCGCAGAAGAAGCGCCCGAAGACCGCGGTCGCGACGATCATCGCGGCGAAGAACAGCAGGCCGGCGTTGACGATCCCGCGCTTGGAGAACTCCATCGCTTCGGAAGGCTCGAGCGGCGTGACGGTGGAGCCGGACGCGAGCCAATAGGCGATGTGGGCGGCGATCAGCAGGTGCACCGCGACCAGCACCGCGGCGCGGCGCTTGGAGTTCTTGGACGGCCGCACCGCGAGCTGCGCGCGCGAATCGGCCGCCACCGCGAGGACTTGGTTGCCACCGACCTTGCAGGGCTTCTCAGGCATGGGTGGGTGAGGCCGAGACTCGGTCTGGAGCGCGCCGCCGACCCCCAGTGCCCGCAGTCTAACGCGGCGGTTTGCAGAGGGCCACGGCAGAGGGAGGATGGGCTAACCGGCTTCGCTCTAGGGTGGTCTAATGGGTCGGATGGAAGGGAGCGATGCAGCGGCGGTCGCAGAGACGCTGGCCGGTGACGAGGAGGCCTTCGCCGCCGTGGTCCAACGCCACAGCCGCAGCCTGTTTCGCCTGGCCTATCGCATGACCGGAAACGAGCACGACGCCGAGGAAGTGGTCCAGGAGACCTTTCTGCGCGCCTATCGGCGGCTCGATCAATTCGAGGCGCGCGCCAATCTGAGCACCTGGCTCTACAGCATCGCGGTCAACTGCGGCCGCGATTTCCTCCAGAAGCACAAGCGCCAGCGGCAGAACACCGTGCCGCTGGAGCCGGCCGGTCCGGCGCGCGAGCGCGAGAACCCCTCACCGGAGCTGGGCCCGGACCGCCTGGCGCTGGGCTCCGAGCTCGGCCGCCGGCTGAATCTGGAAATGGATCGACTGACGGCTCAAGAGCGGGCGGCGCTGATCCTGCGGCATTACGAAGGGCTCTCGATCGCCGAGATCGGTTCCACTTTGGGGCTGCGGCCGAGCGCCACCAAGAACAGCATTTTTCGCGCGGTGCACAAGCTGCGGCGTGTGCTCGGTCCGGTGGTGGGAGTCCGCGCATGAAACATCCGAGCAGCGAGCAGCTCATCCTTTACCATTACGGCGAGGCCGGCGCGCCCGAGACCGTCCGCGCCCATCTCGAATCGTGCGGCGATTGCCGCGCCGCCCATCAAGAGCTCGAGCGGCTGTTCGCAGTGGTCGACGCCTGGGAGGCGCCCGAGCGCTCGGAAGCGTACGGCGCCGAAGTGTGGCGCCGGCTGCGGCCGAAGCTGGGCGCGCCCGCCCCATCCCCCCGACTCCTGCCGCGCTGGTGGCTGATCCGCCCGCGCGCCTGGGCGCTGGCCGGCGGCGTGGCGCTGCTGTTGGTGGCGGCGTTTCTGGCCGGGCGCCGCTGGGCGCCGGCCCCGCCTTCCGCAGCGATCGCCGCGCAGGTGCGCGAGCGGATTCTGCTGGTCGCGGTCGGCGACCACCTCGAGCGCTCGCAGATGGTGCTGATCGAGCTGGTCAACAGCACCGCCGAGGCGCCAGTCGATATCTCCAGCGAGCGCCGCTGGTCGGAGGAGCTGCTGCCGGCCAATCGCCTCTACCGGATCAGCGCCGCGCGCGCGGGAGAAAGCGGGGTCGCCAGCGTGCTCGAAGAGCTGGAGCGGACCTTGCTCGAGATCGCGCACAGCCCGGCGCAGCTCTCCAGCGCCGATCTCGAACGGCTGCGCGAGCGAATCGAAGCGCGCGGCATCCTGTTCAAGCTGCGGGTGCTGGGCTCCAATGTCCAGCGCCATCGACGCCCGGCTGGCGCGCCCGCGCCGGCATCCGAATCTCGCGATCTATGAACCCGAGGAAAGGACTCGAACGATGAAGCATCCGATGAGACATCCGTGGTGGATTGCCACCTTGCTGCTGCTCACCCAAAA
>DASWHO010000194.1:0-7467 GCA_036398155.1 Acidobacteriota bacterium
CACGGCTGCGGGCGCTCGGGGTCGAGCAGGCAGGCGCCCGGTTCGCGCCGCGGCTCGAAGCACTCGAGGACGTCGAGCACGGTCACCTGCGACGGCTTGCTTGCCAGCCGGTACCCGCCCTTCGAGCCGCGCGAGCCGACCGCGAGCCCCGCGCGCACCAGCTTCTGCAGCACCTTGGCCAGGACCGCCGGGGGGATCGTGTAGCGCGCCGCGACCTCCGCGGCGGTGACCTGGCCGCGCTCGCCGGCGCGCGCCAGCTCCATCCCGGCGTAGAGCGCGTAGCGCGCGCTCTTACCGACGTTCATCATGGCGCTTCGACCTCGGGCGGCGGATGGCTGAGGTCGAGGTCGAGACAAAGGCGCGGCGCGGGCCGGAACCCCTGGCGGTGGAAGAAGCGCAGCAGCGACTGGTTCTCCCAGTCGACCTCGGTGCTGAGCAGCGGGACGTGGAGCGCGCGGAGGTTCTTGCGCAGCTGCAGCAGCAGGGCCGAGCCGACCCCGTGCCGCGCGAAGTCGGGATGAACCCCGAGGGTGTCGAGCACCGCGATCGGCTCCATCGAGCCGAACTCGCCGTAATAGACGCGGGCGAGCAGGAACCCGGTGAAGAGGCCGTCGAGCTCGGCGGCGAGCGAGATCTTGATGCCGGTCTCGGCCAGATTCTGCCGCAGCTTGACGCGGAAGTAGTCGTCGCGCCGGCGGCCGACGATCCGGGCGTCGAGCGCGATCACCGCTTCCAGGTCCTCGGGTCGCAGCTGCCGGACCAGAACCGCCTCGGCCTCACCTGGCGTTGCGTCCATGACTCTCTCCATCGCTATCCTCGTTTCCAGCGGACTCTTGGTTGGGTGCGGTCCAGCCCGCCTCAGGCCGGGGCCGCGGCAGCGAAGGCGATCCCCTCCCGGGCCAGCCGGCGGGCGCGGAAGGCGCCCCACAGCGCCGCGCCGTAGGCCCCCGCCAGCGCCGACTCGGGGTGCGCTTGGATCTCCAGCCGACTGTCGACCTTTTGCCGCGCCGCCGCTTCGCGCAGCGCGGCAATCAGTCCGGTGTCGGCCGCCAGCCCACCGGTGACCAGCACCGTGCCCTCGGCTCCGGCCGAGAGCAGCAGGCGCAGGTAGCGGCCGGCCATCGACTGGTGGATCCCTTTGATGATGTTCGCGGCCGTCAGGCCGCGCGACACCATGTTGATGACATCGGTCTCGGCCAGCACCGCGCAGATCGAGGAGCAGGGCTCGGGATCATCGGCCGTGAGCGAGAGCGGTCCGATCTCCTCGATCGTGATGCCGAGATAGCGGCAGATGTTCTCGAGAAACTGGCCGGAGCCGGAAGCGCACTGGCTGGTCATGCGGCAGCCGAGCACCTTGGCGCGCTCGTCCATCAGCACCGCCCGGGCGTGGAGCGCGCCGACGTCGAGCGCCGCGCGGGCTGCGGGCACCAGATGGAGCGCGCCGCGCGCATGCGTGGTCATGCCGTAGAAGTGCCCGGTGCGGAAGTCGATCATCTCGCCCTCGCCGGTGGTCGCGACGTAGGCGAGCTCGCTCGGCGCCGCGCCGGCCTGCTCCAGGCACTGTTCGAAGGCGTCGCGGGCGACGCGGTGCGGATCGCGGCGCCGGATCCGCTCGACCGCGCGGGCGAGCAGGCGCGGTGCGCCCCCGGCAACGTCGTCGAGCAGCACGACCTTGATCGCCGAGGAACCGACGTCGACTCCGGCGACCCGAAGCACCGATCGATCGGTCTCGTTCATCATCCCGTCCTCAAGCCGCCCGGCTCGGCCGCTGTGCCTCGCGCCGCGCGAACAGAGCGGCGCCGAGGGCGCCGGTGTAGATCGAGTCCGGCGAGATGTTCATGGCGATCGCGCCGTAATTGTCCTGGACCAGCTGCTCGAGCGCGGCGACCGCCGCCGAGTTGCGCGCCACCCCGCCGGTGAAGGTGAACTCGTGCTTCACGCCGCCCGAGCGGGCCAAGAGCGACATCGCCCGCAGCACGATGGCGCGGTGCAGACCGGCCAGAATGTCCTCGCGGCGCTCGCCCAGCGAGAGGCGCTCGCGCAGCTCCGCGCCGGCGAACACCGTGCAGGTCGAGTTGATGCGGACCGGGCGGTTGGACTGGCAGGCCATCGGCCCGAGCTCGTGGACGCCGACGTTCATCTCGTCGGCGATGTAGCCGAGGTAGCGGCCGCAGCCGGCGGCGCAGCGGTCGTTCATCTGGAACGAGGTCACGATCCCGACCTCGTCGACCTGGATGGCTTTGGTGTCCTGGCCGCCGATGTCGAGCACGGTGCGGGTGGCCGGGAACAGGGCATGAGCGCCGAGGCCGTGGCACAGGATCTCGGAGCGGATCATCTCTTTGGGAAAGGGGAGCGTGCGCCGCCCGTAGCCGGTGCCGACCCGCGCCGCCTCGCTCAGCGCCGCCGCCGCGGCCCGTTCGACCGCCGCATGCAGCCCGGCGGGCGCTTCGGCCATGGCGGCGACCGCGGCGCGGGCGTGCCTGCCGAAGGCGCCCTCCTCGGCGGGCCGATTCTCGGTGGCGAGGATCGCCTTGTCGAACAGGCCCACCAGCGGGTCGAATCGGACGCCGCGCTCCTGAGCCTGCTCGGCGAAATGCATATACCGCGCGCCGGCCAGGTCGCGGAAGAAATCGCTGCGCCGGCTGGCGCCGGCGGCGAACAGCTCGGAGGCCTCGGCGCGCATCCGCTCGAGGATCCATTGCGCCGCACCAGCGATCTCGGCCGCATGGCTCTCGGCCGCATCGCCCAGGATCGCGCCGAAGGCCGCCAGCGTGTCGCGGTACTGCTGCTCGCGCAGGAGCCGCTCGAGCGCGACGAGGAGCGGCTCGCGCTCGCTGGGCTCCATGCCGCCGGTGGCCAGCTCCGCGTCGACCAGAGCGAACCGCGCCTGGATCAGCGCTTCGCTCAGAGCCACATCGCAGGCGACTCTGTAGTTGCTGCGGCTGTTGGTGATGCCGCGCCCTAGGATGCGGCCGTCCGCGCCGAGAATGACCGCCTTGGTGGTGGTCGAGCCGAGATCGATGCCGAGCGTGAACCTCATGCCGAAACCTTGCGCCGCTTCTGGTCGATCATCTGGAAATAGGATTCGAGCCGGTTCTTGAGATTGGCGGCCGAGAAGTAGCGCGGGTCGATCAGGTCGCTCTCGATGAATCCGCCCGGGCGGCCGGTGCGGCTTTCGACCTCGCGCAGGATCATCAGCTGGCCGGCGCTGAACGAGTTGCACGATTTGATCGAGTGGATCAGCAGCCCGTCGGCCGAATAGTCCTCGAGGTAGCGGCACAGCATCTCGACCCGGCGCGGCAGCGAGAGGTTGGTGTAGCAGCCCATGCAGTACTCGGCGAGGGTCTCGAGCGGCCGGTCGGGGTCGTGGCGGAAGCCGAAGTCGTAGACGCCGCCGACCTTGGTGTAGGTCGAGGCGACCACCACCGCGCCCTCGTCGGAGAACATCTGCCAGAACTCGCGGAACGAGGGCCAGCTCGGCGGCCCTTCGACCACGATCCGAAAGCGCTCCGCGGCGAGCTCGCCGTCGGGCATCAGCGGGCCGCGGCCGGCCGCCAGCCGCGCCGCGATCTCCGCGCGCAAGGTCCGGTAGTAATCGACCGCCTCCTCGGTGCCGCGGAAGGCGGTGAAGATCGGCCCGATGTAATAGACCGCGCCGAAGTAGGCGTCGATCGGCGAGGGGATGTGCTTGGCCGACTCGAGCACCCAAACCAGGTCGTCCTCGGCGGCAGCGGAGCGCGCCAGCATCGCGCGCAGGCGCTCCTCGTCGTAGGCGCGGCCCGAGATCTTCTCGAGCGCGGGGATGATCTCGGTCTCGAGCTGGCGGACCACGTAGTCGCGCATCGAATCGGTCACCACGCCGTCGCCCTGGTAGGGGATGTGGAGCATGGCGACCGGGCAGTCGTACTCTTCGCGCAGCAGCTCGAACCATTTGAGGAAGGTGAAACAGCCGGTGTACGAGAGCAGCAGCAGATCGGGGTCGGGCAGCTTCTGTCCGGTCGGGCCGATGTTGCCCAGGTGCTTCATCCCGATGTCGCACTTGACGTAGCCGCAGACATCTTCGGAATGCCCCAGCTTCTCCGCGGCGCTGATGTACTCGCGCGCCTTGCCGCGCATGCCCGATTGCAGGGCGTTGATCTCGGGCAGCACCGGGAGCAGGTCGAAGCTGCGCAGCAGCTCGGTCAGGTTGCCCGGCACGAAGGTATACACGTTCTTGGCGCCGGTCTCGGGCGCGTGGGCGAGCCGGTCGTAGTGCTCGGCGATCATCGCCTTCTGGCGCAGCTGGCTTTCGTCTTTGTGGACCTGCATGGTCTCCTCCCCCTAAGACCAGAGCTTGATCGAGTCGGCGAAGGTGCCGGCCTGCTCGCGGATCACCTGGAACTGGCCGCTGTTCTCGGAGTACTTGAACGCGGTCCAGGGGATGCCGGCTCGGTCGATCGCCCGGGTCGCCATCGGCTGGTCGAGCAGGGCCGGATCGCAGAACGACGGGGCGCAGAACAGCACCCCTTCCGCCGCCGCGGCGCGGACCCGCTCGACCAGGCCGCGCCCCTTCTCGCCGACCGCGAGGTAGCGGGTCGGGCTGTCGATCGCGTCGTTCAAGAACGCGCCGACCAGATTGTCGAGCGGATCCCCGGCGCTCGCGACGTCGCCCCGGATCCAGCGGTGAATCTGGAGGAAATCGTCGTCGACGATGTAGCAGCCCGAGCGTTCCAGGGTCTTGATCAGGCCCAGCGGCGGCTGCTCGCAGAACGAGCCGGTCAGCACCACCCGGGCCTGGTCGAGCGGCTTGCGCTCTTGGTCCGCAAAGGCCGCCGCCCGATAGGCGTCGAGCAGCGCCGCGAACTCTTCGGCCGGCAGCACCAGCCCGGCGCGCAGCAGCAGATAGAGCTCCGCGGTCGGGACCTGCCAGGGCGCGTCGCGGCGCAGCTGGTAGAGCTCGCGCACCCGCCGCCGCACGCCGTTGTAGAGCTCGATCGAGGCGCGCAGCGCTGCGGCATCGTAGGGCCGCGCGCCGCGGCGCTCGAGCTCGGCGGCGAGGTCGAGCAGCTCGCGGCGGTAGAAGCGTCCGCCGACCTCGGGATCGAAGTTCTGGGGCACGTCGAAGTAGCGCGAGAGCTGGTCCGGAAACTGCAGCTTCCACATTCCGGAGAGGTTGCGGATCACGTCGCAGATCGCGGGGAAGATCATCCCGTCGAGACAGTCGAAGCTGCCGTTGAGGCCCAGCTCGATCGTGCTGCGCGGGATGTGGCAGATGTAGGATTGGTAGAAGGCGTCGCCGCGGATGATCTCGACCGCTTCGCCGCCCCCGACGATTCCGACCGGCAGCACCCCCTGGGCGTGGAACAGCTCGAGCGGCACGTAGATCGGCATGTAGCCGATCGCGAGGCCGCCGCTGCGCTGCTTCCAGCGGCGCACGCTGCCGAGCTCGGTATCGCGGTAGAGCTCCTCGGCGCGCGCGACCAGCGCCTGGAGGCTCGAGTCGCTCATGCGTCCCTCCAGGCCGGCGGGCGCCGCTCGAGGAAAGCGCGCAGCCCCTCGAGGGCGTCTTCGGTTTTCATCAGCTCTTCCAGATAAAGACGTTCCGCCTCGGTTCGTTCGGCTCGAAAGCGGGATGCGAGCCCGGCGCGCGCTGCCTGCGCGGCGAAGCGCAGGCTCGAGGCCGAGCGCGGCAGCAGGTGGGTGCGGGCGTAGGCGATCGCCGCCGCGCTCGGATCGTCGGCCAGCTCGTCGACCAGGCCGATGCGCAGCGCCGCGGCGGCGTCGAGCGAGCGGCCGGTCAGCAGCAGGTCTTCGGCGTGCCGCCGTCCGATCCGTTCGGCGAGCAGCGCCGAGGCGACCGGAGCGAACACCCCAAGCTGAATCTCCGGCTGGCCGAGCTGCGCGCCGGGGGCGCTGAAGACGCGATGGCAGAAGGCGGCGAGCTCGAGACCGCCGCCCAGGCAGCGGCCGCGCACCGCGGCGAGGGTCACGATATGCGCGTCGAGCATGCGGTCGAAGAGCTGGCCGAACTTGGGCAGCATGGTTTCGACCGCGCCGGGCAGATGCTCCTGGACGCTGGCGCCGAACGAGAAGTCGGAGCCCTCGGCATCGAGCAGCACCGCCTTGAGCCGGCTCGCGCCGCGCGCACGCTCGAAGATCTCCGTGAGCGCGTCGATCTTGACCAGGTCGATCAGGTTGGCTCTGGGGGTGGCGAGGACCACGCGCCAAAGCGCACCTTCCTCGAGCGGCTCGAGACGGACGGCTGCGCCGGTGGCGCTCATCGCGATTCCTCCAGATCGACTTCGAGTTGGACGAAGCTTCCGGCGACGAAGCCGTTCGATCGGAAGAAAGCGAGGACCGGAACTTCGTTGCGCACCACCATGGTGCGGACGCGCGCGACGCCGGCCGCTCGAAACCGGCGGCAGCTCTCGACCAGCAGCCGGCTGCCGATCCCGGAACGCAGCGCGGTCGGCTCGACGCCGATGCTGAAGATCCAGCCGCAGACCTCGGAGCCGAATTCGAAAGCCCGCACCTCGCCGAACAAATAGCCGACTAAGTGTCCCGCTTCGCGCCCGCCGAGCCCGACCCGGAGCGTGTCGCTGCCGCCGCCGACGAAGCGGGCGAAGACGCCGCGCCAGTACTCGGGTTTGGCCTTGCCGGTGTGGAGCGCGTCGATCCGAACAACCTCGCCCAGGTCGGCCGCGCCGAGTTCGGCGACCTCGATGGAGGTGGCGGCGCGGCTCACTCGCTGCTCCTGCGGCCATGCGCCGCTGCGAGGATCTCCTCGGTCAGCTCATCGTTCCAGACCGCGCCTTCGGCGAGGCGGCGCCGCAGCAGCAGGAAGTCCGCGTCGCGGCACTCCTTGGAGCCTTCGTGGAAGGCGCGGAAGCCGGCGCGCCCCTCGGTCATCATGTTGAGGCCGAGCCAAGCGCGGTTGGTCTCGCGGTTCTTGTCCCAGTGAGCCAGCTTGTGCTTGCGCACGCTCTCGATCGTCTTGGCCAGGCAGCCCGGCATGGTGTTGGCGAGCGACCAGACCAAACGGTCGCACTCGGCGTCGAGCGGCTCGAGGTCGATTTGCCCGCTCGCGAGGAGGGCTTTGGCGGCCTCGGCGGCTGCGCCCACCCGCCGCTCGCCGAACACGATCCGGCCCTGCTCGTCGAGCCAGCGGTCGGTGATCACCAAGGGGTTGGGAATGAGACGGCCCTCGACTTTGAGCGCCGGCACGATCCGGGAGAGCAGGCCGAGGCGGTAGGCCTTGTGGGCGCTCCAGGTCTCGCACAAGGTCGCGCTCTCCATCGCGGCCTCGATCCCGACGAAGAGCGGCAGGAAGTCGGTGCTGCCGCCGTCGGGGGCCGAGCCGTGCCGCGGGCCGGCCTGGCCGAACCGGGCCAGGTCCTGAGCCACCGAGAAGTCGCACGCCATGCCGATCTCCTGGCCGCCGGCGATGCGCATGCCGTTGACCCGGCAGATCACCGGCTTGTCGCAATG
>DASWHO010000195.1:0-4578 GCA_036398155.1 Acidobacteriota bacterium
CATCACCGCCTGGTTGATGTGCAGATTCGCCTGATGGAACAGAAACCAGTCGACCGCGGCCGGCGTGCTGCCGATCCGCTCCAGCACCGCGCGGCTGCTGCGCACCATGGTCGCGACCGCGGCGCGGAAGATCTCGGCGCCGTTCCAGTAGTAGAGCTTGGGGCCGCTCGGCGGCTGGCGTTCGGCCTCCTCCAGCGCGCGGCTCAGCTCGGGCAGGCGATGCTCGGGAGCGAACACATCGACGTTATCGCAGCCGGCGATCGCGATGGCCGCGCCGTTTCCGTCGGCGCCGAGCTCGAGCTCCAGAATGCCGCTTTCTTCGTCGTCGCTCGGACCCATGAGCACCGCGGCGCCGGCGTCCCCGAACACCGGAGCCGCACCCGGGTAGGCGAGGAAGTTCTCATGCTGGCGCTCGGCGCAGACCAGCAGGACCCGTTGGGCCCGGCCGGCGACGATCAGGGCGCGGCCGAGCGAGAGCCCGTAGAGGAACCCGGCGCACTGGTTGCGCAGGTCGTAGGCTGGCAGCGCTCGCCGGCAGCCGAGCTCGCGCTGCACCAAAACGCCGCTGCCGGGCGCGACGTAGTCGCAGAACATGGTCGAGTAGACGATCGCGTCCAGCGCTTCGGCCGATTCCCCTGCGGCTTCCAGCGCGCGCCGCGCGGCCGCGGCGCCGAGCTGATAGCCGAGCTCGCCGTCGGCGGCGGCGCGGCGCTGCCGCACGCCGGTGCGCTCCGCGATCCAACCCGGCGGCGCGCCGAGCCGGGCTTCGATCGCGGCGTTCTCGACCACCCGATCGGGCAGCGCGGAGCCGACCGACAAAATATGCGCGCGTTTCACGGCTCTAGGAAAGCGTGACGGCGAACCCGGAGATCAACCCGTCTCGCGGGCCACGAAATCGATGCAGCGGCCCAGCGTGGTCAGCTTCTCGAGCTCGCGATCCGGCACCTGGATGCCGAACTCCTCTTCAATATGCATCACCAGATCGACCACCTGCATCGAGTTGAGCCCTAAGGAACCGGCGAGCGGGCTCTCCTCGGTGAGCTGGGCGACCGGCGCAGCGGGAAAGCTCTCCCGAATGCGCCCCAGGATGCGCTGGCGGATGGCTTCGCGGCTATCGGACATGACGTTTTCTCGGGATCGTTCGGCGCTAGCTTAGCATGCGCGCCCGGGGCCCGCGACGCCCCGGGCAAAGTAGCGGGTGCCGTGGGCAAGCTCTGCTCTGCCCACGGGCGGCACCGGAGCGGCCAAGAGCCCTTCCAGCGTTCGCGGGCGTGTCCATGGGCAAAGCGCAGCTTGCCCACGGCACCCGATTGAGATCCGCCCCACCGCGGGTGCGGCGCTCAAGGATCGTCGGCGTCCGCCAATGTCAGATGCGAGGGAACGGCCGGATGGCTTCCGGCCAAGGGTTTGACCGTCACCGGGCGGTCGCGCTGGGGAACGCGCAAAAGGCCGGCGTCGGCTGCGGCGCCCGCCATCGCGCTCCCGGGCAGGCAGGCGATCGTGAGCCGCCGCGCCGATCCTACTCTCTGACCGGCGATTTCCTCCCGCAGGAGTCGCGCGAGGCTGGCGCGGCCCGCCGCGGCGCCGTAATCGACCACGATCGCCTCCGGATCGTCCGGCTGCGGCATGCGCACCACCAGGTACTCGCCGCGAGCCGGATCACCTCCGAGCCTCAAACGGTAGCGCGCCGCTCCAAAGCGCCAGCTCAAAAACGACCGGCAGCGCAGCCCGGCGCTTTCCACCCGCGACTCGATCCGCTCCCATTGCGGCACCGCGATCGCACTCGCATCCGCGCTGGCGCCGCGACTCCGGCGCGGCCAGGCGCGCAGCCGCCGGCTCCAGCACTCGAGCGTGGCCCAATCCTGGAGCCCGAACCAGCGCTTCGAAACACGATAGGCATCCAAATTGGGAAAGCCGTAGGCGAAGGCGACCCCGCGCGCCAGCGCCGCGCGCTCGACCGTTTCGCACAGCCGCCGGTGCAGCGCGCCGCCGGTCCGATGCTCGGGCAGCACCGCCAAGTCGGCACCGAGGACCGCGAGCTGCTCGCGTTGGTCGACCAGAAAGCGGCGCCCGATCAGCGGGTAGCAGCCGACCAGCTCGCGGCCGGCGGCCTCCGCTACCGCCACCAGCGGAGCGGGTAGGGCCGGATTCTCGAAATACTTCCAGGACGCCAGGGCCCCGACCCGCGGCGAAAAGATCCGTCCCAGCAGCTCCGCCAGCGCCGCCGCGTCGGAGGGCGTAAAGAGCCTGACCTCGGGATCGCTCAAGTCGGCGCGGCGGAGAAACGGGGACCGGTATCAAATTTCCCGCCGAACCGCCCGTGGAGCACGGCCGGGCCGGAAATTCGTACCAGTCCCCGTTTCTCTAAATCACGGCAGGATCTGCCATTCGTCGAACGTCGTGCAAACCCGATGGGTTGGCTCGAGCGGATTGCCGCCGGGCACGGTGAAGATCATCAGCGCGGCGTAGTTGCCGAACGGCTCCGATCCGGTGACGAAGTGAGTGAACACCGGGAAGTCGATCACCGTGAAGAGCGTCCAATCGGTCTCGATCGGCACGATCTGGTTCGGCACGATGCTGACCGCATTGGCCGCGCCGCTGAGCGTGAAGTAGCCGAACTCCGGCAGGATGATGCCGATGTAGATGTCAACCACGCCGAGCCCGCCGGTGCTGGCCCGCACCACCAAGACGTCACCGGCCCGATAGACGCTCTGATCCACCTCGATCAGACAGGCCGGCGCCACTGGACTGACCTGAATCACGACCACGTCGTTATCGGTGGCCAACCCGTCGCTCACCGTCAAGGTGAACTCGAGGAAGGTGACCGCGACCACGATCGGGCTGACGAAGGTCGGCGAGTCGCCGGCAGCCCCGGCCAGGCTCACCGCCGGACCGCCGGTCTGGACCCACGAGAACGACAGCGGGCTGGGCCCGCTGTCGGGATCGAAGCTGCCGCTGCCGTCGAGCGTCACGACCTGGTTGTTGCCCACGATCTGATTGGGACCGGCGTCGGCGACCGGGGCTGCGTTGCCCAGGTTATCGATCGTCACCATGACCGTGTCGCTATCGGTCAGACCGCCGAACGCGACCGTCAAGGTGAAGGTCAGCACCGCATCGGCGTTGACCAGCGGAGCCACGAAGCTCGGCGTCGAGGTGGTAGAGCCGCTCAACGCCACGGTCGGACTGCCTGCAGTTTGCGCCCACGAGTAGGTGAATCCGGCGGGTCCGGTCGAGCCGGTCCCGTTGAGCATCGCTGTAGCGCCCTCGGCGACCGTGAAGTCGAGACCGGCGTTGGCGTTGAGCGCCACGCCGGTCGGGGTCGGCAGGATGGTTGGGTCGTTGGTCAGGCCGGTGGTCGAGGGATCGTCGCTCGGCTCGCTGAAAGCGACCGCTCCGGCATTGCCGCTGAGCACACCCTGATTGACCACCGCGGTCACGGAAGCCGGCAGGCCAGCGTCCACCACCACGCGGATCATGACCGTGGCGGTGCTCTGTGATCCGACCGCGACGAAGTCGGCGAAGCTGACCATGACGGTGCCGCGGCCGTTGGCTCCGCCGGAGCCGCTGGTGGCGATGCTGGCGGTGGTGAAGCCGGGCGGCGAGAACGAGACCGTGACCGGCGTGCCGGCCGCCAAGGTGGTATTGGCCGGCACCGCGTCGGTCAGCACCACGCCGGTGTACGAGGTGCCCGGCGTATCGAACCGGATCGTGAGCGTGTAGACGATCTGCTCGCCGGCCTGCGCGATCCCGTTGCTGTTGGCGTCCACGGCCGACTTGGTGAAGTTCTCCACCGTCGAAGTGCCGACCGTGATCTGCGAGCTGACCACCACCGGCGGAGTGTTGAGCCCGTCCAAGGTGCCGCTGTTGGTGATGATCGTACCGCTGGCCGGAGCCGGCAGATTGACCGTGACCCTGAACTCCACGGTCGCGCTCGCGCCCGCGCCGACCGTGCCGACCATGACCTGAACGCTGCCGTTGACCCCGCCGACCAAGGTGCCGGCGTCGCCGTCGGCCGCGTCGGTCAGCGCCGCGCCGTTGAGCTTCATGCTGCCGCTTTGATACGTGGTGTTGGCCGGGATCGGATCGACCAAGCTCACACCCAGAGCCGGGCCGGCACTGCTGTTGCGCACGGTCACGAAGTAGGTCAGCACCTCGCCGCCCTGCGCCAGACCGTCGCCGCTGGTGTCGCTCACCGCTTTGGTGCTGAGCTGCAGCTGCCCGGTGCCGCCGCCGCCCGGAGCGCAGAGCCCGCCCGACGTATCGTTGCGCAGGATCGTAACGATGTCGGCCAAGCCGCCGGTGTTGATCACCGCCAGATCGTTAGGCGAGAACAGGCCGCCGGCCATGTAAATCACGTCGGTAACCGAATCGAAGCAGACCGCGTCGAGCCCGTCCATGAAATTGCCCGCGCCGTCGCCCAACAGGATGCACACCGCCAGCCCGACGCCTTGGGACACCGCGATGTCCGGGCTGCCGTCGCCGTTGAAATCCTCCAGCACCAGCCAGCTCGGAGCGATTCCGAACCCGAACTTATCGAACAGCGAAAGATCGACCCCCGGCGCGAACGCCCCGCCGCCG
>DASWHO010000196.1:0-20402 GCA_036398155.1 Acidobacteriota bacterium
CCGAACAGGCCATCGACCTGCCGACTGCGCTGGCCGCCTACACGATCGGCTCGGCCTATGCGCTCGGGCTCGAGCAGCAGACCGGCTCGATCGAAGTCGGCAAAGCGGCGGATCTGATCGTGCTCGGCTCGAATCTGTTCACGATCGATCCCCACGAGATCGGGCGCACCGAAGTGCTGCTCACCTTGCTCGACGGCCGGCCGGTGTACCGCGCCGCCAGCCTTGGAGGAAAACTGTAGAGGTGGGGCTGGTCCCCGCCCGGACGGGATCTGCAAGGCAACTCTCGACTCAAAAGACGGGAGGGGACAAGCCCCTCCCCTACAGTTCCGAGATCTGCCGGCCGGTGTACCGCGCCGCCAGCCTTGAAGGAAAACTGTAGAGGCGGGGCTGGTCCCCGCCCGGACGGGATCGGCAAGGCAACTCGACCCAACAGACGGGAGGGGACAAGCCCCTCCCCTACATTTCCCTTCGGTCAGGGGACAAGCCCCTCCCCTACAGTTCCGAGATCTGCCGGCCGCTGTGCCCGCGCTCGACTTCGCCGCGCACCCAGGCCAAGGTCTCGCGGATCGCCTCGACCAGCGGCACCGAGGGCTCGAAGCCGAGCCGCGAGCGGAGCTTGGTGCCGTCGAGGATCAAGCTGTGATTCAGGAAATAGAGCTCTTCCTGCAGCTTGATCGGCAGGACTTCGAACGGCCGCCGCGATACGGCATTGGGCATCCCGGCGGTATTGGCCAGCAGCTGAAAGTATTCGCGCACCTTGAGCACGTGACCGGGGACGTTGAACACCTCGCCGTCGACCTCGGGGTGCTGCCCGGCCAGGATCAAGGCGCGCGCCGCGTCGCGCACGTGTAGAAACTCCACCGAGGCCTCGCCATCGCCGGGCAAGGTGATCTCCTCGCCGGCCACCAGCGCTTCGAACGGCGCTCGCGTGACGTAGACCTGCAGGCCGCTGCCGAGCAGCGCGGGCAGCCGGCAGATCACCCAGCGCCCCCCGATCGCCCGCAGCAGCTCTTCGATCCGCAGCTTGAGCAGTCCGGCCTCCAGGATCGGGGCCGCCGGATACTCCTCCGCGACCGGAACCTCGCGCGGCCGGCCGTAAACGAACAGCGTGCTCGGCAGCACCACCCGAATCCCGCGCTCGCGGGCGGCGCCGAACAGCCGGGCCGCGACCTCGATGTTCTCGCCGTAGAGCGGCCCCGGCGGCACGTTGGCGCAGTGGTACAGTACCTCCACGCCCTCCAGCAGCTGATCGAGCGCCGCCGGCTCGGCCAGCCGCAACTCGACTACCTCCGCGGCTCGAAAGGTCGGGTTGCTGGGCGGCTCCTGCCCGGCGAAGACCGCCGCGCGCAAACTGCCGCCGCTCTCGACCACCCGGTGGGCCACCGCGGAACCGAGAAAGCTGGCTGCTCCGGTTACGAGGTCCATCGCCCTGGCACGGCCAATTGTAGAGAGAATCGGGCCGGTGGATCAAGCTAAGCTCAAGTCTGTCAGCAAGTTTCGGGGGCTGGCTGGGGGACTTCGTCGCCTTCTTCCAAGCCGGTCACCATGCGATACAACAGCGCGACCTGGCCGAGGTGATACGACTCGTGCTCCGCCAGATGGGTGATCACCCAGTGGCGTTTGACCGGCGCCTCCTCATAGCCCGGCGGCCAATCGACCATCTGGTCAAGGTCGCCGCCGCGCAGCGTGAGCAGGTAGCGCCGATAGTCAGCGCGCAGCCCGGCCGCATAAGGCTCGATCTGTTCCAAGCTGTCGTGGGTGCCGGGATCTTTTGAGCCCGGATAGGTGGTCATCGGCCGGCTCATCTCGGCGCGCCGCAGCATGCCGTTGAGATAGAAATCCATGACCTCCGCCAGATGGAGAAATTGCCACCCGATGCTGGTCCCGCCGCCGGGAGGGCGCCAGCAGGTCTGCCGCGGGCCGAGCGGGGCGACCATCTCGCGCGAGCGCCGGTAGCGCTCTTGCATGTAGTCCCAGAATTCCAGAATCCGTTCGATGCGGACGTCCACGGCTCGCCGCGCCAGCGTTTCCGAATCATACGCCAAAAGGCGCCCGCCGGAGGGTCGCTAAAGCGCGGAGAGCCGGACCGGGCGGGGCCCGCTGCCGGATGGCGAGCGTGAGCCGGCCCGGTTAGGATCAGGCGGAATGACGCGCCTCGAGGACTATCTGCAGTTCCAGCGCGAGCGCATCGATCGGCGCCTCGAGCAGCTGGTGCCGCCGGCCGCGCGGCCGCCGCGGCTGGCCGAGGCGATGCGCTATACACTGCTGCTGCCCGGCAAGCGCCTGCGTCCGATCTTGTCCCTGGCGGTGGCCCAGATGCTGCGCGGCCGGCCCGAGGACGTGCTCGACCCCGCCTGCGCGGTCGAGCTGGTGCACGCCAGCTCGCTGATCCTCGATGATCTGCCGTGCATGGACAACGCCGAGCTGCGCCGCGGCCGGCCCACCAACCACAAGGTGTTCGGTGAGGACGTCGCGGTGCTGGCCGCCTTCGCCCTGCTGAATCGCGCCTTCGAGATCGTGTCGGCCGCGCCGGCGGTGGGAGCCCGGGGCGCAGCGCTGGCCGAGCTGCGCCTGTCGCTGGCGGCGGCGATCGGCCCGCATGGCCTGATCGGCGGACAGATCGTCGATCTCGAGAGCACCGACAAGGCGATCGATTTCGAGACCCTCGAGACCATCCACAGCCACAAGACCGGAGCGCTGTTCGGCTGCGCGGCCGAGATCGGAGCGCGCCTGGCGGGCGCCTCGCCACGGGATCAGAACGCGATCTCGGCCTACGCCAAGAATCTCGGGCTCGCGTTTCAGATCGTCGACGATCTGTTGGACGTGATCGGTGATCCCAGCGTGACCGGGAAACAGGTGCGCCAGGATCTCAAAAAAACCACCTTCGTCTCCTTCAGCGGGGTCGCCGGGGCCCGCGCGCTGGTCGCGGAGCTGCTCGGCCATGCGGTCGAGGCGCTCAAACCGTTCGGCGGCCGCGCCGAGCTCCTGATTCAGCTCGCCGCCTACGTCGGCGCGCGCAGCGCATGAGCGATCCGAGCCCCAATCTCGAGCAGCTCCGCGAGCGGCTCCGCGAGCTCGGTTATCTCGACCGCGGATTCGATCGGGTGCTGTTCGGCCGCGGCGCCCTGAGCGGCGGCTGGTTGGCCCGCGCGCTCACCAGCCTGCGCATCGCCCTGTTCGGAGCCCTGCTGTTGGCGCCGCCGCTGGCGCTGGTCGCCACCGCGGCCAGTCCGCTGGTGCGCGCTTCGATGCGCGACTTGCTGCTGGTCACCGGCTATTTGATGCTGGCCCTGATTCCAGCGCTGCTGCTGCTCGAGCTGCTGGGCGCGGGCTTCGCGATCTTCCTGACCCGCTGGCGCGGGGCGCGGGCCCACGCGCCGGAGCGGCTCGCGCTCCGGATCGGTTTCATCGCCGCCAGCGTCCTGTTTCTCTACCTGGTGGCGTCCTGGGCCCGGCTCGGGATGGCCGGATCGTTGCGCTCCAGCGCTCAACTGCTGGCCCACGGCGCCGCGCTGCTTCTAGCTGTGGCAGTGGCTGCAGCCTTCGGACGCCTGGTCACGGTCGCCGGGCTGCTCGCCATGGAGCGTCTGGCGCCGCAGACCCAGGAGCAGCCGCGGCGCTCGCGCCGGTGGGTGTTCGGGGTCGCGGCGGCGGCGCTGGTGCTCTACGCGGCCGTGCTACTGTGGCTGGCGCCCAGCGGCGCCCCGCCGCAGGAGCCCCAGGCGACCGGCATCGCGATCCGGCCGGTCGCCAACCGCATCGTCTTGATCGGCATCGACGGATTGGAGCGCAGTTATCTGGAGAGTCGGATCCGCGCCGGCGAGCTGCCCGGCTTCGCCCGGTTGCGGCGCGAGGGCAGCTTCGCGCCCCTCGAGCTGCGGCAGGCCGACGTGCCGTCGCTGGAATGGACCACCATCGCCACCGGGCGTTTGCCCCAAGACCACAACATCCGCACCTTCGAGGCGCGCCGCCTTCCCGGCGTGCGCGCTCCGCTTCAGCCCGGCATCGGCCTGCTCGGTTTCGACACCTTTCTCGGCTGGGTCGCCCCCGGCGTGCGCGAAACAATGCGCCAACCGGTCGACAGCACCATGCTGTTGCAACCGCAGGTGTGGGAGATCCTGGGGCGGCACGGTTTCTGGGTCGGCGCGGTCGGCTGGTGGGCCACCTGGCCGGCGCCCGAGGTCCGCGGTTTCGTGGTTTCGGAACGCGCCTATCACACCCTGAGCGAGCGCCAGCCCAATCAGGGCGACGTCTATCCGCCGGAGCTGTTCGAGGACCTGGCGGCGGATTTCTTCGGCGATGCCCGACTCGGGCCCGGATACCAGGAGCTGCTGCACGGCGCCGGACCCTATCGCGAGGCGTTGGAAACGCCGCTGCGGCTCGACCGCTACTGGCTGCGCGCCGCCAGCCAGCTTTACCAGCGGCGCTTGCCCGACTTCGAAGCGCTCTATCTGCCGGGGCTCGACATCCTGCGCCAAAGGCTGCTGCCGGCCGGGGCGGAGGCTGGGCTCAGCGACTTGGAGGCGCGCCTCGAGCTGGTCGGCCGCTACGTCGCCATGCTCGACGGCGCGCTCGATGCGGTGCGCGGCATCGTGCCGCAAGACGCGATTTGGATGGTGGTCGGCAGCCCGGGAAGGGCGCGTCCGAGCGAGGAGGGCTTCGTGCTGGCGGCCGGGCCGCCGATCCGCGGCGGCCGGAGCCTGGCGCGCTTCTCCGATCTGGATATCACCCCCACGATTCTGCTGCTGATGGGGCTGCCGCCGAGTGCCCGCATGCCGGGCCGGGCGCGCGCAGAGCTGATCCGGCCGCCCTTGCGTCCGGATTACCCCGATCCGAATCGCCCGGTGGCCGGTTACGGCTCGCGCGCCGCGGCGCCCGCGGTTCCGGCAGGCGCGGGCGAGGCCATGTTCGAAGCGCTCAAGAGCCTCGGATACGTGCGCTAACTTAACCGGCCAAGGGCTTCGCCCTTGATATCCGCGCGCATGGTCCCGAATGGGGTGGCATGGGTGGCCGCAGGCCGCCCATGGACGAGCGGCCCAGGCGGGACTCCGTTCCACGCGAGCGGCTCTTCCTTTTGTAGGGGAGGGGCTTGCCCCCTCCCGTTCGTGTGGGCGCCGTCTCGACGTGGGAGCGCCGACGTCAGTGCAGCGTGCGCGAGGACTTCTGGCCCGAAAGCCGGGTGATGTGATCCACCTTCGACAGCAGCTGGCTGGCGAGCTGATCGAAGTTGTCGAGGTGGCAGAGTTTGTCGAGATGGGACAAAAGCCGGTTCAAGGCTCGCTCGACCTCGCGCAGGTGACGGTCGGACAAGCGCGCGCGGCGGTGCTTGAGCACCCGGGAGTGGCGTTCGAACTCCTCCTTATAGAAGTCGCGAATCGCCTTCTTGCGCCGCTCCGTTTCCGCCTGCATCATGGGGAAGGTGAAATTCTAGCCGCGCCGCTGCGGCCGGTCAAACCGGGTTGGACTGAATCGATCGCGCGGCCGAGCCGGAATCGGATCCCACCATGGTTCTACCGCTAAGGGACATCAACCCGCGCCACCGCTTCCCGCTGGTGACCGTCGCGTTGATCGTTCTGAACTTTTTGGGCTTTCTCTACGAGCTTGCACTGGGCCCGCAGCTGGAGCGATTCATCTTCGCGGCCGCCTTCGTCCCGAGCCGCTATTGGGTTCCCGGCGGGCTCGGCGACGATCTGCAGTCGATGGTGCTGTCGATGTTCCTCCACGGCGGCTGGGTCCATCTGCTCGGCAACATGCTGTACCTGTGGATCTTCGGCGACAACATCGAGGACCGCTTGGGCCACCTGCGCTTCCTGATCTTCTACCTGCTGGCCGGTTTCTGCGCCACTTACGTGCACGCGCTGTTCAACCCGGATTCCACCATCCCCTCGATCGGCGCCAGCGGGGCGATCGCCGGCGTCCTGGGCGCCTACGCGCTCGCCTTTCCACGCGCGCGGGTGGTCACCTTGGTGCCGCTGGGCTTCTACATGCAGCTCACCGAGCTCCCGGCCCTCGTGGTTCTGGGGCTCTGGTTCGTTCTGCAGCTGTTCAGCGGCGCGGCCGAGATCGGGGTGCGCAGCGCCCAGACCGGCGGGGTGGCCTGGTGGGCCCACATCGGCGGTTTCGTCGCCGGCCTGGTCCTGATCGTCCTGATGGGCGGCCTGCGCGGCGCGCGCCGCACCACCAGCGCCTAGCGGTAGAGAAGCTCAGACCAGCCGCGCCAACAGATCGGCCGGAACCTGCTTGCGCAAGTGAGGAAACGCTTCGACCAGCCGGGCTAGATCGGCCAAGTCTTTCTGCCGTTTGCTCGCTCTCCGGGTGGTATCGGAAGCAGCCCAAATCTTGCCCAACAGCACATCCTCGACCCTGGCCACCGGCAGGGAGAGTCCCAACACCTCGCGGGTTTCGGCGCGTTGCGGAAAGCTCGCGTAGCGAGGATCCGTCTGGATTTGCACTCGCAGGTCCGAGCCGGACAAGGCAACGTTCAGGCTATGTGAAAAGCGCTCGACCCGAAACGGCGGCCCGAGCAGCCGCCCCAGCTTTTCGATCTGACCGGTGGCGATGGCGAGGTCGAGGTCGAGGCTGACCAGCGGCTCCACATAGGCATTCACGGCTTGTCCACCGATCACACAGAAGCCAATCCTGTGGTCCCGCAGCAAGGCGATGAGACGCTCCAAGAAATCGACCTTGTCTGCGACCATGGTCTTCCAAAAGTCAAACGCCTGCATGGCGGTCCTGCGCTGAAGTATACACAACCAGCACCGCCGGGCATGGCTCTTACGCAGGTTCGTAGTACTCGGGGTGGAGGAACCTCAGCAGCGCGAAGACCACGCCCTGTCGGTAGAGGGCGTGGCGGGTCAGCCGGCCGTCGGACAAGATGCCGATCGCACCCTCTTGCTGTTTGGAGTTGCTGCGGCCGAAGAACCGGTCGTCGGCGGCGCCCAGCTCCAAGCCCTCGCGCACCAAACCGGCCACGCCTTCAGGCAGCAAGAAATGACCGGTCTTACCTTTGCCGACGCGCGCGTCGCGATCGACCACCACCGCCCATGCGAAGGCCCACATGCCGTCGTCCTGATCCAGCACGCCGCCTTCGAGGCCGACACCGTAGCGCGCCTCCGGCACCGCCGCCAGCGCGGCGCGGGCTCGATTGAACGCTCCGGTGTAGATTTGGCGTTCGCTGTCGGGCTGAGCGCCGACTCCGGAATCGACTTCGACACCGATCACCTGCGCCGCCGGCCAAAATTCGCGGACCGCGTCGGCGACGCAACCCAATTTGACCGGGTTCTTCGAACCGACCGCGAATAGGCGCTCGCCGTCGCTCTGGCGCTCAGGCATGTCCGGTTAATGAGGCTGCAACCCGTTGCACCGCGGGCGGCCGCCCTCCGACCGCTCTCCCGCTGTCATCACCGTACGAAGCCGCCGGAATCTTGCCCCGATTCTTGCGCGGCCTCGGGATCGATGCCGCCGGGCTCTTGGGGCTCGCCCTCCTCCGCCGCTACCGGGGGACGCGGCGCCGCGGCTGGCGGCGCTTGCTCGGCTCGAACCGAGAGGTTGTTGGTCACCGCGTCGACCCCGTTTACCTGCTCGGCGATCCGGGCTGCCAACAGCTCCTCGGCGCGCGATCGGACCGTGCCGTTGAGCGTGATCGATCCCGCGCGCGCCCCGACCTGAATGCGGTCGAGGTCGAAGGCCTTGGTCGAGAACAGCTCGAACTCGACCAGCCGCGCCAGCTTGGCGTCGGCATCCTCGACCGCGGCCTGCTCGACGGCGATATGGCTGGTCAGCCCTTCGATGCCCGGGGTCAGCTGGGCGATCTGCTCGGCCTGGAACTTGTCGGCGCCGGTCGAAGCGACTCCGCTCAGGGTCACCGCGCGCTGCTCCACCTGAACCTCGATGTTTTTGAGCTCGGGCCGCTTGAGCAGGGCGGCCTGAATGCTGGCTTTGATCTCCAGGTCGGCCACCCGATCCGCCATCCGCGCCAGCTGCGGGTTCGGCCGCGCCGCCGGATTGACCGACAGCCGATTGTTGACGCTGCTGACCCCGGCGGTATCGGCCGCGATCGTGCCCGCGATCTGCTTGATTTCCTGATCCGGTACCTGACCGCTCAAGGTCACCACGCCCTGCTGGCTGTCGACGTTGACATCGAAGGCGGACACTCGGCGCGACAGCGCCAGCGCGGTTTTGACCGCGGTGGTGGTGGCCGCGTCCTGCGAGGTGACTTTGACGCTCTGAAACGCCTGGTTGAACGTCGGATTGCGCGACCAATACAGGTAGACGATCGCGCCCACCACGATCAGGATCAGCAGCAGCCACAGGATCCGGCCCACCGACCCTCCGGTTTCTCGTCTTTCATCAGCGCTCATTGGATCACCTCCTCGATTGTCGACCGGTGATGCTGTTTGGATGCCGTGAGGTTCGTCGGCCTCCAACGTGGGCCGCCGGCGGGTTTCAGCTCGACAAACAACCCAGGCTTCTGAGCTCTAGATTAACGCCGGGCGGCGGTATTCGACAACCCGGGCAAAAGACTCTTCCCGGATCGAAATGTCGTCCGTCGGCAGAGCGGAGCTTGCCCACGGCAGCCGTGCGTGCCGACCGGGGAGCCGAGTTATTCGGGCCGCAGCCGGTGCACGCTGAGCAGACTGCCGAGCGCGCCCACCAGCGTACCGAGCACGACCAGCAGCACGCAGGCGGCGCCGGAGAGAAACGCCGGCTGCAAGAAGCCGAAGTAGAGGTTCAGCGAGCGGCTCAGGGCGGCGAGACCGGCATGAAACAGCAGCGCGAACAGCCCCAGGCCGGCGCCGGAAGCGACCGCGCCGAGCGCCAAGCCCTCGAGCAGGAACGGGCCGCCCACCGCCAGCGGCGGCGCGCCGATCAGGTGCAGGATCTCAATCTCGTCGCGCCGCGAGAGCACCGAGAGCTGGATCACGCCGGCGGTGGCCGCCAAGCTGGTGAGCAGCAGGGTGATCACCACCACCAGCCCGGCGAACCGGATTAGACGCAGGGCCGCGGTCAGCTTCTCGAGCCAATCGAGATCGAACTGTACGCCGGTGACGCCGGGGATCTCCAGCAGGCCGATTGCAAGCACGTCGAGCTGAGCGGCGCTGACCTGGGCGGGATCGAGCAGGGCTTCGATCGAGGCCGGCAGCGGATTGCGCTTGAGGCCTTTGAGCAGATCGGCCAGCGCCGCAAACTCTTCGCGAAAACGCCGGTTGGCCGCTGCGGGATCGATGTAGCGCAGCGAACGCACCTCGGGCCGCCGCTGCAGCGCGGTCTCGACCTGGCGCCGCGCCGACTCGCTCGGTTGGGGCTCCAGAAACACCTCGAGCCGGACCTCGCGGCGCCAGAAGTCGATCAGATCGGCGATGTTGTCGGTCACGGTCCAGAAGCCGGCCAGGACGAAAAACGTCAAGCTGACCACCAGCGCGGCGATCAGGTGGGCGGTGCGGTGGCGCCAGAGATTCTCGAGCGCCTCCTCGAACAGATACCAGGGCATGTTCAGTCCCCCAGCATCCGGCCGCGTTCCAATTGGATGGTGCGCGCGCCGACCCAGCGAATCAGCTCGCGATCGTGGGTCGCGACCAGCACCGTGCAGCCGCGCTGGTTGGATTCGATGAACAAGGTCATGATCTCGCGGGCCAGCTCCGGATCCAGATTGCCGGTCGGCTCGTCGGCCAAAAGCAGCACCGGGTCGCCGATCAAGGCCCGTGCGATCGCGACCCGCTGCTGCTCGCCGCCCGAGAGGTTGCGCGGATAGCTGTGCATCTTCTCCTGAATGCCGACCCGGCGCAGCAGCGCATAGGCGCGCCGCTGGCGCTCCTTTTTGGGCACCCCGATGACCTTGAGAATGTACGAGATGTTCTCCAGCACGGTGCGATCGCCCAGCAGCTTGAAATCCTGAAACACCACCCCGATCTCGCGCCGCAGCGAAGCCACCTTGCCGGGCGGCAGCGAAACCACGTTGCGCCCGTTGACCAGGATGCCGCCGGCGCTGGGCAGCTCGGCGCGAAACAGCAGCCGCAGCAGGGTGGTCTTGCCTGCGCCGCTGGGGCCGGTCAAGAACACGAACTCGCCGCGCGCGATCGAGACGCTGATGTCGCTGAGCGCGTCGACCCCGCCGCTGTAACGCTTGAACACCCGCAGCGTCTGGATCATCACCTCGCTCTGGGGCTGGGATGTCATCCGTCGGACTGATCGAGCGAATCCTCGAGCTCGAGCTGGGCGCGGCGCTGCCGCTGGCGCGCGAAGAAGACCAGCGCCGCGATCAGGGCCAGCAGCGCCATGGCGCTGGTGAGCTGAACGCCGATCAGCCGCAGGAACGAAACCGCCCAGGCCGATTTGGGCGCGCCGAGAAAGGCGCGTTCGACGGTCGCCAGCTCGGTGCCGGTGACGCGGCGGAACGATTCGGCGAAGCTGAAGCCCCGCACCATCGCGCCGACCAGCCGGCGCGGCGCATCGGCGCCGTAGCGCGAGCGCAGGTGCAGGACGAAAGCCGCGCTCTCCAGGTAGGCTTTGCGCGCCTTCTCGGCATCGCCACCGTGCAGCAGCACGGAGCACTCGTCGAGCGACAGCCACTCGCGGTTCCAGCTCGCCGCCGCGGCGCGCAGCGCTTCCTCCATGCCCCACTCGCCGCCGTAGATCAGCGCCAGACCCTCTTCGAACCAACGCGGCAGGGGGACCCGCACGTTCTGGTGCAGCATCAGATGCACCAGCTCGTGCTGCACCAGGGCCAAGGCGCGCTGCGCATCGAGCTGGCGCACCGTGATCCGGCTGCGACCGGGCTGGGCGTAGCCGGCGGCCCAGCGCGGCGCTTCGATTTCGGCGCCGCTCTCCTCCGGCAGCACCCAGACCTCGACCGTCTGGCGCAGCGACAGCCCCAGCTCGGTCCGCAGTCGGGCCAGCGCGTCGGGCGCGCGGGCCGAAAGCTGCGCGATCGCGAGCCGCGAGCGCGGGTGGAAGCGCCACAGGATCGGGTCCTGGTACAGCGACGCCGGCGGCGTCGCCGCGGACGCCGCCAGCGTGAACAGCAGCGCCGGAGCGTGGAGCGCCACGGTTATTCAGGCTCGCGGTCGAGCGCCTCTTGCAGCACCTCGCGCACCACTTGAGGGTCGGCCTGGCCGCGCGTCGCCTTCATCACCTGCCCGATCAGAAAGCCGAGCGTGGCGGTCTTGCCGCCGCGAACCTGCGCCACCGGGCCGGGATGCGCTGCGATCACCTGCGCCACCGCCGCTTCGACCGGGCCGCGGTCGCGGATCGCGGCGACCCCCAGCTCCTCCACCAGCTGCGCGGCGCCTTGAGCCCGCGCCACCATCAGCGCGAAGACCTCCTTGGCATTGGCGGCCGAGAGCGCGCGCGACTGCACCATCTTCACCAGCGCCGCCAGCTCGGCCGCCGGCACCGGAAACTCGCCCTGATCGGCGCGCTCGGCCTTGACCACCCGCAAGAGCTCGCCCATCACCCAGTTGGACGCCAGTTTGGGCTCGGCGCCGGCCGCCACCACCGCTTCGTAGTAGTCGGCCAGGCTGCGCGACAAGGTCAAGACGCCGGCGTCGTATTCGGGCAGACCGTACTGCCGGGCCAGGCGGGCGGCGCGCTGCTCGGCCAGCTCCGGCAGCGCCGCGCGGATCTGCTCGAGCCGCTCGGCGCTGATCACCATCGGCGGCAAATCGGGCTCGGGAAAATAGCGGTAGTCGTGGGCCTGCTCTTTGGAACGCATCGGTTGGGTCGCCTTGGCGGCGCTGTCCCACAGGCGCGTCTCCTGCACCAGCCGGCCGCCGGTTTCCAGCAGCTGGATCTGACGTTCGATCTCGTACTCCAGAGCCTTGTGCACATGACGGAAGGAGTTGAGGTTCTTGACCTCGGTCTTGGGCAGCAGCTCGGGATGCCCGGCCGGTCGCACCGAGACGTTGGCGTCGCAGCGCAGGCTGCCTTCCTCCATGTTGCCGTCGCAGACCCCGAGATACTGCACTACCGCCTTGAGCTGGGTGAGGAAGTCGGTCGCATCTGCCGGCGCGCGCAGGTCGGGCTGGCTGACGATCTCGATCAGCGGCACCCCGGTGCGGTTGAAATCGACGTAGGAATAGCGGTCGGTGCCCGGCAGGCCGTCGTGAATCGACTTGCCGGCATCCTCCTCCAGGTGGATGCGCACCAGGCCGATCCGGCGCCGCTGATCCCCGATCTTCAGCTCGAGATATCCGTCCTCCGCCAGCGGCAGCTCGTACTGCGAGATCTGGTAACCCTTGGGCAGATCCGGATAGAAGTAGTTCTTGCGCGCGAAGCGGCTTTCCAAGTTGATCCGGCAGTGGCAGGCGAGCGCCACCTTGAGCGCATACTCGAGCGCCTTCTCGTTCAAGACCGGCAGCACCCCCGGCAGCCCGAGACAAACTGGACAGGTGTGGCTGTTGGGCGCTTCGCCGAACGCGGCCGAGCAGCCGCAGAAGATCTTGCTGGCGGTGAGCAGCTGGCAGTGGACCTCCAAGCCGATGATCGATTCGTATTCCACCGCAGCGGAGTTTGCGCCACTTGCGGTCCGGCCTGCAAGCGCGGCCGCTCTCACTCGGCGCCGCAGCCCAGGGCGCGCAGCGCGGAGGGTTTGAAGCGCGGCCGGCCGTCGGCGATCGCGAAGGCTTGGCTGCCTAACAGGGCGGTGCCGTGAAAGCCGATCGATGCTCCGGGGCCGCCGAAATCGACCGCGCTTTCGGCGATCGTCAGGCTGGGGAGCGGCGCGGCGCCGCCGGCGCAGCCGCGGTAGCTCGCGATCAGATCGGCCACCTCATCGACCACGCCGGGCACCCGCGGCAGCTCCTGCAAGGTCAACAGGACCAGCTGCGTGCCTTGGTGGTCGAACGTGCGCCGCTGATACGGCGCGGCGAGAAAGAACGGTTCCAGCGGACCGGGTGTTTCGTAGCGCAGGTCGACGTGACGCACCTTGCCCTTTTCGTGATCGGCTTCGATCCGGCCGCCGCCGTGAACCAGAAACTCGCGGGGCACCACCAACCGCAGCTCGGTGCGGCGCGGGGCTGCGGCCGCCGGAGCGGTTGCCTCGGGGGCCAGCGCCACCGGCCACCAGCGGCTCGCGGGCGCGGCATGGAGCGCGCCGGGTTGAAGGCTCAGCTCGGCGCCGCCACGCGCCGGCGCCGTTACCCGGTATTCGAGTTGCAGCGGCAGCCGTTCGCCCGCCGGTTCGCGCAGCCGCAGCACGATGACCTTGCGGCGCCGTTCGGGTTGCTCGCGGGCGACCCAGGAGAAACGGCGATCGCCTTCGATCGTCTCGACCTCGGTGCGCACCAGCTCGTGATCGGCCAGCCCGATCCAAAGCTCGCGGGTCTCGGCATCCAAGCCCAGCTCGACCGCGGCGTGAACCAGCATCTGATGGCGGGGCAGATCGAAGCGCACCGTAGCGCGCAGCCGTTCGACCCATGGCTCGGCCGGCGCGGCGGCGGAACCGATCGCCAACGACACAAGCCAGGCGGCGGCGTGAGCGATGCGAATCAGCTTGTCCTCCAAGCGGCCCCTCACTACATTATTAAGTGCTCGCGGCGCGGACAATCGCACGCCTTCCATCCACTGCGCCGAGATACAATTCTCTGAAGCGGAAGATCCCCGGTATTCTGAAACAGATACGCGGATCGGGTTGAGGTCGAAAAGCTTCGGAGCGAGAAGGACTGAGATGAGAATTTGGGTCCTATGGCTCTGGTTCGGGTGGTGCGCGGCCGGGAGCGCGGACGATCTGTGGATCATCCCGCCGAATCCGCCGGCGCCGGGGGCGGAGCTGACCCCCGGAACCATCGCCACGGCGCGGGTGCATCTCGGAGCTCGGTTTCCGCACAGCAGCGCCTTGCTGGAGCCCGAGCGGATCGTGCGCTTTGACGCCATCGACGAAGACCGGGTCACCGTGCTCACCAGCTTTCGGGTCGAACAGAAAGCCCTGCTCGCCGACCTGGTGGTTGCGCCCGGCGACTCGATCCTGGCGCTCTCGATCGGCCCGCGGACCTTGCGCTTCGGCGCCGAGGAATTCAACCGTCATCTGCTCGACGATGGCGTGCTGCAGGTTTATGAATGGCGGCGCCGGCTGGGCCGGCTCGATCGGCCGGCCTCGGAGCGCCGCAGCCGTCACGCCAAGGCTCTGGTCAGCGCGGCCGGCGCGCGCGGCCAGCTGCTGGTGCGCGCGATCGGCGCTCCGCTCGAAATCGTGCCGCTGGTCGATCCGACCCGGCTCGGGGCGGGGCAACTGTTGGAGCTCCGCGTGCTCTCGCGCGGTCGGCCCGCCCCCGGCCTCACCATCCTGGCCGGCGGGCAATCGCCCCAGGCCAGCCGATTCTCCGCCGTGACCGACGATCTCGGCGAGGCCGCCTTCCCGCCCGACCGGCCGGGCCTTTGGTATGCCCACGTGATCGACATGCGCCGCCTAGAGGCCGATCCCGAAGCCGACTACGAATGCGAGTGGGCCACGCTCACCTTCACCATCCGCTGAAGCGGTGACCGGGAGAGGCCATGGAGGCCGTCTCAAAACAGGGCCGAGCTCGCGAGCAAGTGATGTAGGGGCGGGGCTGGTCCCCGCCCGAGGTGCCCCGGCGGCGGATTTGGCGCCGTCTGCTGCGTTGGGCTAGCTCGGGCTCCTCCAGCGTACCATATCAGTACGCTTCCGTCGCCCTCGCGTCGCCCGCCTTGCATCCGGCACCAACTCCACCGCCCACCAGGCCGTGCCCCGGCTGCGGCACACTAATGCGCGGTCAAATCGAGGGCGTCGATCGCCGCGGTGGCGACCTCGTCATCGGGATGCAGGTCGAGCGCCTTGAGGTACTCGTCGAGGGCCTTGAACGGCTCGCCGCTGCGCGCATAAACGTGTCCCAGGTTGAGGTAGGGGAAATGCCGCGGCTCGTAGCGCCGCGCCCGCTTGGCCCGCTCGAACCACGGCACCGCCTCTTCGAGCTCGCCCTGCTGCATCAGGTAGCAGCCGATGTCGTTGTAGGGATTGCCAAACTCCGGATCGATTTCGATCGCGCGGCGACAGTCGGCGATCGCCTCGTCGTAGCGCCCCAGAAACGAGATCGCCCAGCCGCGGAAAGTGTAGCCCTCGGCGGTGGGATGGACTTCGAGGCTCTGCTCGAACAGCTGGATCGCGCCCTGGACATTGCCCTGAATCAGGAGCGCGGTGCCTTGCTGCCAGAGCTGCTTGGCCTGTTCTTCGGGGACCATGACGGCGGGCGCCACTCCTTGGGTACCACACCGGCTGCAGGATTTCCAGCGCCGGGCGATTCCCGCGCCGGCGCCGGCCAGGGCGGCGCGGTACCCGGGGTACCCGGGGGTACCCGGGGACCCGGGCCACACCTACAGATAGCCGGCAATCTACGCTAGAATGCATTTGGCTTCCCATTCGGCACTGAGAACGCGCGAGCCTCGTCCCATAGAACCCATCGCCATGCCCCTTCCGGCGCATTTCCGACATCATCCACACCTATCCCTGCCCTGCGCTTTCGGTCTTCTGGCCACGCTGTTCGCGACCGGCTGCGGCCAGCGCGGGGACGGCGCGGCGCCGGGCCAGGGCGAGCCATCCGGCCCGCGCGCGTTTCAGGTCCGGGTCGAGCCGGCCCAACTGCGCGACATCGTCTACGCGGTCGAAGCGCCGGGCTCGCTCGAGGCCGAGCAGGTGGTCCAAGTGGTGGCCCAGGTGGAAGGCAGCGTGACCGAGGTCCGCTTCGACGAAGGCGACCGGGTCAGCCCCGAAACCGTGCTGGCGCGAATCGATCCGCAGCGCTACGAGCTCAGCGCGCGCCGCGCCCGGGCCACCTACGAGAGCAGCCAGGCCGATCTGCGCCGGGCCGAGGCCGAGCTCGAGCGGCGCGAAGAGCTGGCCCGCGCCGAGCTGCTCTCGCTCGAGGAGCTGACCCGCGCCCGCGAGGAAGTCGAGAGCCTGCGCGCCATCGTCAACCAGCGCAAGGCCGAGAGCGATCTGGCCGAGCAGGACCACGAGCGCTCCACCGTGCGCCCGCCGATCGCAGGGGAGATCAACCGCCGCGAGGTCGCGGTCGGGCAGTACGTCCAGCCCGGCGACATGCTCGCGACCCTGGTGAACACGCAGAAGCTGCGGCTCCGCTTCAAGGTCTCCGAGGCCGAGTCGGTCCAGCTCCGCGAGGGTGAGCAGGTCCGCTTCAAGGTGCCGGCACTGGGGCCGCAGGACTTCGCCGCTTCCATCTATCACGTCAGCGAGGGCGCCGACCCGGCCACCCGCCAGGTCGAGATCCTGGCCTGGGTGCAGAATCCCGGCCAGCAGATCAAGCCGGGCTTTTTCGTCCAGGTGCGGGCCGAAGTCGAATCGCACCAGCGGGCGGTGGTGATCCCCGAGCGCGGGGTGCAGGCGACCGAAAAGGGATTCGTGGTCTTCACCGCGGTCGACGGCAAGGCCAAATCCAACACCGTCCAGGTCGGATTGCGCGACAAAGACGGCTGGGTTGAAATCCTCGCCGGGCTCGAGGGCGGCGCGGCGGTGGTGGTGGAGGGCGGTGAGGTGCTGCGCGACGGTGCGCCGATCGCCGTCGAGGAGCGGAGCTCATGAGCGATAAACCGACAGGGGGTGCGGGGGAAGCCCCCGCTCATATGAGAAAGCAACCGCGCGAGGATGTGCGACAAATCGCCAGCGGCATGACCCTGGCCGACATTTCGATTCGCAACCACGTGTTCGCTTGGATGCTGATGGCCGGGCTGATCGTGTTCGGCGCGATCAGCTTCCAGCGCCTCGGCGTAAGCCAGAATCCCGACGTCGATTTCCCGGTGGTGACCGCCTCGCTGACCTACGAAGGCGCCTCGCCCGAGATCATGGAGACCGACGTGGTCGACTTCGTCGAGGACGCGCTGATCGCGATCGAGGGGGTGCGCGAAATCTCCTCGACCTGCAAGCAGGGCCAGGCCTCGGTCACGGTCGAGTTCGAGCTCGGCCGCAACATCGACGCCGCGCTGCAGGACGTGCAGACCCGCATCGCCCAGGCCCAGCGCCGGCTGCCGCGCGAGCTCGAGCCGCCGGTGGTCACCAAGTCCAATCCCGAAGATCAGCCGATCATGTGGATCGCGCTGCACGGCAACCGCCCGCCCCAGGAGGTCGCCGACTACGTCCGCAACGTGCTCAAGAACGAATTCCAGACCTTGGGCGGGGTCGGCGAGGTGATGCTGGGCGGCTACCGCGAGCGCAACATCCGCATCTGGCTCGACGCCGGCAAGCTCGAGGCGTTCCGGCTCACCGCCCAGGACGTGATCGACGCGATCGAGCGCCAGCACCTCGAGGTGCCGGCCGGCCGGATCGAGACCAGCGCGCGCGAGATGAACGTGCGCGCCGAGGGCGAGGCGCTCAACATCGAGCAGTTCCGCGCCATCGTGGTCGACGACCGTGATGGGGCGCCGATCTACCTGCGCGACGTGGCGGTGGTCGAGGACGGGCTCGAGGACCGGCGCCGCATCGCGCGGGCGATGGGCGAGCCGGCGCTCGGTTTCGGGATCAAGAAGCTGCGCGGCGCCAACGCGGTCGAGGTCGGCAAGGCGGTCAAGGCCAAGCTCGAAGATGTGCGCCAGCGCCTGCCCGACGGCCTGTCGATGATGCTCAACTGGGACGGCACCACCTACATCGAGGAGTCGGTCAAGGAGATCGAGTTCACCCTGCTGCTGGCCGCGCTTCTGACCGGCGTGGTCTGCTGGCTGTTTCTGGGCTCCTGGACCTCGACGGTGAACATCCTGCTCGCGATCCCGACCTCGATCATCGGCACCTTCATCGTGATCTACTTCTTCGGCTTCACCCTCAACACCTTCACCCTGCTGGGGCTCTCGCTCACGGTCGGGATCGTGGTCGACGACGCGATCATGGTGCTGGAGAACATCTACCGCCACCGCGAGCGCGGCGAGGGCAAGATCCAAGCCGCCTCGATGGGCGCGCGCGAGATCACCTTCGCCGCCAGCGCCGCGACCGCGGCGATCGTGGCGATCTTTTTGCCGGTCGCGTTCATGAAGGGCATCGTGGGCCGCTTCTTCTTCGAGTTCGGCGTCACCATTTCGGTGGCGGTGCTGCTGTCGCTGCTCGAAGCGCTGACCCTGACCCCGATGCGCTGCTCGCAGTTCCTGGAGGTCGGTGAGCGGATCGGGCGGATCGGCGCCGCGGTCGATCGTGGCTTCAAGCGGCTTTCGGCCTTCTACGCCCGCACTCTGGAGCCGTCGCTGCACCACCGCTGGCGGGTGCTGATCGCGGCGCTGGCGATCTTCGTGGTCTCGCTCGGCATTCTCCGCATCATCGGCCGCGAGTTCATCCCATCGCAGGATCAGAGCCGCTTCATGATTCGCTACCAGACTCCGGTCGGCAGCTCGATCGATACCACCGACGAGGCGATGCTGCGGATGGAGCAGCTCTTGTCTCAGCGCCCCGAGCTGGAGCGCTACTACGGCATCATCGGCGGCTTCGGCGGCGGCGAGGTCAACACCGGCCTCATCTTCGTCACGCTCAAAGCCAAGGGCCAGCGCCCGGTGGTGCCGCCGGCGACTCGGCCGCTGTCACAGGAAGAATTCATGGGCTGGGCGCGCGGCGCTTTCAACGCCATCCCGGGCCTGCGCGCGACCATGATGGATCCGTCGCAGAGCGGCTTCACCGCTCGGCGCGGCTATCCGGTCGAGGTCAGCGTGCGCGGGCCGGATTGGAACGTGTTGGCCCAGAGCGCCCAGGAGCTGATGGCCAAAATGGAGGCCAGCGGCCTGATGGTCGACGTCGACACCGATTATCAGATCGGGATGCCGGAGGTGCGCGTGATCCCCGATCGCGCCAAGGCCGCCGACATCGGGATCAGCATGGCCTCGATCGCCAACACCATCAACGCCACCATCGGCGGCCTGCGGGTCGGCAAGTTCAAGCAGCACGGCCGGCGCTACGACGTGCGCATGCGGCTGCTCGCGCCCGACCGCGCCCGGCCCGAGGACATCGGGCGGCTCACGGTGCGGGCCAAAAGCGGCGATCTGGTCCGGCTCGCCGATCTGGTGACCTTGATCGAGGAGCCGACCTTGCAGGCGATCACGCGCCGCAACCGCGAGCGCACCGTGACCATCTTCGCCAACGTCGCTCCGGGCGCGTCCCAGGCCACCGCGCTCACCCAAGTCGAGCGCATGGCTCAAGCGACCTTGCCGGACGGCTACCGCGCGGTGTTCTCGGGCAGCGCCCAGGTGTTCCAGGAGTCGTTCGAGTCGCTGATCTTCGCCCTAGTGCTGGGTTTGATCGTGGCTTACATGGTGCTGGCCTCTCAGTTCAACTCGTTCTCGCACCCGTTGACCGTGCTGCTGGCGCTGCCGTTTTCGCTCACCGGCGCGCTCACGTTCCTGTGGCTCACCGGCCAGACCCTCAATCTCTACAGCATGCTCGGGCTGATCCTCTTGATGGGCATCGCCAAGAAAAACTCGATCCTGCTGGTCGATT
This sequence comes from Acidobacteriota bacterium, assembly GCA_036398155.1. GTDB lineage: Bacteria > Acidobacteriota > DASWHO01 > DASWHO01 > DASWHO01 > DASWHO01. The sequence continues at coordinate 19,433 of DASWHO010000196.1, forward strand.
TCACCAACCAGCTGCGCGAGGCCGGCGCGGCGCGCGAGCCGGCGCTGCTCCAGGCCTGCCCGATCCGGCTGCGCCCGATTCTGATGACCTCGACCGCGACCATCGCCGGCGCGCTCCCGGCCGCGCTCTCGTACGGCCCCGGCGCCGAGACCCGCCAGCCGATGGCGCTGGCGCTGATCGGCGGCATGGCGGTGTCCACCTTCATGACCCTGTACGTGGTGCCGTCGGCCTACACCGTGCTCGACGACCTCACCGTCTGGCTCGAGCAGCGCCGCCACCGCAAGGCCGAGCGCCGCGCTCCGGCCGGCGAGCCCACCCAAGCCCCCGCCCGCTAGCGCTAGCCGCCAACCGGTACCGCTTCCGCATCCGTCGTCATTCCGGCGCAAGCCGGAATCCAGAAGGCCTCGGCACCGTCATTCCGGCGCAAGCCGGAATCCAGGCCCGGGAGAAGCCCCCGGGATGAGCACGGAATGCCAGTCGACTGCCGGTGCACGCATGGGTGGCATGGGCGTGCGCAGCAAGCCCATGGACGACCTCACTTTCCATGCGCAGGATCGCCACTCTCAATAGTGGTAGCGCGCTTGGAGGAAATCGATCCGGCCGGGGCGGACCAGGTACACGATCCTGTGTTCCTGGGTGAGCCGCCGCGACCAAGCACCGGCTGCGAAGTACTTGAGCGGCTCGGGCTTTCCGATCCCGCTCGTCGGATCGCGCAGAACGGCTTCGACCAGCTCAAGGGCCCTCAAGGCGATGCGCCGATCGGTCTCGACCCACCAGCGCAAGTCATCCAAGAATTCCGGTTGAAATACCGCCTCGCGGAGCTCTCTGGAGCTGGAGGGCGCCTTAGTCCTCAAACCCCAAGTTCTCGCCGCAGCGACTCCACCGACCGCGGCCTGATGGTGCGTTTCAACGCCCGCTGGAGAGCTTTGAGCAGCCGCTGGGCATTCTTGGGAGAGCGCAGAAGATGCGC
>DASWHO010000197.1:0-3276 GCA_036398155.1 Acidobacteriota bacterium
CCACTGGCTCAGCGACAGCGGAGAGCAGGGAAGCGCCGCTGGCACCACTAGCTGGCTGGCCTCCGGCCTGCCTCTCTATCCAGGTCCTAATCTGTTTACGATCACCGCGCAGGACGCCGCCGGCAACACCGGCTCCGACACCATTATCGTCGTCTACCTTGGAAACGTCTCGACCGGCGGCGCGGCCGACGCCGCGTCGCGACTGCGGCGCTTCGGACCCCAATGAGGACTGGTTGGCCGCTGCGACCCGCAGCGCCGCAACGCATGAACCGCTCGCTCGCACGGCATAGCCAGATGCGGTCTAGGAAAGCTGCTTCAGCAGGCGAACGAAATCCCTCCGCCGGCCGGCGTGGATCGGCTTCAAGGTTTCAGCACTGATCCGCAGCGCCTTCGGAATCGCGCGCCCGAGCAGGCGACGGCCGGCGGCCGACAGGCGCCACAGACTGCGGCGCCGGTCGCCGGGATCGGCCCGGGCCACGATCAAGCGGCGCTGGGCCAAACGCCGGACCACGCCCTGGATCGTCGCCGGGTCCATCGCGGTCACGCGCCCGAGCCGGTTCTGCGACAGCTCTCCTTCGGCGCCGATCTTGGCCAAGGCGGCAAACTGCATCGGCGTGAGCCGCAGCTCGTTCATGCCCGCGGCGAAGATCGTCGTGTGGCGCTGGTGCGCGCGCCGCAGCAGATGCCCGACCTGATCCTCCAACACATACGAATCGATAGCGGATCGCGCCGCGCCGCGCCGGCGCGCCGCCGCGCTCCGGCCGCGGTCCGATCTTGGCCGGCTACCTGTTCTGCTCATCGCCTGGTCATCGAGACGTGGGAAAGCGCATGACCTTTGCGTGATCATGGGCATGCTAACGATCAGGAGGTCTCCGCACAAACCCACCGGTTCGCGTCCCGATCGTGCAGCATGGCCCATCGCGGTGGTCCCCCAAAGAGCAGGGCGGCCCGGCGGCAAGGGATTGACGCCTCTTCTTCCTTACTATAGAGTAAGGAATAGGAGATTCTCAAGGAATGCCGGTCGCGACCGTAACCAGCAAGGGTCAAATCACGATTCCAAAACCGATCCGTGATGCGCTCGAGCTGAATTCCGGTGATCAGGTTGCCTTTCAGTTGCGCGACGATGGGGTGGTCGAGATGGTGGCCGAGACCGTCGACCCGCTTGCGCTCTACCAAGCGATCAAGCCCAAGCGCCGAGGGGTCACGGTCCAGGCCATGGACCGGGCGGTCCGCAAGGCCGCGACCCGCCGATGATCGCCCTCGATACCAATGTCCTGGTTCGCTTCCTGGTCGAGGACGATCCCAAACAAAACGCTCAGGCCCGCGAGTTGATCCGGCGCACCATCGAAGCCGGAGCGAGCTGCTTCGTTTCCCATATCGTGTTCTGCGAGCTCGTGTGGGTTCTGGAAACCAGCTACGGCATTGCCCGCCGAACTATCGCCGATCACCTTCATGCGCTGCTGCGGGCGCGCCACTTCGAGTTCTCTTCCCTCGATGAGAGCCTTCGAGCGCTGAAGGCGTTCCAAACCGGCCGCGGTGACTTCGCTGACTACCTGATCCGCGAGCAGGCTCGATCCGCCGGCTGCGAAAAAGTCGCCACCTTCGACCGCTCCCTGATTCGAGAAGCGGGATTCACAAGCCCCTAACGCTAGCGTTCCTTCGACGTTTCGTAGGCTTCCGCGTAGCTGCGGTCGAACAGCTCGATGAAGCGTCGACCTCGGCAAGATTGCCGAGAAGCTCCTCTTTGCTGCTCAGGGCAATCATGTCTTCACGATAGCTCATGAGCTCGTCCCGGTTTCGATCTAGGATTGAAATGCGGGCTGGGATTCCTGATCATGGGCATCACAGCGATCCGAGGGGGACGAACGCAAATGGCAATTGAATCGTCACCGAGTCGAGCGGGCAAGCTCGTGGTCCGCAACGTCGGGCTGATGCTGTCCGGCGATCTCGGCCGCCCGATCCTGGACGCCGACACGGTCGTCGCCGAGGGCGGGGTGATCACCCAGATCGGCCGCGCCGCCGATTGCGATACCGAGCGGGCCGCGCAGGTGATCGACGCCAAAGGGACCGCGCTCTGCCCCGGACTGATCGACAGCCACGTCCATCCGGTGGCCGGCGACTGGACCCCGCGCCAAAGCCAGCTGGGCTGGATCGAGAGCAGCCTGCACGGCGGCGTCACTACCATGATCTCGGCCGGCGAGGTCCACATGCCGGGCCGGCCCAAGGACATCACCGGCTTGAAGGCGATGGCGGTGGCCGCGCAGCGCTGGTTCGAGAACCTGCGCCCCAGCGGGGTCAAGGTGCACGGCGGCGCGCCGGTGCTCGAGCAGGGCATGGAGGAAGCGGACTTCAAAGCACTCGCCGAGATGGGGGTCAAGCTGCTGGGCGAGGTCGGCCTCGGCAGCGTCAAGGCCGGCGACGAAGCCAAGAAAATGGTCGCCTGGGCGCGGAAATACGGCATTCAGAGCACGATTCACACCGGCGGCCCCTCGATCCCGGGCTCCGGCCTGATCGACAAGGACGTCGTGCTCGAAGCCGACGCCGACGTCATCGGCCACATCAACGGCGGGCACACCGCCCTGCCCGACGATCAGATCGTCTGCCTGTGCGAGCAGAGCAGCCGCGCGATCGAGATCGTCCACAACGGCAACGCCCGCGCCGCTCTGCTCGCGCTGCGCACCGCCAAAGAGCTGCGTCAGCTCGAGCGCGTGATCCTGGGCACCGACTCCCCGGCCGGCTCCGGCGTCCAGCCGCTCGGCATCCTGCGGATGATCGCGCTGCTCTCGAGCCTCGGCGAGCTGCCGGCCGAGCTCGCGTTCTGCCTCGCCACCGGCAACACCGCGCGCATGCGCCGGCTCGACTGCGGCCTGCTCGAGGTCGGCAAGGCCGCCGACTTCGTGATCCTCGACCGCGCGCAGCACTCCGCCGGCCGCACCTTGCTCGAGAGCGTCGCGCTCGGCGACATCCCCGGCATCGGCATGACCATCATCGACGGAGTGATCCGCACCGAACGCAGCCGCAACACTCCGCCCGCCACCACCCTGCCGCAGCGAATCGCCTAGCCAATCAGTCCGGAGTCAGAAATCGGCAGCGTGCGGCCTTTGCGCGGGCGAGCTTGCGATCCAGGGTCGCAAGCGGCGCGCGCAGCGCTTCGGCGAGGGCCACGTACCAAGCGTCATAGATCGTGACCGAGCCGCGGAGCTCCCATATCCGATCCGCGAACGGCGCGTACGGAAACAGCTCGATGTCGCAGTCGAGCAGATCGCCGTGAGCCAC
>DASWHO010000198.1:0-3945 GCA_036398155.1 Acidobacteriota bacterium
GCGCCTCGGGAGCGAACACGTTGCCGACCGCGACGCCGTCCAGGCGCGAGATCGTCAGGCTGAACCGGAACGGGTCCACGTCCTGGTTCCCGCGCACGGTCAGGAGCAGCTCCAGGTCGGCTTCGGCCGACACGAACGCCGTGGGCGCGCCCTCCAGCTCGAGCCGCACGAACTCGACGGCGCGGGTCAGCTCGGCATACGGGCGCGGGCGCTCGAGCACCTCGTAGACGGTTCCCGACTGTTCATGCAGCGACGCCAGGTACTGCTGCACGACCTCGCCCGTCGGGCCGTGGGCCGCGAGGCGGCCGCCGTCGAGCAAGAGTCCCCTGCGCGTGAGCTGCATCACCGCCGCCATGTTGTGGCTGACGAACAGCACCGTGCGCCCGTGCCCGGCCACCTCGCCCATCAACCCCAGGCACTTGCGCTGGAAGGCCGCGTCGCCGACCGCCAGGACCTCGTCGACCAGCAGGATCTCCGGCTCGAGATGGGCGGCGACCGAGAACGCCAGGCGCACGTACATGCCGCTGGAGTAGCGCTTGACCGGGGTGTCGATGAACTTCTCTACCTCCGCGAAGGCAACGATTTCATCGAACTTGCGGTTGATTTCGAACCGGCTCATGCCCAGGATCGCGCCGTTGAGGTAGATGTTCTCGCGACCGGTGAGCTCCGGGTGAAAGCCGGTCCCCACTTCCAGCAGCGAGCCGACTCGCCCCTGAATCGTCAACCGGCCCCGGGTCGGGTAGGTGATGCGCGACAGGATCTTCAGCAGCGAGCTCTTGCCGGCGCCGTTGCGGCCGATGATGCCGACGATCTCGCCGCTCTTCACTTCGAAGGAAACATCTTTGAGCGCCCATATCGTCGGCTTTTCGCGCTTGGAATCCCGTCTTCGGAACAGATCCCGCAGTCCCTCACCGAGCTGGTTGCGCAGCGTGGCATGGCGCTTCTGCAAGGCGCCAATCTGATACTGCTTGGACAGGTTCTCGGCCCGAATCGCGAGGTCGTTCATCTAGATGACATCCGCGAAACTCTGCTCCTGGCGCTTGAAGAAGACGATTCCACCCAGAAGCAGCAGGATGACGACCGTCGCGCTGATGCTCATCACCTTGAAGTCCGGCGGCGCCGCGCCCAGCAGCGCCCAGCGGAACCCTTCAATCACGCTCACCATCGGATTGAGGCTGTAGAGCAGAAGCCATTTCTCCGGCACCACGGAGAGCGGGTACGCGACCGGCGATGCATACAGCCAGAACTGCACCATGAAGGGAATGATGTAGCGGATGTCGCGGTAGCGGACCATCAGCGCGGAAAGCCACAGGCTCACGGCCAAGGCTGTAGCGAAGGCCAGCAGCAAGAACAGCGGCAAGATCACGATCGCCCAGATCGGCGTATAGCGATACCAGACCATGAGGCCGACCAGAACGATGAAGTTGAGCCCCAGGTCGACCAAGGGTGACAGCGTGCTCGCGATCGGAATGATCAGCCGCGGGAAGTAGATCTTGCTGATCAGATTGGAGCTCGATACCAGACTGGCGCCGCTCACGGTCAAGGCTTGCGAGAAGTAGGTCCAGGGCAGCAGCGCGGTGAAGCTGAAGATCGGATAGGGTATGCCGCCACTCGGGATCTTGGCGAAGTAGCTGAACACCACGGTGAAAATCAGCATGGTGAGCAGCGGCTGGAGGATCGCCCAACCGGCGCCGATCACGGTCTGCTTGAAACGCACCTTGACATCGCGCCAGATCAGAAAATAGAGCAGCTCGCGGTATTGCCACAGGCTCTTGAGGTCGAGATCGAACAGACCTCGATGGGCCTGAATCACGACCAGCGGCCCCTCGCTGACCGAGGCCGGCGGGGAGGCGCCGGCCCGGGCGGCAGCCGATGAGGATTCGGACGTCATGTTCGATCGAGTGCGGCAGCATCATAACGCACCCGCGAACGGCGGTTCCAGAGCGCATCGACCCAGAGCTGCTCAGCGCCCAGGTCGCCCATTGCGGTAAGATCCATGAGGTTGATGAGCGCCGAAACTGCCACCGAAGCGAGGGCGCTGGCGGACCTGCGCTGCAAGCTCTGCGGCGCCCAAGCTCGATTTCGATTCGAACTTCCTCTGTGCCGCGGATTGCAAGGTTGGTATTTCGAATGCGAGGCCTGCGGGCTGCTGCAAACCTGCCATCTGGACCGGCTCACGGAATCGGAGCTCCGCGATTTGTATCGCCCGGAGCGCAGCTCCGATCCAGACCCCGCGGCCGCTTGGCGCCAGTACTGCGTGGCGGCGCGGCTGATCGAGCTGAGCCGCCTCGGGCTGCTGCCGCGAGGGCCCGAATTCAAAGCGCTCGACTTCGGCTGCGGAGCCGGATTCGTGGTCGGCTTCCTGACCTGGAAGCTGGGCTGGTCCATGGTCGGCTTCGACCCCTACAGCAGCTTCTCGTTTGCCGCCGACCGCTGCTTCTCGGACTGGGATCCGATCCGGCGCCGCGGCCCGTTCCATCTGGTGGTGGCGAGCGAAGTCTGGGAGCACTTCCGCCGCCCCAGCGAGGAATTCGATCGGATTGGCGCGGTGCTCGATCCCGATAGCGCCTGCCTTTTCGTCACCACCGAGGCCTACCGATCCGGCCGGCATGATGCCGCTTGGCCTTACCTCGCCCCCCAAAGCGGCCAGCACGTCGCTTTCTACTCCGCCGCCACGATGCGATACCTTGCCAACCGGTTGGGCATGCAGCGGGTCGAGACCGTCGGCACCGGCATCGAATGGCTTCTGGCCCGCGAGAGCCGCGGGCGCTGGCGCCGGCTCCGGCGTAGCTCGGCCCTCGCCGCGTTGCGCTGCGGCGTGGCCGCCGGTTTGCTTCCGAAGATCTGCTAGTTTGGAGAGATATGAAAGGAAGAAGAACTCGCCGCTGTAGACCTCGTCCATGGGCGGCCTTCGGCCACCCATGCCACCCTAATGCGCGATCCCGCGATGTGCATGGCGAAGGATTAGGAATAATGGCGTGTCCAACTCGAAGCCGCTGAGAATCCTGTTCTGGTGTCCGCACGTCAATCTCGGCGGCGGAGCTCGACTGCTGGCCCGGCTGCTCGCGGCGGTCGCGGCTCAGCCCGGCATCGAGCTGGTGCGCTGCGCTGCTTGGAAGGAAGGCCTCGGCCGACTCGAGACTCTGCTTGCGCCGCAGGAAAACCTGGAACGATTTGTGATCCGGTCCAGCTTGGCCCACGCATGGTGGCACCAAAGCGGCCGTTGGTTCGGCATCCGGGGAACCGGGTTGATCCGGCGGCTGTTGCGCCGACTGGCGCAGCGGCGCACCGGCGCCCAACTGGAGGCTCAGTTTCCGCGCGCGGTGGCGGATTGCGATCTGGTCTACGTTTTCTGGCCCCACCACCAGGGCGTGCCGGCCACCGCCAAGCCGCTGGTGTGCACCATCCACGACACCACCTTGCTGCGGTTCCCGGAGATCTCCGGCGGAGTTTGGGCCCACGCCGAGTGGCGTTCGATCCAGGAGTGGATCCGGCGGGCCGATCGAATCGTGGTGCCGTCGCGGGCGATGGCCGACGAGCTCGAGGGCGCGTTCGGTCCGATTCCGCGCTTGACCATGATCCCTCAGGCGATCTGCCCGGGTCCCGGGCCCTCCGGCTCGCCGGCGTTCGAACGCGAGCGGCTCGGGCTCGAGCGCTACGCGCTCTACCCCGCCAACACGACCGCGCACAAGAATCATGCGAACCTGCTCATCGCTTGGTCGCGACTCGCTCAGCGGCGCGAGCTTCCGCTGGTGCTTTGCGGTGAAGGCACCGAAGCGCTCCGCAGCCGCCCGCCGGAGGGGCCGGCCGCCTGGCAGCCGGCGCGCCTGTGTGGCATCATCGCGCGCTACGGCCTTGAATCGGGTGCCGATTTCCATGCCCTCGGATACGTCGCGGACGCGGACGTGGCGGACCTGATCGCCCACGCTGCGCTGCTGGTCATGC
>DASWHO010000199.1:0-1855 GCA_036398155.1 Acidobacteriota bacterium
CCGCCGACGATGTCGCGGATGCCGGCGAACAGATCCTTGAACAGATGCGCGCCGAGAATCGCTTCACCGGTGACGATGCCGCGATACTCGCGGATGCGCTTGCCTTCGAGACTTGGGGTGGTGGTCAGAATCATGACGGGCTCCTTTCGCTACGCAATCCTTTGATGTTAGCAGACCGCGAACCCGGCGGGAACGTGAGTAGCGGCTCGTCTGCAGATCCGTTATCGTGGCGCCCCGAGCGAGGTGAGTGCGATGAACCGGAGGACCATTGGGGGAGTGGGCGGCTGGCTGGCGCTGTGCGGCGCGATCGCGGCGCAACCGCCGCCGGCCGATCTGGTGCTGCGCGGCGCCGCGGTCTACACCATGGACGCGGCGCGTTCCTGGGCCCAAGCGGTGGCGGTGCGCGGCGGCAAGATCGTCTTCGTCGGCAGCGACGCCGCGGCCCGCGGCTGGATCGGCCCCGATACCGAGGTGCTCGCGCTCGACGGCAAGCTGGTCCTGCCCGGCTTTCAAGATGCGCACGTGCATCCGATCAGCGGCGGGGTCGAGCTCGGGCTCTGTAATCTCAACGGCCTCGAGACCGGCGCGGCGATCTTCGAGCGGATCCGCAGCTACGCCGCCGAGCACCCGGAGCAGCCGTGGATCCTCGGCGGCGGCTGGGATCTGCCGATCTTCCCCGACGCCAATCCGAGCAAGGACCAGCTCGACGCGATCGTTTCGGATCGGCCGGCTTTTCTGAGCGCCGCCGACGGGCACTCCGGCTGGGTCAATTCCAAAGCGCTGGAGCTCGCCGGCATCGACGCGAACATTCCCGATCCGAAGGACGGGCGGATCGAGCGCGGTCCCGATGGCGCGCCCAGCGGCACCTTGCGCGAGAGCGCGATGGATCTAGTCGCCGAGCTGCTGCCCGAGCCGAGCGCGGAGCAGCGCCTCGAGGGCTTGCGGCGGGCGCTGGCGCTGCTGAACCGCCACGGTGTCACCGCCTTCCAGGAGGCTTCGGCGGGCCGCGACTATCTCGAGACCTACCGCGAGGCCGAGCGGCGCGGCGAGCTGACCGCCCGCGCGGTGGTGGCGATGTACGCCGACCCCGAATCGGGACCGGAGCAGATCGAGCAGTTCGTCGAGTGGCGCAACGAGTTCCGCAGCGACCGAATCCACCCGGTCGCGATCAAGTTCTTCGAGGACGGCGTGATCGAAGCCCGCACCGCGGCCATGCTCGAGCCGTATCTGGACCAGCCCGGCCGGCGCGGCGAGCCGATCTGGCCGGCCGAACGGCTGAGCGCCATGGTATCGCGGCTGGCCCGCGCCGACTTCAACATCCACGTCCACGCGATCGGCGACCGTGCGATCCGCCTGGCGCTCGACGCGTTCCAAGCGGCGCGCGCCGAGGAGAGCGCGCGCGCACCGCGGCACCAGATCGCCCATTTGGAGCTGATCGACCCGGCCGACATCGGCCGCTTCCGCGCGCTGCGCGTGGTGGCGAATTTCCAGCCGCTGTGGGGCTACGCCGACAGCTACATCACCGACCTGACCTGGCCGGCGCTCGGCCCCGAGCGCTCGCGCTGGATTTACCCGATCGCCAGCGTCGCCGCGGCCGGCGCCCCGCTGGCTTTCGGCAGCGACTGGTCGGTCTCATCGCTCAACCCGCTCGAGGGCATCCAGGTCGCGGTGACCCGCCAGCGCCCGCGCGCGCCGTTCGGCGATCCGCTGCTGGCCGAACAGGCCATCGACCTGCCGACTGCGCTGGCCGCCTACACGATCGGCTCGGCCTATGCGCTCGGGCTCGAGCAGCAGACCGGCTCGATCGAAGTCGGCAAAGCGGCGGATCTGATCGTGCTCGGCTCGAATCTGTTCA
>DASWHO010000200.1:0-4135 GCA_036398155.1 Acidobacteriota bacterium
TCGACCTCGACGTTGTACTCGGCCCGCAGCCGATAGTGGACCACGTCGAACTGCAGCAGGCCGACCGCGCCCAGGATCGGGTCGCGCTCGAGCCGGCGGCGGTCGAAGAACACCTGCACCGCGCCCTCCTCGGAGAGCTGATCGAGCCCCTTCTTGAGCTGCTTGCGCCGGCCCGGATCGGTGAGCCGGACCTGGACGAAATGCTCCGGTGAAAAGCGCGGGATCTGCTCGAACTCGACCGGCGCGCCGGTGCACAGGCTGTCGCCGATCCGCAGCAGGCCTGGATCCCAGAGCCCGAGAATGTCGCCGGCGAACGCCTCCTCGACCAGCTTGCGCTCCTGGGCCAGAAACTGCACCGGGCGATTGAGTGCCAAGGTGCGCCCGCTGCGCACGTGCAGCGCTTCCATACCGCGTTCGAAACGCCCCGAGAATATGCGCAAAAACGCGGTGCGGTCGCGATGCTGCGGATCCATGTTGGCCTGGATCTTGAACACGAAGGCTGAGAATTCCGGGCTGTCGGGCGCGCGGCTGAGGCCGGCGTGCGCGCGTCCGGTCGGCGCGGGCGCGAGCTCGATGAAGCGGTCCAGAAACGGCGCCACCCCGAAGTCGTTGATCGCGCTGCCGAAAAACACCGGCGAGAGCTCGCCGGCCAGGAAGCGGCCGCGATCGAAGCCGTGGCCGGCGCCCTCGAGCAGATCCAGCTCCTCGATCAACTTGGCGTAAGCCTCGGCGCCGAGCGTGTGGCGCAGCTTCGGATCCTCCAGCCCGCTGACCTCCAGCGCCGGCCGGCGGCTGGCGGGATCCTTGTGGTACTGCAGCAGCCGGCGGCTCCAGCGCTCGTAGACCCCCAGAAAGCCGGAGCCGGCGCCGATCGGCCAATCGACCGGGCTGCAGGGCAGTCCCAAGACCCGCTCGACCTCGTCGAGCAGATCGAGCGGCTCGCGCCCCTCGCGATCCATCTTGTTGAAGAAGGTCACGATCGGGATCCGGCGCATGCGGCAGACTTGGAACAGCTTGATGGTCTGCGGCTCGACCCCTTTGGCATTGTCGATCAGCATCACCGCGCAGTCGGCGGCCGACAGGGTGCGGTAGGTGTCTTCGCTGAAGTCGTTATGGCCCGGCGTATCGAGCAGGTTGAGGTGGCAGCCGCCGTATTGAAACTGCAGCACGCTGGTCGAGACCGAGATGCCGCGCTCGCGCTCCAGCGCCATCCAGTCGCTGGCGGTATGGCGGCCGCTGCGCTTGGGCCGCACCGCCCCGGCCAGATGGATCGCGCCGCCGTAGAGCAGCAGCTTCTCGGTCAGGGTGGTCTTGCCGGCGTCCGGGTGCGAGATGATCGCGAACGTGCGGCGGCGGGCGATTTCGGTCTGGAGGCTCATGGTGTATGGCTCCCCCGGCTGGCGGAGGAGTCGGTTGGATTCGATCCGGTCTGGAGAGCGGGGCGATCCGTCAGCCGCCGGTGTGCTGGCGCAGAAACTTCAAGGTTCGCGGCCAGGCCTGTTCGGCGGCCTTGGCGTTGGCGCCGTCGCGACCGCTCTGGTCGCGCAGAAAGCCGTGCCCGGCGCCCTCGTAGATCTCGTGCTTGTAGCTCTTGCCGAGCCGCTGCATCTCCTGATCGGTGGGCTCCACGGTGGAGGTGACCCGGGCGTCGTCGCCGCCATAGAGGCCTAACACCGGCGCCTGGATCGCGGCCAGCTTGTCGGCTTCCGGAGCGCTGCCGTAGTAGACCACCGCGGCGTCGAGCTCGGGCTGCGCGGCGGCGTAAGCGAAGCTGGCCGATCCGCCCCAGCAGAAGCCGATGGTCGCGCTCTTGCCGCTGGCTGCCGGCAACGCGATGGCGTAGGCGCGCACCGCGTCGAGCTTGGCGTGAACCTCGGCGGCGTCGAGTCCGCGGATCTGCTGGACCACCTCGTCGCGGCTGGCGAACGATTCGGTGCCGCCGCCGCCCGGCCCTTTGCCCGAGAGCAGATCCGGCGCCAGCGCGATGAAGCCGTCCGCCGCCAGCTGATCGGCCACCCCGCGGAGCCAATCGGTGAGGCCGTAGATCTCGTGGATCACGATCACCGCCGGGGCGCGATCTTTGCGCTCGGGGTAGACCACCCAGGTCTTCAAGGCGGCTTGGCCGCCGGGGAGCTGAATGTCGACCAGCTCGCCATGGCGCGGCGAGCTTTCGAGCCGCGCGGCGGCCTGTTCGGAACCGGGCGGTTGAGCGGTCAGCAAAGTCGGGACGACCGCCACGGCGGCGGCGGTCAGCAGGGCTCGGAAGTTCATCGTCGGACCTCCTTATTATTGTACGGTGGGTTCTTCGGCCGGCGGAAGCGGGGAGGCGTGATGGGATACCAGCTGCCACACCCCGTCGTGCCGCACGAAGATGTTGGTGGCCTGGATCTGAGCATGGTCGAAGCCGCGTTCGAAGCTGCTGAGCACCGTTTCGACGCATGCGACCCACGCGACCTCACCCTCCGCATGGACGCTGACCGAGGCGATCTCGAGCTGAATCCGCTGGGTGTTGCCGAAGATCCGCGCCCAGCTCTCGCGCACCTCCTCCCAGCCTTGCAAGAGCTGCCAGCCGGGATGGACGCACTGCACCCAGTCCTCGTGCAGCCACACCGCGCTCATCTGCTCCACGCTCAGCGCTCCGAACGCGGCATAGAAACGGCGGTTGGCGGCCAGCACCTGCTCCAGCTCCGGATCGTGCTCGGGGTCGTGCTCCGGTTCGTCCATCGCGGCCTATCTTAACAAATGAGCGTAGGCGGGAAGGGTGGTCAGCCGGGAATCTTCGATCGGGCCGCCGACGGTGAAGTGATAGAGATCTTGAAAGCGTTGGTCACCGAGACCCAGGATCTCGTGAAAACTGTCGTCGAAGTAGCAACCGATGCCGGTCGAGCGCACGCCGGCCGCCTCGGCTTCGAGATACAGTACCTGACCCAGCACGCCGGCTTCCCAAAAGAGGCGCCGGTACCACCAGGCGCCGCGCTCGAGTGTGGCGCCGTAGTCGGCGATCATGCCGAGACTGAAGGCGCCGTCGGAAGCGATCTCCTGATGGCAGCTCACCACCCGCGCGGCCTGAAGGCAGTCGCCCTCCGCCAGGCGGAACAGCGGCAAGTGCGCGGGGCAGCCGGGTGGCGGATCCCAGGAGAAACCGGAGCGCAGTGCCGGCTTCAGGCGCTCGTGGACCGCGGGATCGCGCTCGAGCAGGTAGAGCCCGGGCACCAGACCGCCGACCCGCAGAACGAAGATCGCCAGGTGAATCTTCGCGGTCCAGGGCAGCGCATCCCACGGCGCGACGCCGGCGCGCGGCAGGCAGCGATCGAGCATGGCATAGAGCTGGCCGGCGGCGATCGAGGTGACTGTGTCGAGCGCGACCGCGCTGCGCCGTTGGCGGATCAGGGTGGCCGCTCGCGCCTCGCTGTTCGGCAGCGAAACTGGGGGATAGACGGCGGGCGGCTCGAGCGCGGGATGATCCGGTTCCTTCCAGGTGGAGGCCGCCACCTCGTCGATGATCTCCCAGTCGACATGAGAGCCGCTCAGCGGGTTGGCGCGGCCTTGCCAGCGGCTCTGCCCAAGCTGAGCGATCAGCGGCGCGGCATCGCGCTCGAGCTCTCCGGTCGCTGCAACGGTGCCACCGGTTTCGATCAGCAGAATGGCGTCGGGATGCTCGCGATCGCCGGGCTCGATCGAGGCCAGGTCGGTCTCTCGATCGAGCCCCAACAGCGCCGCGACCTGGGCGTCGCCGAGGCCGCCCGCCAAGCGCGCGGTCCAGCCCAGCGCGGCGGCCGCGAAGCGCAGCGCGGCGATCGCGTGACCGGCGTCGTGCTGGCAGTAGCGGAAGGCGCGCTCGCCGTACTTCCACGCCTCACGCCAGTGGATCGACGCCAGCCCGACCAGAAAGCTGCCGCGCGCGGCCCAGCTCGGCACCGGCCCGGTTTGCGGTTCGAGCCGGCAGCGCTGCTCGAGGCAGTGGTCGCGGCTCACGTAGTGGTAGAGTCCCGCGGCGAGCCCGGGCGCATCGCGCGGCAGGAGCAGATAGCCCTCGGTCGGGTGCAGGTTGCCGCTGGACGGATTGCAGCGCAGCGCCCAGCGCGAGCCCTGAAACTCCTTCCACGCCGAGAGCCCGAGCGAGAGCTCGAACAGC
>DASWHO010000201.1:0-1535 GCA_036398155.1 Acidobacteriota bacterium
TCCAGCTCAGCAGCGCTTTACGCCGGCTCGGAAAACACGACGAGGCGGAGCAGCATCTGGAGCGATTCCGCGAGCTCAAGCGCTTGCACGACGATCTCACGGTTCGCAGCCGCCGCGCGAGGAGCGAGCCGCAGAGCGCCGAAGCGCAGTACGAGGTCGGAGTGATCCATGCTCAGCTTGGAAAGCTCGAGCAGGCCGCCTCCGACTACCGGCGCGCGATCGCTCTCGACCCCGGCCTATCGCCGGCGCACAACAATCTGGCTGCGATCCTGCTTTCCAAAGGTGAGCCGGCGCGGGCGCTGCCGCATCTGCGACATGCGGTCGAAGCCGATCCTTCCAACGCTCTGGCGTTGCACAACCTCGGCAAGGCGCTGCTGCTGCTGAATGTTCCGAGAGAGGCATTGGAGCCGCTGCAACGAGCTCTGACTTTGAATCCGGAGAACGGCAAAGCGCACTACGATCTCGCTTTAGCCCACATCCGGCTCGGCGAGTTCCAGAGTGCGGTCGGCCCGCTGCGAAAAGCGATCGAGCTGGAGCCGAATTCTGAGGAAGCGCACTACAACCTCGGCGGCGTCTATCTTTCCCTCGGCCAGCGCGATCAGGCCGCCCGGCAATTCGAGCAGGTTCTCAAACTAAATCCGCAGAATCCCAAAGCCCCGCACGCTCTGGATCTGGCTGGCGGGAAGGCCACCTCGCCGTCCGACCCCAACTAAGCAGGCAAAGGCCTCGCCGCTTAATTATCCGCCTCAAAGACGTGGATTGGGTGGCATGGATGGCCGAAGGCCGCCCATGGACGAGTGCCGCACAGAGAGTGAGCTCGACCATGGGCTTGCTGCGCACGCCCATGCCACCCGATCTGGCTGCTCCTCGCACAAAGCCTATGCCGTGCCGTTTGGCAGCATCATCCACGGGTCCTCTGCGCACGCCCATGCCACCCATGCGCACCCCGGCGGCCGACTGGCATCCAGTGCTGCTTACCGTAAGGCCGCGCTCTTGAACCGACCGGTTCCCTCTTCGATCGTGATCAGACGATTCGTGGGGAGCCGCTCGAACTTCTCGGTCGCGCCGCTGGGCCAGCGCACTTCGAGCTGGTCGACGTTGGTAGCGGCGCCTAAACCGAAGTGCAGGCGCGGATCGTGGCTGGAGAGAAAGCTGCCGGTCGAGCTGCGCAGCCGGACCTGCCGCTGCCCGTCGCTGACCAGCGTGACCAATGCGCCGACCGCATCGCGATTGCTCTTGGTCCCGATCAGGCTCACTCCGAGCCAGCGGCCGCGCTGGCCGTCGTCGTTGCGCAGCAGCAGCGGTCGGTCGTCCATGACCCCGACGAGGATGTCGAGGTCGCCGTCGTTGTCGTAGTCGCCGACCGAAGCGCCGCGGTTCGAGCGCGGCTGCGCCAGGCCGGCCCCGGCGCCGGCCGTGATCTCGCGGAACGGGCCGGCGCCGAGGTTCTCGAACAGCTGATTGCGCTGGTGGTAGCGGGTGCCGAGGTCGAACCGATCGACCTGCGGGTAGATGTGGCCGTTAGCCACGAACAG
>DASWHO010000202.1:0-7300 GCA_036398155.1 Acidobacteriota bacterium
AAATTGAACGAACGCAGGCTGCCGATCGATAGATGCTTGCTTTGGCGGCCCAACAGGTAGATCTCGAACATCCAGCGGCTGACGTAGATCGCGGTGAACATGCTGGCGAGCAGGCCGAGAAACAGCGTGACCGCGAAGCCCTTGATCGGGCCGGTGCCGAATTGAAATAGAAACGCCGCCGCGATTAGGGTGGTCAGGTTGCCGTCGAAGATGGCCGAGAAGGCGCGCTCGAAGCCGAGCTGAACCGCGCTGCGCACCGCCTTGCCGCTGCGCAGCTCCTCGCGAATCCGCTCGAAGATCAGCACGTTGGCGTCCACCGCCATCCCGATGCTGAGCACGAAGCCGGCGATGCCGGGCAGGGTCAAAACCGCGCCCAACCAGCCCATCATTCCGAACAGCATCGCGGAGTTGAGCACCAGCGCCAGGATCGCGTTGAAACCGCTGAGCCGGTAGTAGAACACCATGAAGATCATCACCAGCGCGACCCCGACGATCGCAGCCCGAATCCCCTGCTGGATGCTGTCGTGACCGAGCGAAGGGCCGACGCTGCGCTGCTCGGCGACCTCAAGCCGCGCCGGCAAGGCGCCGGAACGCAGCACCAGCGCCAGGTCCTCGGCCTCCTGCTCGGTGAACCGTCCCTCGATGATGCCGCTGTCTTTGATCTCGCTGCGGATCGAAGGCGCGCTCTTGACCTTGCCGTCCAGAACGATCGCCAACTGCTTGCCGATGTTCTCGCGGGTGGCGCGCGAGAACTTGGACGCGCCGGTGGCGTTGAGCGAGAAGTGGACCGCCGGCAGGCCATTTTGATCCTGGCCGCGGCGCGCGATCTTGAGGTCGGTGCCGGTCACCACCGCGGCGCGTTGCACCAGATAGAACTGGGCGGCGGCGTCGGGACCAGCCCGGCGCTCGTCATCCGCCAGCAACTGCATGTCGGTCGGCAGCTGGCCGCCGTAAGGCTGCAGCAGCGCCTCGCGCGGTGCCGGTCCGCCGACCACCAGCTTGAGCTCGAGCACCGCGGTCTGACGAATCAGCCGTTTGGCGCGCTCGGGATCGTCGAGGCCCGGCAGCTGCACCAGGATGTTCTCGCCGCCCAATCCGTGGCGCTGAATGACCGGCTCGGAAACGCCGAACTCGTCAACTCGATTGCGAATCGTCTCCAGCGAAGCCTGGACCGCCTGCTCCCGAATCCGCCGCTCGTAGGCCTCGTTGAACTTGAGCCGGACCGCGCCGTCGGCGGCGCGGCGTTCCAAGTAGTCCTCGGTGCCGCGCAGCACCTCGTCATCCAGGGCCTGCCCATGGGTGTCGGGCACGCCGCTGATCTGGATCCAACCGTCGGGGCTGCGCTCGACCGCGCTGAACGGAATGCGTTCATCCTGCAGTCGGGCGCGCAGCCGGCCGGCCTCCTCGTCGAGCTCGTAGCCGACCGCGTCATCGGAATGCACGCGCAGCACCAGATGGATGCCGCCCTTCAAATCCAGACCGAGACGAAGCCGCTCTTCGACCGGGAACAGCCCCGCGATCGAGCCGATCGATACGCCCAGAATCAGCGCCAGTTTCCACCCCAATCTACGTCGCATCGGATTGTTCCTTCGCCGGCCGGAAGTCTATTCTTCGGCCGGGCTCTCAGCGTCTTGCAGGCCCGCGATCGCGCTCTTGAGCAAGTGGATCTTGACCTTGTCGGCGACCCGCAGCTGAACATGGCGATCGGTCACCGCCACCACGGTGCCGAGCATGCCGCCGTTGGTCACGACCTTGTCGCCGCTCTTGATATTTGCGACCAGGCTCTGGAGCTGGCGCTGTTTCTTGCGCATGGGCGCGATCAAGATCAGATAGAAGATGGCGAACACCGCCGCCATCATCACGATCTGCCCCCACAGCGCCCCTCCGCCTTCCGCGGGGTGCGGTCCGCCCAGCGCGATCCAGATCAGGCCCAAAACGGTCTTTCCTTTCGAGAAATCGAGCTCACAGGGATTCGGCCGGCCTGCCCGCGGCCGGCTCGAAAAGTGCCTTGAGCCGGCTGCGCAGGACCGGAAGCCGGCCCAGCGGAATAGCCTGGCGGATCTCGCGCATGGTGTCAAGGTAGTAGGCCAGGTTGTGCTGGGTCAGCAGCGCGGCGGCCTGCATCTCACCGCAAAGATACAGATGGCGCAGATAGGCCCGCGAAACGCTGCGGCAGGTCGGGCAGGAGCAGGCCGGATCCAGCGGGCCGGGGTCGTCGCGGTAGCGGGCGTTCTTGATCCGGACCAGTCCGCCGCTGGTGAACAGCGTGCCGTTGCGGGCGTTGCGGGTCGGCAGCGCGCAATCGAACAGATCGATGCCGGCGGCCACCCCTTCCACCAAATCGACCGGCGTGCCCAGCCCCATGGCGTAGCGCGGTCGATCGGCCGGCAGCAGCGCGGCGGTGTAGGCCAAGGTCGCGCGGGCCAACTCGGACGGCTCGCCCAGCACCAGGCCGCCGACGGCATACCCTGGAAAATCCATCGCGCCGAGCGCTTCGGCGCAGCGCTTGCGGGCGCGCTCCTCCCAACCCCCTTGCACGATCCCGAACAGCGCCTGGTCGGCGCGGCGATGGCTCGCGCGGCAGCGCCGGGCCCACTGCACGGTTCGCTCGACCGCCTCCTCCACCGCCGCGCCGCTGGCCGGATAGGGCAGACATTGATCGAGGCACATGGCGATATCGGCGCCGAGCCGCTCCTGCAGCGTCATGCAGCTTTCCGGGGTCAGCGACACCCGATCGCCGTCGAGGTGCGATCGGAACTCCACCCCCGCATCGCTGACTCGAACCCGCGGCTGCAGACTGTAGAGCTGAAAGCCGCCGCTGTCGGTCAGAATGGCCCGGTTCCAGCCGATGAAAGTGTGCAGCCCGCCGAGCTGCGCCACCCGATCGGCGCCCGGCCGCAACGAGAGATGCAGCGCGTTGCACAAGATCAGCTCGGCCCCGAGCGCGTGGAGCGCGGGCCAGCCCAAGGCCTTGATCGCGCCTCGGGTCGCGACCGGAGCGAACAGCGGAGTCGCGACGGCTCCGTGGGCGGTCGCGAGCGCGCCGCTGCGGGCGGCGGTGTGCGGGCAGCGCCCGATTTCACTCCAGATCCCCATCGCTCACTGCGGTGGCGGAGCCTTAAGCGGATTCTTTCTTGTGCTCGCCGCGGCTCTGAATGATCTGGCTCAGCTCGGCCATGAACTCGTTGAGATCGCGGAACGAGCGGTACACCGAAGCGAAGCGCACGTAGGCGACCTCATCGAGCTTGCGCAGGCTCTCCATCACGAAACCGCCGATCTCCTCGGTCGGCAGCTCGCGCTCGGCCGAGTTCTGCAACCGATTCTCGATCTCCTCGATGATCTCCTCGATGGCGGTGATCGGCACCGGCCGCTTTTCGCAGGCCTTCAGAATCCCGCGCCGGATCTTGTCGCGATCGAACAGCTCGCGCGACTGGTCCTTCTTGACCACCATGTAGGGGATCTCCTCGATCCGCTCGTAGGAGGTGAAGCGCTTGCCGCAGGATCCGCATTGGCGGCGCCGCCGGATCACTTCGCCGCGTTTGCTCTCGCGCGAGTCCACCACCCGATCCTTGGTGTAACCGCAATAGGGACATTTCATCGCTCGACCTCCCGAGCCTCCGCGGCCCCGATCGCCTCGATCCGCCTCAAGCTCAGCCCTTCGCGTATCAAGAAGCCGATCCCGAGGATGGATACAGGCACAAACGAGACCCCCCAAACCGCCACCGCCGCGGCCTTGGCCACGTCGACTTCCGCCCCTGCGAACCCGATCAGGCCCAGCTCGACCGCCAGTTGAAACCCGCCCAGCCCCCCCGGCGTCGGGGTGGCCGCGCCGACTGCGGTGAGCGAGACCAGAAAAGCGGTCAGCGGCACCGAGGCCGAGAGGTCGAAGGCCGCCATGACCGAGAACAGCACCAGGCTGATATTGGCCCAAACCAGCACGGTATAGAAGGCCACCCAACCCAGCGCATGGCCGCGCCGCAGCACCGCCAGTCCAGCGGCGAACTGGCGCAGCAGCCCGAGCACGGCGCCCCGCGGCCGTTGCGGCAGCCACCCGAGGGCGCGGCCGGACAGCCGCAGCGTCGCCTCGGTGCGCAGGCTCAGGCAGTAAAGCAACGCCACCAACGCGATCAGTCCGGCGCTGGTGGCGAGCGCGCTGGCCCGGTAGAGCGGCAGCTGCTCGGTCCCGGCCCAGACCCGCTCGGGATCGAGGAAAAACACCAGATAGAGCGAAAACATCAGCAGCACCGCGGCCAGATCGAACACCCGCTCGACCACGATGGTAGCGAACGACGCGCTCTTGCTGATCCGCTCCTTCTCGGCCAGCAGGTAGGCGCGCACCAGCTCACCCAAGCGGGCCGGCAGGAAATTGTTGACCGTGAACCCGATGATCGTGGCCGAGATCACGTGGCCGAATTTGGCGACTTGGATCGGCGCCAGCAGATGGCGCCAGCGCAGCGCGCGCAGCAGGTAAATCAGCAGCCCGAGCGCGCTGGAAAGCAAGATCCAGCCGGGGTGGGCGGCGGCCAGTCGCTCCGCGAGCCGCTTCAGCACCGCGCCCAGCCCTTCGTCGCCCGGCCGCAGAAAGACGGCCAACAGCCCCGCCGTCAGCAGCAGCGACAAGACCAGTTGAAGCGGGCGCCGCACCGGGCAATCTTACACGCGCCCGGACCCGATCAGAGAGAGCCGGCCGGCCGGACCGGCGGGAAGGCTCAGGCGCAGCGACGGGCGGCGGCGGGCAGCGCCATCAGGGGGTAGATCAGCATCAGAATCTCGGAATCGCCAAAGTTGTACTCGAACAAACCGGCCACCAGAAAGGCGATCAGGGCGGCGAGGGCCCCTTCCAGCGGCCAGCGCGCGATCGCCGCGCCGCGCGCTCCGAGCCATAGTCCGCGCAGCGCGGCGATCATCCATACGATCCAGGCCGTCAGCCCCAAAAGGCCGCGCTCGGCCGCGACCGTCGCCACGTTGTTGTGCAGATGCGGCGCCTGCGGCTCCGGCGCCCAATCGCGCCGATAGAGCGGATAGACCCGGCTGGCCCGGTTGGGCCCCACGCCCAAGAGCGGATGATCGCGCACCATTTGGGCGCCGCTCACCAGCTGCGCCAAACGGTTGCGCACGCTCGGGTCATCGACGTCTCCGAGACCGAGCAGCCGACCGCGGAGCGCCGGCACGGAAAGCAGCACGATCAGCCCAACGGCTGCGGCGATCCAAGCCCAACGGCTGCGGCGGCGCAGCAACAAGAAGCCGGCCCCGGCCGCCGCTCCGAGCCAGGCGCTGCGGGCGAAGCCGAATGCGAGCGCCGCGCTCAGCAGCGCCAGGCTGGCGAACCAGGGCCAGCGCCGCTGCGCGCCGCCCAGCAGCAGGCGCGCCAAAACCAACAGCCATAGGATCATCAGTTGCCCGGCGGTCGTGAGCCAATGGTGGTACCCGGTCAGGCGTCCTTCCAGACCCCCGGGACCGGCCCAATACTGCGCCAAGGCAACGGCCGCGAGCAGGGTCCCGGCGACGCAAGCGACGCGCATCGAGCCGAGGATGTCCGACTCGGAGCGCACCAAGAGCAGCGGCAGCCATAGGGTCGCCAGCAAGACCAAACCGCGCAGATCACGCAGGCTTCGCGCCGGTTCTTCGGAGCCGGCGATGGAAAGCAGGCTGACTCCGAGGAAGATCCCGACCGGCCACCATAGCGGCGGGCGCGGCGGGCGGCGGCCGGAGAACGCCAAAGCCGCCACCGCCGCGGCGCCACAAGCGGTCAGCGCGATCTGCGAGCCGGCGATCGAAAACGGCAGGGCGGCGAGGAAAGCCAGCCACCCGGCCCGCGCGATCCGCCGGGAGCGCCGAGTTGCCGGCCGGGCATCGCGCGGCAAGTCCGATCGTGGCATGGCGCCCAGCGAACCGTTCAGCGCTGCGGCGTTGGAGCTGCCATGCGCGCGCTCTGCAACGCGTGTCGGACCGCGCGACGCACGTTGCCGTTGGGATCGCTCAAGAGCGCTTCGAGCTCCCGCCGCGCGCGCGCCGGATCGACCCGGGCCAGCGCGGTGGCCGCCGCGGCCCGCACCAACCCGTTCTCGTCCGCCAGCCGCTCGACCAACCATGGGGACGCCGGCGCGGCCTCGACCTGGCCCAACGCCGCGCAAGCCGCCGCTCGCACCCAGCCGTCCGGGTCCTTGGTGGCGGCCAGCAGCGGGCGGTTGTCCGCGGGCGGCGGGCGCAGCCCGCCCCAGGCCTCGGCGGCCGATCGGCGCACGCTTCCGTCCGGATCCTGCAGCAGCCGGGCCAAGATCGGAGCCGCGAGCGGCCGCCGCGACTCACCCAGCGCGTAGGCGGCGGCGGCTCGAACCTCGGCCGGCTCGGCCGCCGCGTAGGCCATCCACCAGCCAAGCGCATCGCGGCTGGTGAGCGCCCCGCGGTGGCGCTCGAAAAAGCCGCGGGCCGCCGCCGCGCCGTTGTCCATCCGATCCCGTCCCGCTCGGTAGATGAACTCCGCGGCGAGCAGTCGGTCTTCCCGCCATTCCGAGCACGAGCAGCTCAGCGCCGCCGCGATGGCGATCCCAGCGAACCGGGCGGCGTCAGTCAATCGCTTCACCTGACGGGAAAGCCTCGGCATGCCGCCTGCGGATCAGCGTCTCGGCCGCGCGCCGCAGCTGGTCGGCGGCGCTGCGCCCGCGCAGCTCGCTGGGCTCCAGCGGCGGATCGACGATCACCTCCACGTTGCCGCTGCGGACCTCAAAGGCGCCGAACGGCAGAATCCGCCGCGCGCCCAGAATCGAAACCGGAACCACCGGAACCCCGGCGCGCTGCGCCAGTAGAAAACCTCCGGCTTTGAACGGCCGCAGCGAGCCGAGGTTGCGGCCGCCCTCGGGAAAGAAAATCACCGAGACCCCCCCATCCATCAGCTGGCCGGCCCGGCGCAAGATACTGGCGCCCGCCGCCCGCTGGCGCGAGATCGGCAGGTATCCGGCGCGGCGCATCGCCCAACCCATGATCGGGATCCGGAACAGCTCCTCCTTGGCAAGAATACGCAGCTGCAGCGGCAGGGTCACCAGCAGGATCGGAATGTCGTAAAGGCTCTGGTGATTGGCCACAAAGACGAAGGGGCCGGAGCCTTGGATCGACCAGCCGCGCCGTTCGACGCGCACCCCCGAGAGCGCCAGAATCACCCGCGCCCACAGCCGCGCGCAGCCGTGCTGCACCTTCCCGCTTCGATCCCAGATCGACGCCACCAGACTGCAGGACCCGAGCAGCGCCGTCGTCACAGCGATCGCCAGCGGCAGCCAGCCCAGCCGCAACCATCGGCCCAGTC
>DASWHO010000203.1:0-2344 GCA_036398155.1 Acidobacteriota bacterium
CGGTCAGCAGCCAGCCGTCGCGCAGCACCGCAGCGGTCTCCTGCGGCCGGTTCCAGAAGCCGCGCATCACCTGCGGCCCGCGCACCGCCAGCTCGCCGGCGTGGCCGATCGGCAGCTCCTGGGCGCCGGTCTCCGGATCGAGGATCTTGGCGTCCACATCCGGCAGCGGCAGGCCGATGCTGTTTTCGATGTAGGGCCCGCGGAACGGATTGCAGTGGGTTACCGGTGAGGCTTCCGAGAGCCCGTAGCCTTCGACCAGACGGCCGTTGATATGCGATTCGAACTCTTTTTGCACCTCGGGTCGCAGCGGTCCCGCGCCGCTGATGCAGACCTTGATCGAGGACAGATCGTAGGACCGGACCTTGGGGTAGCGGTTGATCGCCTGATACATCAGCTGAACGCCGGGAAACGAGGTCACTTTGTGCTTCTGGATCAGCTGCAGGATCTGCTTGGTCTTGAACCGCGGCACCAGCACGTTGTGCGCCGCCAAGGCGACCGACACGTTCATGGTCACGGTCATGCCGTAGACGTGGAAAAACGGCAGCGCCCCGAGCATCACCTCCTGAGCCTCGACGTAGCCGCGCGCCCAGTGGCGGCACTGAAGCGTATTGGCGACCAGGTTGGCGTGGGTCAGCATCGCGCCCTTGGCCGCGCCGGTGGTGCCGCCGGTGTACTGAATCAAAGCAAGATCCGAGGGTTCAACCGCGGCCGCCGGGCGGGCCTGGTCGCCGCGCTCGAGAAAGTCGAGCCAGCGATGCAGCGGCGGCGCCAACCTGAGGCGCACGCGGCGGCCCTCGATCAGCTCCTGCAGCGGATAGAACCAGGTCAGCGGCGCCGGCAGATAATCCTGCACGCTGGTGATCAGGGTCCACTCCAACCCCAGCCGCTCGCAGCCGGCTTGGACCTTGGGGTAGAGAAAGTCGAGGCTCACCAGGCCGCGCGGCGCGCAATCCTGCAGCTGGTGGTCGAGCTCGGACTCCTGGGCCAGCGGGTTGGCGAGCACCGCGACCGCGCCGATCTTGAGCGCGCCGTAGTAGGCGATCAGGAACTGCGGCAGGTTGGGCAGCAGCAGCACCACCCGGTCGCCCTTCTGGATTCCAAAACGCCGCAGCCCGTGCGCGAACCGGTTCGCGAGCCGGTCGAGCTCGGCATAGCTCAGCACCGTTCCGAAGAACGAAACGGCGGGATGCTTCGGATAGCGGTCGGCGGAGCGCTCGAGCAGCCCGTGCAGCGGCTCGGCCGGATAGTCGATCGAGGCCGGCACCCCTTCGTCGTAATGCCGGAGCCAGGGGCGCGGATCGGCCATGCGGACCTTCCGTCCCCAATCTAGCAGAAATCCCCGAGCGGTGGATCGAGCGCGCGCGACCAACGACGCGTCGGGCGCTCCATCGGAGAGAACCAACCGGCGCCGCTGAGGGTCTTGAGGTCCGGCTACAGAGCGGCCAGGTGGGGGGCGAGCAGGTCCGCCAGCGGCTCGAGCTTTTCCAGGTCGAGGCGGTCGAACGCCGCGAGCTCCGCGCTGTCCAAATCCAATACGCCGACAACCTCACCCGCGTGTCGCAGCGGCAGGACGATCTCCGATCGCGAGGCGCTGTCGCATGCGATGTGCCCGGGGAAAGCCTGCACGTCGGGCACGATCTGCGGTCGCCCGGTGGCCCAGGCGGTGCCGCAGACGCCGCGGCCGCGCCCGATCCGGATGCAGGCAGGCCGGCCCTGAAACGGCCCCAGCACCAGCTCGGCGCCGCGCACCTTGTAGAACCCGGCCCACGAGACGTGCGCCAATCCGTGGTAGAGCGCGGCGCTGGCGTTGGCCAGGTTGGCGATCGGATCGGGCTCGCCTTCGACCATCGCGGCGATCTGCGGCAGCAGCTCGGCGTACGCCTGCGCCTTGTCGATTCCCGCCCGGGGCAACTGAATATCGGTCATCTGCGTGCTCGGCTCGAAGGCGGGCCTCCCTGTGCCCGCCTTCGGGAGGGGACCAGCCCTTCCCCTACATGAAGAGGGCGGGCACCCGGCCCGCCCCCACCGTTCGTTTCCTAGTGTCCCGGTTCCTAAATAGCTTACCAATCGCGCCTGGCGCTTGCGAGGCGCAGCCGAGGCGCGAGGAGGAGGCGATGCCGTGAGCATCGCCCAGGGGGCGCGGGGGAGTTTCTCCCGCTCTCGATGCCAGGAGCAACGAAGGATCCGCCCGCCTCGGCATAGCAAGCGGGGGAACTCCCCCGCACCCCCTGCTGGCGCCCTTCGGGTTCGGGGCGGCGCGGCCCCATCTGCGGCGTTGCCGCTCCTCGCCGATACTCTGTATCGCCTGCGTCGCGGCGCCTTGCAGCTGGAGCCGCGGCGCCCC
>DASWHO010000204.1:0-3794 GCA_036398155.1 Acidobacteriota bacterium
CCAGGAGCCGATCGGGCCGCTGGCGCTACCGGGCTCCTACGCGGTGTCGCTCGCCAAGCGGGTCGACGGCCAGGTCACGGCGCTGGCCGAGCCGCAGAGCTTCGCCGCCGAGCCGCTGGGCAGCGCGAGCCTGCCGGCGCCGGATCGCGCGGCGCTCTTGGCGTTTCAAAAGCAGACCGGCAAGCTGCAGCGCGCCGTGCTCGGCAGCGTCGAGGCCGCCAAGGAGGCCCAGAAGCGGCTCGATCACCTGCGCAAGGCGCTCGACGACACGCCGGCCGCGGATCCCGAGCTGGCGGCGCAGGCCCGCGCGCTCGAACGCCGGCTCAAGGAGCTGCAGACCGAGCTCAGCGGCGACCGTGTGGTGGCGAAGCACAACGAGCCGACCCCGCCTTCGATCGTGGATCGCGTCCAAGGCATCGTCGGCGGCCACTGGGTCACCACTGCGGCGCCGACCGAGACCCACCGGCGCGCCTACACGATCGCGGCCGAGCAGTTCGCCGGCGTTTTGGAGCGCCTGCGCACCCTGGTGGAGCAGGATCTCGCGGGGTTGGAGGACCGCGCCGAAGCTTCGGGCGCGCCCTGGACGCCGGGCCGAGTCCCGCGCTGGAGTCCGGACTGACCGATCCGCTTCATCAAGCGGGTGGCATGGGCGTGCGAAGCAAGCCCATGGAACGAGGTCACGCACGGAAGGAAGTCGTGTTTATTCAGTCAACTCCGAGCTCGCCCATGGGCGGCCTTCGGCCACCCATGCCACCCGGATTGGATAGAATCGGCATAGGGCCGTGAATGTGCGCAGCGGATCGATGGGCCGATGGTTGCGCGTGCCGGGGGCGAGCTCCGCTTCGCCCCCGGACGACGCCGATCATTCTGACCAACTCGACCGTGGGCAAAGCGGAGCTTGCCCACGGCACCCCCTCGAGTGAGCTGATATGGAATCCGCGTTGACCGCTCACCGCTTCCACTTCGCCTTCACGGTCGCGTTCCACTATCTGTTTCCGCAGCTCACCATGGGGCTGGCGCTGTTGATCGTGATCCTCAAGAGCCTGGCGCTGCGCCGCGGCGACCCGCGCTACGACCAGGCGGCGCGCTTCTGGGCCAAGATCTTCGCGATCAACTTCACCATGGGGGTGGTCACCGGCATCCCGATGGAGTTCCAGTTCGGTACCAACTGGTCGCAGTTTGCCAAAGCCGCCGGTGGCGTGATCGGACAGACCCTGGCGATGGAAGGGGTGTTCTCGTTTTTCTTGGAGTCCTCGTTTCTGGGGCTGTTTCTGTTCGGCGAAAAACGGCTCGGGCCGCGCGGCCACTGGCTCAGCGCGTTGCTGGTGTTGCTCGGCTCGTGGCTCTCAGGCTTTTTCATCGTGGCGACCAACGCCTGGATGCAGCATCCGGTCGGCTATCGCCTGGGGCCGGACGGCGAGATCCTGCTGGCCAGCTTCTGGGCGCTGCTGCTCAACCCCTGGCTGATCTGGCAGTACCTGCACACCATGATCGGGGCGCTGGTCACCGCCTGCTTCTTCATGGCCTCGGTCGGCGCCTTCTATCTTTTGGCCGGCCGCGATCGCGACCATGGCCGGCTGTTTCTGCGGCTCGCGGTCGGCGTGGGCCTGCCGGCCACCGTGCTGCTCGCGTTTCCTACCGGCGATCAGCAGGGCAAGCTGGTGGCCGATCATCAACCGGTGACCTTGGCGGCGATGGAAGGGCTGTTTCGCAGCGAGGAAGGAGCGGCGCTGGTGATGATCGGCCAACCCGACATGGAGCAGCGCCGGCTCGACAACCCGATCGCGATCCCGCGGCTGCTGAGCTTTCTCACCTACCATCGCTGGCGGGCGCAGGTTCGCGGGCTCGAAGCCTTCCCCGAGGATCAGTGGCCCGACAACATTCCGCTTTTGTACTACGCCTACCACATCATGGTCGGGCTGGGCACGATCTTCATCGCGGTGATGGCGCTGAGCGCCTGGCTGCTGCGGCGCGGGCGGCTGTTCACCCATCGCGGCATGCTTTGGATTCTGCTGCTGCTGCTGCCGTTTCCTTACATCGCCAACACCGCCGGTTGGATGACCGCGGAGCTGGGCCGCCAGCCGTGGTTGATCCACGGGTTGATGCGCACCGCCGACGGCTTCTCGGCCCAGGTCTCGGCCGGCAACGCGCTGTTCACCTTGCTCGGATTCATGGGCCTGTACGCCCTGCTCGGCGTGCTGTTTCTGTTCCTGGTCTACCGCGAGATCGAACGCGGTCCCGCGGCCGGGGCAGCGCATTGAAAACGATGCAAAAGGGGGCTTCTGTTCTCATTTATGGCAGGCATCAGAAGAGGCCAATCGGCACCTGGGTAGGCAGGGGTGGCATGGGCACGCGCAGCGCGCCCATGGACGACCTCATTCGGCATGCATGCGTCGCCCATGGGCGCCCTTCGGCCGCCCATGCCACCCGCTTCGGGACCTTCGAGTCGGATATCAAGGGTTAGATCAATGGAAACGGTGTGGTTCTGGTTGGTGGCGCTGATGCTGGTGATGTATGTGGTGCTTGACGGTTTCGATCTCGGAGCCGGCGTCCTGCATCTGATCGTGGCGAAAAACGAGACCGAGCGGCGCCTGGTGCTGCGCTCGATCGGGCCGGTGTGGGACGGCAATGAAGTCTGGCTGTTGGCCGCCGGCGGCACGCTCTACTTCGCCTTTCCGGCGCTCTACGCCAGCAGCTTCAGCGGCTTCTATCTGCCGCTGATGATGGTGCTATGGCTGCTGATCCTGCGCGGCATCTCGATCGAGTTCCGCAGCCATATCGAGAGCCCGGTGTGGAAGCCGCTGTGGGACGTGGTGTTTTCGGGATCGAGCGCCTTGCTGGCGGTGTTCTTCGGCGCGGCGCTCGGCAACGTGGTGCGCGGCGTGCCGCTCGACGCTTCCGGCACCTTCTTCGAGCCGCTGTGGACCGACTTTCGGCTCAGCGCCCGGACCGGGATCCTGGATTGGTTCACGGTCACGATTGGCCTGGTGGCGCTGGCGGCGCTGGCGGTGCACGGCGCGCTGTGGCTGATGCTCAAGACCGAGGGCGAGCTGCGCGAGCGGGCGCGGCGTGCCTTCAAGCTGAGCTGGTATCCGTTGGTCGCGCTCAGCGTCGCGGCGGCGGTGCTGACCTATCAGATCCAGCCCCAGGTGCGGCTGCGGTTGGCGGAGCAGCCGGCGGGCCATCTGCTCGCCCTGCTCGCGCTGGCGGGCCTGGTGGGCATGCGCTGGCTGGTCGCCAAGGGCGCGGAGCTGCGCGCCTTTCTGGCCTCGGCGGTCTATCTCGCCGGCATGCTCGGCAGCGTGGCCTTCGGGCTCTACCCCTACGTCCTCCCGGCGATCACCGATCCGGCGCTGGGTCTCACGGTCCATAGCGCCAAGGCCGCCGACTACGGCCTCAAGATCGGTTTGGCCTGGTGGATTCCCGGTATGATCCTGGCGTCGCTCTATTTCACATTTGTCTACCGCCAGTTCCGCGGCAAAGTCCAGCTCGAAGACGAAGGCTACTGAGACCACGGCGGGTGGCCGCGCCCGACTCCTAATCTCTGATTGCCTACGCGGTCGCCAGCCGGGCGGGGACCAGCCCCGCCCCTACATGTGGCAGTACCCGCGCATCGTCACGATTGACAAGTTCCGGCTTGCCAGTACAAGTGACTAGCCCGCTTTTCTCACGAGGCATCGTCGCGAGGCGGCGTAAGGTGCGGTGGCTGCAAGGCATGCGCCGCCCGGCCGACGCAGGCATACTGGACAGTATGTCGAGGAGGCCGGGCAAGCATAACGCCGCAGACACCGTGC
>DASWHO010000205.1:0-10420 GCA_036398155.1 Acidobacteriota bacterium
CATCGTCAGCACCTTCATCACTTCGTTGAGCCGATTGCTGGTGGTCGACAAATAAATGTCGAGCGCGCCGGCGGCCAGATCGCGGTAGTTCTCGGCCAGGTCGGTCAAGCGCACCAAGTGATCGTAGACATCGCGCAGATACACGACCGCCTTGTCGCCGATGATCTCGACCTCGCCGCGGACCAGGAGATTGAGAATCTCTTTTTGCTGCGCCGCGATCCTTCGCAGCCGGGCCAGCGAGCGCCTGAGATCGAAGATCTGTTCCAACACCTCGGCGCTCGGATGGGCGAAGACCTCTTCTTCGATGCGCTCGAGCTGGGTTTCGAAGCCCTCCATCAGCGGCAGGTAGTTGTCGACCATCTGATCGAGAATGCGGTAGAGCAGAAAGTCGATCCCGCGCTCCAGGCCTTCCGGATTCTTGCGCAGTCCGTCGAGCGCCAGCGCGCAGGAGCGCGACGGGCGGCGATGATGCGAGACCAAGAACTGCTGGGCGATGAAGAAACCGATCTGGTGGGTTTGGAATTCCTGACGCTTGGGTTGGTTGACCACGCCGTGGAACAAGAGAAAGAAATGGTCCTTGTATTCATCGAGCTTGGGATGATGGCTGGTGGCCCCGCAGTCCTCAATCGCCAGAGGATGGAAGCCGAGCGGGTCGCGCAGCAGGTCGATTTCGGCGGCGCTCGGATGTTCGAGGTCGAGCCAGTACGGCCGATCCGCCGCTTGCTTGAGCCAGGCGCTGATGCTCGCGAGGTCGGTCGACTCCTGGAGCACACCGGAGGCGTCAAGGTAGATGAGACGGACCATACGCCGGACTCGCTCGCCGGGTCCGCGTCAGCCGATGTCGTCCAGCAGGCCGCCCGCGGCGCGGAACTCCTGTTCCACCTGGTCCAGGGCGGCGAGCGTGGCGGGATCGAGCAGCCCATTGATGTCGAGCAGGTGGTCTTTTTGAAACCGTTCGATCGCGGCCGTGGTGGCCGGATCGAGCTGTTCGGAGAAATCGCCCTCGTAGTAGCCGGAGCGATAGAGCAGGTCCTGCGCCCAGCGCAGGGTATCCGGATCGTCGGGCCCGAGCGCTTGCGACGCGTCGCCGCCCGGGCCGGCGAGGATCAGCAGCCCGATCACCACGGCTCCGATCAGGCTCAAAGCTGCGATCAGTTGCCGCAAGCTCTCATCCTCTCGTTCCAGATAGCTTGCCCCGACAACCGCCGCGAGGTCAAATCGAACCGCTGGCCCCGGTTTCGGGTGGCGCTCGCGGCCGGCGCGGTCCGATCGGTCCAGACCCAGCGCCGCGTGCGTCGTTGCAGCTCTGGGTTGCGCTTGAGGTCGGTTGCCGCGCTCCTGCGGCGGAGCTAAACTCGGCCCGATGAGACCCAAAGGGTTACGCGCGCGGCTCGGTTTCGCCGGCTGGCTGATCGCCGCCGGCGCCGCGGCCGCGCAGGAACCGCCGCCGGCCGATCCGGATCTGCCGCGGCTGCATCGGATCAGCGCCGAGGTCGCAACTTCGGCTCAGCCGTCGTCGGAAGGTCTCGCCAAGCTGCAGCTGCGCGGCTACCGCGCGGTGATGAGCCTGCGGATCGAGGAGGAGGGCGCGCTCGAGGAGCGGTTGGTGGTCGAGAAGCTGGGCATGGAGTTCATCCATCTCCCGGTCCGCGATATCGATGCCGACGCGGTGCAGCGATTCGGTCAGGCGCTGCGCGCGGCGCCGCGCCCGCTGCTGATCCATGGCGACAGCGGCAATCGAGTCGGAGCGCTGTGGATGATCGAAAGGGTTCTGGAGGGCGCCGCTCTGGGCGAGGCGCGGGCCGAGGCGGAGGCGATCGGCTTGGTGGATTCGGAGCTGACCGCTCAGGCCCTGGCCACCTTGAACCGGCTGCGGCGTTCCAGCGCCAGCCAACCCAGCGGCCCGCCCAGCGATCCGCCGTGAGCCGCGCTCCCGGCCTCGCGCTCGGCGCGCGCTGGGCGACCATCGCACCCCCGGAACCGGCCGCCGCGCCGGCCGGGCCGGAGCGGCGATGGCTCTGAGAGTCCGGCTCCACCTGGTCGGGTTTGGACGAGTCGCCAAAGCCCTGGTTGAGCTGCTCGAGTCCCGACCGCTCAGCGACTCCCAAGGCCGGGCGGTGCGGCTCGAGGTGATCGGCATCGCCACCGGAGCTCACGGCTGTTGGGCCATCCCCAAGGGGCTCGATCTCGGCGAGCTGGCGCAGCGCAGCGCCGGGCCGGAACCGCTCGAGAGCTGGATGCCGGGCGAGCGGGTTCGAGGCACCTACGAGCTGCTGCGCTCGGTGGCGGGCGATGTGATGGTGGAGAACTCGCCGCTCAATCCGTTCGGCGGCGAGCCGGCGGTTTCGCACGTGCGGCAGGCGCTGCGCCAGGACCTGCACGTGATCACGGCCAACAAAGGCCCGGCCGCCTGCGCATTCCGCGAGCTGCGGGCGCTGGCGGAGGAGCGCGGCCGTGCGTTCCTGTTCGAGTCGGCGGTCCTGGGCGGAACGCCGGTGTTTCGCTTGGTGCGCGCCGCGCTGCCCGGAGCGCGCTTGGTCGGCGTGCGCGGCTTGCTCAACAGCACCACGAGTTACCTGCTGGCCCGAATCGAAAGCGGCCTCAGCTTCGCCGCCGCGCTGGCGGAGGCTCGGCAGCGCGGCATCGCGGAGGCCGACCCGGAGCACGATGTCGAAGGCCTGGACGCCGCCACCAAACTGGCGGTGCTGGTCAATGCGCTGTTGGACGGGGATGTTCGACCCGCCGAGGTCGAGCGGCGCGGGATCTCGGGTCTGGCCGTGGAGGATGTGCGGGAATCCGCAGCCGCCGGTCAGCCGATCCGGTTGGTGGCGTCGGCCCAGCGCCGCGAAGGAACGCTGCGCTGCAAGGTTGCACCCGAGGCTCTTTCCGCCAACGATCCGCTGAGCGGCGCCGGTGCGCGCGGCAACGCGCTCCTGCTCGAGACCGATGTGCTGGGGACCATCGGCATCGTGCAGCCCGAACCGGGCCTCGAGCGCACCGCCTACGGTCTCTATGCCGACCTCGCCGAAGTCGTCTGGCGGATCAGCCGCGTCTAGTGTCCCCGGATCCGAATCTAGTCCGAGACCAGGGTCAGCGCGATCAACCAGGCCAGCGCGATCCAGCCGGCGCCGGTCAGAAACGGCCACCAGTGGCTGAGGCCGCTGTAGCCGGTGGCGGCCCAGACCGGGCCGACGATGCGGGCCAGGCTCGCAGCCGACTGGTAGGCGCCGAGCGTGCCGCCTTGCGCGCCGGCCGGGGCCAGCCGACTGGCCAAAGCCGAGAGCGCTGGACTGGTCAGGCCCATGCCGATCGCGAGGATCGGCAGCAGCCCCAGCAGCGCGGTCGCGTTGGGCGCGGCGGGGATGATCGCCATGCCGACCGCCGTCAATCCGAGGCCGAATACCACCAGAGCCCGTTCGCCGAAGCGGGCCGAAAGCCGCCCAATCAGACCGGCCTGAATCAGCGCGGAGAGGATCCCGAGATAGGCGAACGTGAGCCCGATCGCGCGCGGCGTGAAGTGGTAGTGCTGATCGACCAGCAACGCGAAGGTCGACTCCAATCCCGAGAACGCGAGGGTCAGGAGAAAGCCCATCAGGATCACGCCGCCGAGCCCCGGGATTCGCAAGCCGCCCAATAGCGCCTTCAGCGGCGCGCGGTGCTGCGGCGGCGTCGGCTCGCGCCGCGCCAGTGTTTCGGGCAGGCGCAGCCAGGTGAGGATCAAGGCGGTGGTGGATAGAGCGGCCGCGGCCAGGCCGGGCCAGGTCGGTCCGATCTGGAGCAACAAACCGCCGAAGGCGGGGCCGAGGATGAAGCCGAGCCCGAACGCCGCGCCGATCAGCCCCATGCCGCGGGCGCGCTGTTCGGCGGGCGTGATATCGGCGACCACCGCTTGCGCGGTGGCGATGTTTGCGGCGCAGATTCCGGCCAGGATGCGGGAGACAAACAAAACCGCGAGACCGCGGGCGAGGCCGAAGAGCAGGTAGCCGAGCGCCTGTCCGGCCAACGCGATCAGCAGGATCGGCCGGCGGCCGCGGCGATCCGAAAGCCGGCCCCAGAGCGGCGCGAAGATGAACTGCATGAACGAGTAGGATCCCAGCAGCAGCCCGAGCAGCAGCGACGACGCGCCGTAGCGGTGGCCGTACAGCGGCAGCAGCGGCAGCACCATGCCGAACCCGATCAGATCGACGAACACGATGAGAAAGACGGTGGACACGGTCGCTGCGGTTGGAGAAGATCGCAAGCTTATCCAGGGTCGCCGTGAATGGATAGCGAGCGGAAAGCTGTGAACCGGCCGGCACTCGGGCTCAGTAGAGGGTTGTGGCTGATGATCGGCAGCAGCTTTCTGTTCGCGCTGATGGCGGGCTGCGTCAAGGCGATCGGGCCGCGGCTGCCGGTTTACGAAGTGGTCTGGTGCCGCTCGGTGATCTCGCTGGTGCTCACCGGAGTGCTGCTCCGCGGGGCGGGGGTTTCGGCTTGGGGCAAACGCCGTGGCTGGCTGGTGCTGCGGGGGCTGGCCGGTTTTGTGGCGCTGCTCGCGTACTTTCGCACCCTGACGGTTCTGCCGCTGGCGGTAGCTCAAGTGCTGCAATACACCTCGCCGGCTTTCAGCGCCCTGCTGGCGCCGGCCTTTCTGAAGGAGCGGGTGTCGCGCCGGACCTGGCTCGCCCTCGGCCTGGCCTTTGCCGGCCTGTGCCTGATCGCGCGGCCCCGCGACGCCGTGCCGCCCCTGGCTGCGGCGGTGGCGCTGGCCGGCGCGTTCGGTTCGGGGGTGGCCTACAACACGGTGCGCAAGCTCCGCGGCGAGCATCCGCTGACTATCATCTTCTATTTCCCGCTGGTCTCCGCGCTGCTCACCAGCCCGATGACCTTCAACGGCTTTGTGATCCCGCAGGGCCACGAATGGGCCTGGCTGCTCGGAGTCGGGTTGATCTCGCAGGTGGCTCAGATCCTGCTGACCTTGGGTTTGCACGCTGAGGCGGTCGCGCGGGGCAGCACCGCGACCTACCTCAACGTGGTTTTCGCCGCCGCGCTGGGATGGATGTTTTGGGGCGAGGTTCCGGACCCGTGGTCTTGGGCCGGCGCGGCGGTGGTCTGCGCCGGCGTGTTGTCGCTCGGTCGCGGGGCCGAGCCGGCGGCGGAGGAACCGCTGAGAGCCTAGCCCGTTAAGCAGGGCAATTTAGAACTTTGGGGTCGTTGCGGCTGATCGAACACGAAGCCACCCGTGAGCCTGGTGGCATGGGCACGCGCAGCGCGCCCATGGACGACCTCACTCGCTGTGCGCACCTCGTCCATGGGCGGCCTTCGGCCACCCATGCCACCCTTCAGGACTGCTGGAGCCACGTGCGCAGTTTGGAGCCGCGCAGCAGCACCACTTCGTCGCGGTCGGCGCCGGTCGAAACCAAACCGATCTCGCAACCGACCTGCTCGCCGAGGAATCGGAGGTAATCGCGGGCGCGGGAGGGAAGATCCTCCTCCGAGCGCGCGGTGGTGGTCGGCTGCTGCCAGCCGGGCAGGGTTTCGTAGATCGGCTGGCAGCGTTCGAAGGCGTGAATCTCGGCGGGGACGTCATCGACGGTCGCGCCGTCGAGCCGGTAGCCGACGCAGACCTCGATGCTTTCGAGCTGATCGAGCACGTCGAGCTTGGTCACCGCCAGCGATTCCAGCCCGTTGACCCGGCGCGAGTAGCGTGCCACCACCAAGTCGAACCAGCCGCAGCGCCGCGGCCGGCCGGTGACCGCGCCGTACTCGCCGCCGCGCGACTGCATCATGGCGCCGACCGCATCGTGCAGCTCGGTCGGGAACGGACCCGAGCCGACTCGGGTGGCGTAGGCCTTGGTGATCCCGAGCACCCCTTCGATCCGGGTCGGACCGATGCCGAGTCCGCTGCAGGCGCCGCCGGCGGAGGCGTTCGACGAGGTCACGAACGGATAGGTGCCGTGATCGACGTCGAGCATGGTGGCCTGCGCGCCTTCGAACAGCACCGACCCGCCGCGGTCCATCAGTTGATTGAGCAGCCGCGAGGTATTGGCGACGAACGGGCGCAGCCGGGCGCCGAATGCTTGGTAGTCGGCGATGATCGGCTCGGGATCGATGCGCGCCGCCTGGTAGACGAACTCGAGGATCCGGTTCTTCTCTTCCAGGTTGAGCAGGATCTGCTGGCGCAGCGCGTCGGACTGGAGCAGATCGCTGACCCGGATCCCGGTGCGCGCCATCTTGTTCTCGTAGCACGGTCCGATCCCGCGCGAGGTGGTGCCGATCTTGCGCGCGCCCTTGGCCGCCTCGCTGCCGATCTCGATCGAGCGATGGTAGGGCAGGATCACGTGGGCGCGGTCGCTGACGAACAGGCGTCCCTCGAGGCTGAGCCCATGGCCGCGGAGCTCGTCGAGCTCCTCGAAGAAGGCCGCGGGGTCGAACACCACGCCGTTGCCGATGAAGCACTGCTTCCCCGCGTGGGCGATCCCCGACGGGACCAAGCGCAGCACGATCTTGCGGCCGCCGACCACCACGGTGTGGCCGGCGTTGTGACCGCCTTGAAAGCGAGCCACCGCGTCGAAGTGCGGGGCCAGGACATCGACCACTTTGCCCTTGCCTTCGTCGCCCCACTGGGTGCCGATCAGGACGATGCTCGCCATGGCCGAGGCATCGTAACCGCAAGCGCGGCGATCCGACAAGCGCGTGCCGCCAGCGCAGGCTCCGATGTTTGACGCGTGCAGCGGCGCGCCGGGATAATCCCGCTGCGCGACCCGCTCCGGGCCGGCGCGGCGCCGCACTCGATGCCCAAAGCCAAACGGTTGATTCTGGTCGACGGCAGTCATCTGCTCTACCGTTCGTTCTTTGCGTTCATCCGCAATCCACTGCTGACCTCGAGCGGGCGCAACGTCAGCGCGGCCTACGGTTTCAGCAGCTCGATGCTGAAGCTGATTCAGGATGAAGCGCCGGACTATGTCGCGGTGGTGTTCGACACCCGCGAGCCGACCGCCCGCCACCGGCGGTTTCCGGACTACAAGGCGACCCGCGAAAAGATGCCCGATGAGATGAGCGATCAGATCCCGCTGGTGCGCGAGCTGGTCGACGCGCTCGGCATCGCGCTGATCGATCTGCCGCAGTGGGAAGCGGACGACGTGATCGGTGCGCTGGCCGATCAGGCGGCGCGGCGCGGGCTCGAGGTCGTGATCTTCAGCGGCGACAAGGACATGGGACAGCTGGTGAATCAGCGCATCGCGCTGCTGCAACCGCGCCCGGGCGGCACCAACGAGCGCATGGGCCCGAAAGAAATCGAGAGCAAGTTCGGCGTCGTGCCGGAGCGCCTAGTCGAGCTGCTGAGTCTGACCGGCGACAGCTCCGACAACATTCCCGGTGTGCCCGGGGTCGGGCCCAAGACCGCGGCCAAGCTGCTTTCCGGCGCCTCGCTCGACGAGCTGCTGGCCGATCCACAGCGCGCCGGTTCGGACAAGCTGGCCGGCCTGCTCGCGCAGCACGCCGAGTCGGTGCGTCTGGCCCGCGATCTGATCCGGATCGATTGCAGCGCCCCGATCCAGCTCGAGCTCGAACGGCTCGCGCGCAAGGCCGGCGATCAGGAACGGCTGCGGCGGCTGTTCGCGGAGCTCGAGTTCACCAGCCTGCTCAACCAGCTCACCGCCGATATCCAGAGCGAGGCGCATGACTACCGCACGGTGACCAAAGCGGCCGACTTCGATCGGCTGCTGCAGCGGCTGGAGCAAGCGCCGCGCTTTGCGCTCGCCGCGCAGGTCGATTCCGGCGCCTCCATCCGGGCTCGGGTGCTGGGAGTTTCGTTGGCCTTGAAAGAAGGAGAGGCGTTTCACCTGGCGCTCGATGAGGGCGAGCTCGCAAACGGCGGGCGCCGCGCGCGGCTCGGAGCGCTGCTCGGCGATCCGCAGCGCGCCAAGCTCGGACAGGACCTCAAGCGCGAGCTGCTGGTGCTCGAGAACGAAGGCATGCGGCTGTCCGGCTTGAGCTTCGATCCGATGCTCGCAGCCTTCCTGCTCGAGCCCGGCGATCGCCAGCACTCGCTCGATTTCCTGGCGCTCAAATACCTTTCCTACAAACGCATGGAGGGCCCGGCGCCGCGCGCCCGCGGCCGGGGCCAGCGCTCGATGCTGGAGGACGACCCCGAGCAGCGCGCCCTGGCGGGCTGCGAAGACGCGGATCTGGCGCTGCGGCTGGAGCGCCGGCTCGGGCCCGAGCTCGAACGCGCCGGCTTGAGCCGCCTGTTCCGCGAGGTGGAGATGCCGCTGATCGCAGTGCTGGCGGCGATGGAGCGCACCGGAGTCCTGCTCGACGTGGGCTTCCTGAAGGCGATGTCGCGCTCGATGGAGCGCGATGTCGACCGCCTGCGGAGCGAGATCACCCGCGATTGCGGCGAGGAGTTCAACCTCAACTCGCCGCAGCAGCTGGCCCGGATCCTGTTCGAGAGGCTCGAGATCCACAAGGCGCTCGGCAAAGGCAAGCCGCGCCGGACCAAAAGCGGCGCCTTTTCCACCGACGCCGCGCTGCTGGAGCGCTATGCGGAACATCCGATCATCGCCAAGTTGTTCGAGTACCGGCAATGGATCAAGCTCAAGTCGACCTATGTCGACGCCTTGCCGGCGCTGGTCGATCCCAAGAGCGGGCGGCTGCACACCTCCTATAACCAGACGGTGGCGGTCACCGGGCGGCTCTCGTCGAGCGACCCCAACCTGCAAAACATCCCGATTCGCACCGAGGCCGGACGCGAGATCCGGCGCGCCTTCATCGCCGCCCCCGGAACCACGTTGCTGGCGGCGGATTATTCCCAGATCGAGCTGCGGATTCTGGCCCACCTGTCGCAGGATCCGGCGCTGATCGCCGCGTTCGCGGCTGGCGACGACATCCACCGCCGCACCGCCGCGCGGATGTTCGGGGTCGAGCCGGATGCGGTAAGCCGGGAGATGCGCTCGCGCGCCAAAACCATCAACTTCGGCATCGTCTACGGCATGAACGCGTACGGGCTCAGCTCGCGGCTGGCGATCCCGGTGGACGAAGCCCACAGCTTCATCCAGGCCTACTTCGAGGTCTATCCCGGGGTGCGCGCCTGGATCGAAGCCACCATCGCGCGCGCCCGGCTCGAAGGTCAGGTGACGACTCTGCTCGGGCGGCGCCGCACCGTCGCCGAGCTCGGCAGCTCGAACCAGCGGGTGCGCCAGGCGGCCGAGAACACCGCGGTCAATACCCCGGTCCAAGGCAGCGCGGCCGACATGATCAAGTCTGCGATGGTCCGCATCCATGCCGAGCTCGAGCGGCGCCGGCTGCGGAGCCGGATGATCCTGCAGGTCCACGACGAGCTGGTGTTCGAAGCCGCCGCGGACGAGGTCGAAACGGTGCGGGAGCTGGCGCAGCGCGCGATGCAGTCGGCGCTGGAGCTGAGCGTGCCGATTGTCGTCGACATTGGCGTCGGCCCCAACTGGCTCGAAGCGCACTAGTGCACGGCGGCAGATAGGGCGCCGTCTGGCAGAGGGTGCGCCTGTAGGGGAGGGGCTTGTCCCCTCCCGTGCAACGCGGCACCCGCCTGGGTGACTCGAAAACCGATGGGGCGCTGGTCCGGGCGGGGTCAAGCCCCGCCCCTACATTTCCCTCGCGGCGCCCGCCTCGCAGCTGACGGCAGCTCCACCGCCCACTACGCCGTGCTCTGGTGCTGGAACTCAGTCGTTGCTCGTTCGGTCCAGGAGGGCTTGCTCGACGAAGGCTTGGTAGCGTTCGCGTTGGCGGCGCCGGGTTGCGCCGAAGGTGGTGAGAACGGCGCCGGGTTCGAGGTAGGCGGGGCGGGACTGCAGTCCCAGGTAGGCGCGATAGCTGCTCCACGCGGCGGCGTGGGGCCATAGCACCTCTCCGCTGCGGGTCGACAGCAGGTGGATGCGGCACGAGGCTCGAACCGCGCAGGGAGCCGGCCGAATTGCGATCGGGAGCAATCGGAGCCCGCGCAGTGTGTCCTCCAACTGCGACTTGCCGCATTGGACTTGGAGCAGGAGGTGGATCTGTCCGGCGCTGGCGGCGAATGCCAGGATCGTGCAGCGCCGCTGCGCCAATTGCGCCAGCTTCCGCGCCATCTCGATGACTTTGCGCGAGTCCCATGGCGCTCGGACGCTCGAGCATGTGGCGTCGAAGCAAACGCTGCCTGCTCGCAACTTTGCCATTTCGGTCATTTACCTTCCCCCTGCGAAAGTTCTCGGCGGCGGCCATGCCGCGCAGCCGGTCCTGTCGGTGTAGAAGCCGGCGCGCGCCTCGATCTGGCAGAAAAGTCTTCGGCAGCCGGGAGGGTGGGGGAGAGGGCTTGTTCTATTCCCTACCGTTTTGGGCAAAGAGGGCCTCGGCTTTCGGATCATGATGGGAAGGAGTCCAGCGCGGTATTTACATGAAAACAGAAGGGTTCCGTCTCGATACGACG
>DASWHO010000206.1:0-11693 GCA_036398155.1 Acidobacteriota bacterium
CTGCTTTGCCCACGGACAATCCATGAATGCGAAACAGGCTCTTTCCGGATCCAAATGTCGTCCGTGGGCAGAGCAGAGCTTGCCCACGGCACGCGGGTGTGCAGGCCACGGGAATCGGCCGGACGGACCCCCTACCGCCCCGCGAAGCCCGCGAAGGGCGAAGCAATCGCCGGCGGCGCTCGCTATACTAGGCGGCCCGAGCCGGCGCGCTAGAGCCGTCCGCAAAGCCCGAATCGAATGCAAGTCGAAATCATCGGCGTGCCGTTGGACCTCGGCGCCGGCCGACGCGGCGTCGACATGGGCCCGTCCGCGCTGCGGATCGCCGGCATCCAGCGGCGGCTGGCCGAGCTCGGCCACAACGTCCACGACCTCGGCGACCTGCCGGTTCCGGCCCCGGAAGGTCTCACGATCGAACGCGCCAACCTGCGTTATCTGCCTGAGATCGGCGCGACCTGCAGCGCGCTGGCGCAGGCCGTCGAGCGCGCCTGTCAGGCCGGACACTTCCCGTTGGTGCTGGGCGGCGATCACTCGATCGCGATCGGCACCGTCGCCGGGGTCTCGTCGTTCCGGCATCGCCGCGGCGAGAAGCTCGGACTGCTCTGGTTCGACGCCCACGGCGACATGAACAACCCCGAATCCACCCCTTCGGGCAACATCCACGGTATGCCGTTCGCCGTCTGCATCGGGGACGGCGCGCAGGAGTTGACTCGGATCTTCGCCGCCGGCGCCGCGATCGATCCGCGCTGCGCGGTGCTGATCGGCGCGCGCAGCCTCGACCGGCGCGAGCGCGAGCTGGTCAAGAAAAGCGGCATCCACGTCTACACCATGCGCGAGATCGACGAGCGTCACATCGGCCAGGTGGTCGGCGAAGCGATCGAGATCGCGAGCGCGGAGACCGACGCCCTGCACGTCTCCTTCGACATGGACTGCCTGGATCCGAGCTTCGCCCCGGGCGTCGGAACCCCGGTGGCCGGCGGCCTGAGCTACCGCGAGGCGCACCTGGCGATGGAGCTGCTCGCCGACAGCGGCCGGGTGCACTCGCTCGAGATCGTGGAAGTCAATCCGGTCCTGGATGTCCGCAATCAGACCGCCGAGCTGGCGGCGGA
Organism: Acidobacteriota bacterium; assembly: GCA_036398155.1. Taxonomy (GTDB): domain Bacteria; phylum Acidobacteriota; class DASWHO01; order DASWHO01; family DASWHO01; genus DASWHO01. Next base: position 1,107 of record DASWHO010000206.1, read on the forward strand.
GCTGATCACCTCCAGCCTCGGCAAGCGCATTCTCTAGGCTGCGGATCTGCCGCCATCTGCTTCGTTGCGCTTGCTCGGCTTCCTCCGGCGTACCTTTCAGTACGCCTCCGTCAGCCTCGCGGCGCGCGCCTCGCAGCTGACGGCATCTCCGCCGCCCTCTATCCCGTGCTCTGGTGCGCGAGCGAATGCCACTGCCTCTTTGGCGACTTCGCTGCGCTCGTCTTCGGGTAGTGTTAAATCCTCCGCCCTTCATCCCGTGCTCCATCTCTCGTGAGGACGCTTGCTCACTGGGCGAAATGGTTTCCAACCGGGTGGCATGGGTGGCCGAAGGCCGCCCATGAACGAGCTCCACATGAACCGACCGGTCTCACAATTGGACGAGCATTTGGGTTGCCTTCGACGCCAACTGATTTGGGTCGCGTGAGTAATGTCGTCCATGGGCGCCTTTCGCGTGCCCATGCCACCCTTTCTGGTGGCGCCCGTCGTGCAAGAGCTCACGCCGAGAGCAGCCAGTAGAACAGCAGCAGGGCGAGGACATTGAGGCTGAAGGCGGTGGTGGCGGAGCGGAAGCTGCGGTCGAGCGGCAGCCAGCGCTTCCAGGCCGCATCCGAAGCCGCGGCGCGCAGACGCGCCTGCATCTCGAGGCGGCTGTAGATCAGCAGGCCGAAGAAAGACAGCCCCATGCCGAAGCAGGCGAGCGCGACCACCAGCGCTGCGGTGATGCCGATCCAGCGGGAAAGCTGCAGCAGCTGGCGCGCCTCCGGCGCGACACTGTCGGCCGCCAGCCACAGGATCAGGCCGGCGCCGAACGCAACCGCGCCAAGCACGAGTCCCACCAACCCGTAGCGCCGGTCACTCGCGAGCTGGTCGCCAAGGTGTTGCACCGCGGCCAAGTATGGCACAATCGCCGCTCATGACTTGGCCCTTACTGACGCGCTTGGCGGCCCTGGCCCTATGCTGCGCCGCGGCGCGCGGCTCAGCCGAAGCCGGCGAGATCCGCCTGGCGACCCGCTCGATCGATACCGAGCGCTCCCGCGCCTTCCAGCCGGCCGATTTCGCGCGCGCCGGAGACGCGGTCCTGTTGCACCTCGCCGGCCCGCCGCAGCCGGCCGAGCTGGAACAGGTGCGCCGCGCCGGCGCCACGCTGCTCGGTTTCATCCCGCCCGACGCGCTGCTGCTGCGGGCCGATTCGGCCGCGCGCAGCCGGCTGCGCGGCCTGCCCGAGGCCCGCTGGCTCGGTCCGCTCGATCCCGGCGACAAGCTCAGCCCCGATCTCAGCGCGGAGCTGCTGGCGGCGCGCGGCGGCGAGCTGATCATCGAGCTGTTCAGCGATAGCCCGGCGGAGCCGGCGGCGCGCCGGCTGGCCGAGCGCGGCTTGCGCGTCGATCAGATTCAAGCGACGCCGCAGATCGCGCGGCTGCGCGGGCGGGTGCGCAGCCTCGCGCAGGCCGCCGCACTGGCCGCCGACCCGGCGGTGCAATGGATCGAGCCGGCGCCGCGCTTCACGTTGCGCAACGATCAGACTACCGGCATTCTCCAGAGCAACATCGACGGCATTCCTTCGATCTGGAACCGCGGCCTGCGCGGCGAGGGAGAAGTCATCGGTCACATCGACGGGCGGATCGACAGCGGCGGCTGCTATTTCGCCGATCCGCTGCATCCGCTGCCCGGTCCGGAGCACCGCAAGCTGGTCGGCGACCGCAACAACGCCGGCGAGATCATCGACTCCCACGGCACGCATACCGCGGGCATCGCGGCCGGGCTGCGCTTCGACGGCATGCCCAACGAGGCGGGGATGGCGCCCAACGCCAAGCTCAGCCACAGCTCGCTGTTCCTGATCGAGGACGACAACCTCTACGACTACCTGGCGCTGGCGCGCGCCGACGGGGCCGCGGTTCACAGCAACTCGTGGGGTGATGACGGCACCACCGCGTATACCAGCTGGGCCCGCGACATCGATCGTTTCAGCTACGACTTCGAAGATCAGGTGGTGCTGTTCGCGGTGACCAATCAGGCCACGCTGCGCACCCCGGAGAACGCCAAGAACGTCCTCGCGGTGGCCGCCACCCGTGAAGCGCCGGCGCACGACAGCTTCTGTCTCGGCGGCCGCGGCCCGACCGCCGACGGCCGGCGCAAGCCCGAGATCCTGGCGCCCGGCTGCGCCGCCAGCGGCTTCGGCGGCGTGCAGTCCGCCGCCGCCTTCCAAGCCTGCGGCTTGACCCGGATCCGGGGCACCAGCATGGCGTGCCCCGCGATCGCGGGCGGAGCGACGCTGGCGCGTCAGTACTTCCGCAGCGGCTGGGCTCCCTCCGGGCTGCCGTTCGCGGAGGACGCGGTCATCCCGTCCGGCGCGCTGCTGCGCGCAACCGTTCTCAACGCCGGCGCGGACCTGTTCAGCGTGCCCGATTTTCCCGGCGACCAAGAAGGCTGGGGGCGGCTCTTTCTCGATTCGACGCTGGCATTCTACGGCGAGCCGCGCGGCATCCGCACTTGGGACATCCGCAATCCGAACGGCATCGGCGGCGGCGAGTCGAGAAGCTACCCGCTGGTGATCGACAGCTCCTCCGAGCCGCTCAAGGTCACGCTCGCCTTCACCGATCCGCCGGGCACCCCCAACGCGGCCAGCCCGGTGATCAACAACCTCGACCTCACGGTCGCCGGTCCGAGCGGCACCTTTCGCGGCAACCAGTTTGCCGGCGGGGTCTCGGTCCCCGGCGGCAGCCCGGATCCGCTCAATACCGTGGAGCTGGTCCTGCTTGCGGCGCCGGCCCCGGGACAGTACATGCTGACCGTGAACGGGACCTCGGTCCCGGCCGGCCCGCAGGGCTTCGCCTTGGTGGCCAGCGGCGATTTCGCGAGCTTGCCCGCAACCCTGGCGCCCGAAAGCATTGGCACCCAGCCCTTTACGCTGATTCTCAGGGTCACCCTGCCGGACGGATTCTCGAGCCTGGAGCGCTTCCGCATCAGCTATAACGGCAGCTCCATCACGCAGCTTTTTCTCGACTATCTGGGCGCCAATCCCGGCGCGCTGCAGACCGACGGCAACAGCGCCACGGTCACGATTCCCGGATTGAGCCTGCCCAGCGGAAACCACACGATCGCTTTCGAGATCGGTGACCAATCGGGCCGGATCGGCGTGGCCCGGCAAAGCTACTCGATCCCCTAAAAGGGCCAAAAAAAGCGGTTTGACACGGACCCTGGGCCTCTGCTAGCCTCAAGTTTCAGAACGCACGTAACGTTTCAAGTGTCGTAAATTCCCATTACCAGGAAAGGAGAGCCTTTATGGCGGAGAGCTACGTGGTCCAGTCCAAAGTCCGCGATTTAGTCAAGCAGCATGAGCTCAACGTGGCGGGCGACTTCGTCGACGCCCTCAACGCCGAGATCGAATCGATCATCAAAAAGGCGGTCGAGCGCTGCAAGGGCAATGGCCGCAAAACTGTCCGCGCCACCGACGTTTAGGGCGCGCCGGCTCGCCACCGCCCGGGCTCGGCATCGGGCGGTGGCTCCACTCGCGGGCCCGAAAGGAGTCGCCGCGCGCTGAACGGCGGCCGATCTGACATATGAGCACAAAAGGCATGACAACCCCAAAAAACAATGGCGCCATCAAGATTCTGATCGTCGACGACCATGAGATTCTGCGCGAAGGCCTGCGCCGGCTGCTGGGCAGCGAGACCGACCTGCAAATCATCGGTGAAGCGGCGGACGGGGAAGAGGCGATCAAACGGACCGCCGAGCTCCAACCCGACGTGGTGGTGATGGACATCGCGATGCCCGGCGTCGGCGGCATCGATGCCACCCGCGCCATCCTGCGCGACAACCCCGAAACCCGCGTGGTGATCCTGTCGATGTATGACTACGATCATTACATCCGCGAAAGCCTCGAAGCCGGAGCGCGCGGCTACCTGGCCAAGAGCAATGCGGCGCGCGAGCTGATCGCCGCGATCCGCGCCGCGCACCGCGGCGAGCTCTACTTCAGCCCCGGGATCGGCGAGCGCGTGGTGCGCGGCTATCTCGAACCGGACCGCGCCTCGCGTCTCGACGGGCCGGCCTTGACCGAGCGCGAGCGCGAGATCGCGCGGCTGATCGCTCAGGGAAGACGCACGCGACAGATCGCCGAGCTGCTCCAGATCAGTCCGCGCACGGTGGAGGCGCACCGCGCGCACATTCTGCAGAAACTGGGGGCCAACAGCGTTGCCGAGATCGTGCGCTTCGCGGTGCGTTCCCAGCTCGTGGAACCCTAGGTGCCCGGCGGCGGCCGACAGCAACAACATGGGAGCCATTTGGCGCTGGCCGCCTCCGTGCTCGCTCTGCTGGTTCCGCTGGCCGCCGGCGCGGACAAGGAACCGGATTGGGGCAAAGGTCCGGCCGGCTATCTGTTGAGCCCGGACGAGCGCCGCGACTGGCGCAAGCTCAAGACCGGCGCCGAGCGCGAAGCTTTCATCGATCGCTTCTGGGCCATCCGCGATCCCGATCCGACCACCCGGGTCAACGAATTCAGGCTCGAGTTCGACCGCCGGCTCGAAATCGTCAATCGCGACTTCGCCGAGCGCTCGCGACCAGGCTGGCAGACCCTGCGCGGCCAGGTGTTCCTGGTTTTGGGGCCGCCCTACCGCTTCGAGCCGCGGCTGTTCAACGGCTTTCGCGCTCAGTTCTGGTACTACAACGATCTGCCGCGCCCGCTCGATCCGAACTCGGCCCTGATCTTCGCCGATGTCTATCGCGACGGGCGCTACTACCTGCTGCCGCAGTTCCGTTTCGGCGACAGCCGATTCGAGCGCCGCTCCAGTTTGTTCGAGCTCAGCGCCTTGACCTACTCGCTGCCGAGCGATGCGGCCCGCGCGCTCGAGGAGGCCACCAAACGCACGATCGTCCGGCCCGAGGCGCCGCTGGATGAAGGCGCGCGGCTGACCAAGGAAGCCGGCACCGCGGTCCCCTACGAGCTCGCATCCCGCACCCGACCGGGGAGCGCAGCGGAAGTCGCGCTCGACGTTCGAGTGACTTTCCAGGTTCGCGATCTGGCGCTGCGCGAAGGGCCGCAAGGGTTCCGCGCTCCGCTGCTGCTCAGCGCGACGCTGCGCGATGCGAGCGGCAAGACCGCGGCCCAAAACCAGCAGCGCTTGGAGGTGGTGATCCCGCCGGAGCAGCTCGAAGCCAGCGCCGCCGAGCCGCCGCGGCACATGGACATCACGCTCGAGGCGCCGGCCGGTTCGTACTCATTGGAAGTCGAGCTGCGGGATGAGGAACTCTCGCCGGCCGGGGCTTATACCCGAACCGTCGAAGTCGAGCTCATCCCCTAGGGGCTGCCGGCTAGTCATTCCGCAGTGTAGGGGCGGGGCTTGTCCCCGCCCGAACGGCGCGGCTCATCATCCTGGTTGGACCGTTCTCGCAGGGCGGCTCGGCGGGGTCGAGCCCCGCCCCTACACTCGAACCTTCCGGGCTGGTCATCCATGGTGACAATGATTGCAGCCATTGGGCTGCGCACATTGCTGGTGGCGCTTCAGCTCGCGCCGGGGGCTGCGTTTGATCCGGATCAGGACCTGCGGCGGGCGCTGAGCTACGCCGCGTCCGGACGGCTCCGGGCGGCGATTGCCGCGGCCGAACGGGCCAATGCGCTGCGTCCGGCCGACCTCGGGATCGGCCTGGCCCTGGCACGCTGGTACCAAGAGGACGGACGCGACGCCGCGGCCATCGTCTTGCTGCGCGAGCTGCGCGACGCCCACCCGCGCGAGCCGCTGGTGCGCATCGAGCTCGCGACCGTCTATCACCGGCTCGAGCGCACCCAGGAGGCGATCGCCGAGCTGCGCGCGCTGCTGGAGCTCGATCCGGCCAGCGCCTTCGGACATTACAACCTGGCCGTGCTCTCGGCCGAAGCCGGAGATCCGCAGGCCGCGCGCGAGCATTTCGAGGCCGCGCTCGCCAGCCAGCCCGAGTCCATCGATGCGCGCTTCGGTCTCGCGGGCCTGGCGGCCGAACAGGGCCGAGCCGAGGAGGCCGGCGCGCTGCTGCGGCGTTGTCTGGAAGCACAGCCCAACCACCGCGGCGCTTTGCAGCTGCTGGCCGAGCTCCAGGAGCAGGCCGGCGAGTGGGAGGCGGCGGCGGCGAGCTGGAACCGGCTGATCGAGCTCGAGCCGCAGCGGGCCCAAGCGCACTACGCGCTCGGTCGCGCCTATGCCAAGCTCGGACGGCGCGAGCAGGCCCGTGCGGCGACCTTGCGCTTCCAGGAGCTCCATCGCGAGGCCGACGCGCGCGAGCATCGCGACAAGCAGGTCGCGGCAACTTACAAAGAGGCCAAGGCCGCGCTGGAGGCGGGCCGCGCCGCGGATGCGGCGGCGATCTTCCAGCGCGTGCTCGAGATCGATCCGGCGCACGACCCCTCGCTTTCCTTCGTGGCCAAGATCGCCTACTCGAGCGGCGACGTCGCAACCGCCGAGCGGGCGATCCGGCGCGCCATCGAGCACAACCCGACCGAGCCCGAGTATCCATTCTTGCTGGCGCTGTTTCTCGAGCGGCGTGGCGCGCGGCCGGCGGCGCTCGAGGCGATCGAGCGCGCCCTCGAGCTCAACCCGGAGGACGCCGAGGCCCACAACCTGCACGGCAACATCCTGGTCGGTCTGGGCCGGCCCCAAGACGCCGCGAACGCTTATCGCGCCGCGCTCCAGATCGATCCGACCAACGGCTCGGCCCTGCTCAACCTCAAAGCCCTGGAGTAAGCACAAAACGGGGACAGGTTATTTATTCCCTTATTGGGGACAGGTCATCTCGGATTACCTGTCCCCGAAAACGAATTGAATTACCTGTCCCCGAATTAGAGTTGCAACCGGGGCGGGGCGGGCCGTACGATCCGTCAGGCATGGGCAAGGTGCTCACCGCCGAGGACGTACGCGCGCTGCAGCCCGGCAGCGTCCTCGACCTGGAGCCGCACACCCGGGTTACGCCATTGGGCCTCGACGAGGCGCAGGCGCGGCGCATCCGGCTGCGCCGCCCCGGAGACCCGCCCTCCGGCGCCGCGGCGCTGGCGCGGCTGCGCACGGCGATCAACCGAGCCGGTCCGCTGGCGCTGGGCAGCGACCATGCCGGCTTCGCGCTCAAGAGCGAGCTCAAGGGCGCGCTGTCCGCCGCCGGTCAGGCGCTGGTGGACGTGGGCGTCTTCTCGTCCCAGCCGGCCGACTATCCCGATCTCGCGGCGCGGGTCGCCCGGCTGGTCGCGAGCGGCGAGTGCGCTCGCGGCCTCTTGGTCGACGGTGCCGGCGTCGGCAGCTCGATCGCGGCCAACAAGATTCTCGGCGCGCGGGCCGCGTTCTGTCCCGACGTCGCCACCGCGCGCAACTGCCGCGAGCATAACGGCGCGAACATCCTCTGCCTCGGCGCCAAGGGCCAGACTCTGGCTAGCGCGCTCGAGATCGTGAACGTGTTTCTCGACGCTCAGCTGATCGAGGAGCGCCATCTGCTGCGGGTCGCCAAGATCCTGGCGCTCGAAGGCGATCGCGAGTTCGCCGAGGTCAAACCATGAACCCGGTCGAGCTGGAGCGCCTGGTCGCCGAGGTCACCGCGCAGCTGCTGCTGGAGCTCTCGGGGCCGTGCGCCTGCCACGCGGTGCCCGGCGAGCGCTGCCCCGACCGGCTGCGCTCGGCGGTCGCACTCGGCGCCACCCGACTCGGCCTGCAAGGCAGCTCGCTGCACGGGCACGATCTGGCGCGCTACATCGATCACACCTTGCTCAAGCCGGACGCCAGCTACGCGCAGATCGAGCAGCTCTGCCGCGAGGCGGCCGAGTTCCACTTCGCCACCGTCTGCGTCCACCCGCAGCACGTGCGCCGCTGCGCCGCGCTGCTGGGCGGCAGCGGCGTGTCGGTCTGCACCGTGGTCGGCTTCCCGCTCGGCGCCAACGTGACCGACGTCAAGGCGTTCGAGGCGCGCCGCGCGATCTACGACGGCGCCTGCGAGCTCGACATGGTGATCAACCTCTCGGCGCTCAAGAGCGGCGACGATCCCAAGGTCCAAGCCGACATCGCGGCGGTGGTCCAGGCCGGGCACGAGGCCGAAGTGCTGGTCAAAGTGATTTTGGAAACGGCGCTGCTGAGCGAGGCCGAAAAGCGCCGCGCCTGCCGGCTGGCCCGCGCCGCCGGGGCCGACTACGTCAAGACCTCGACCGGCTTCGGCCCGGCCGGCGCCAGCGAAGCCGACGTGCGGCTGATGCGCGAAGAGGTCGGCACCGAGCTCGGGGTCAAGGCGGCCGGCGGGATCGGCGATCTGGCGCAGGCGCGCAAGATGCTGGCCTCGGGCGCCGATCGTATCGGCGCCAGCGCCGGGGTCAAGATCGTTCAGGCTTCGCTGGGCCACAGCGTCGCCGCCGCCACCACCGGCTACTAGCGGCGGCCAACGCTCTATGTAGGGGCGGGGCTGGTCCAGGGGTTTGTCCCCTCCCGCAGGGCGCGACCACGTTGATCAGCGCGGCTGGACGGTTATCGAAGGCCGCTCGGGCGGGGTCGAGCCCCGCCCCTATATTTGTGCTGAGCCTCCACGACCTGATCTCTTTGACCTGCTGGGGACCGCTCATTAGATTGCTGGGGCAGGTGACATGATGCTGCCGCCCGAGGCCCAAGCGCTCTTGGAGCGCTACCCCAAGCTGCGCCAGGTCGGGGACACGCCGCTGCTCAAGATCGACTTTCTCGAGCACGCGATCCCGCCCGGGGTCGAGATCTATGCCAAGGAAGAGAGCCGCAACCCGGGCGGCTCGATCAAAGATCGGCCGGTCCTGCGCATGCTGCTCGCCGCCATCGCCAGCGGCGAGCTGACCAAGGGCAAAGTCATCCTCGATTCCTCGTCCGGCAACGCCGGCATCGCCTACGCGATGTTCGGCGCCCTGCTCGGCTATCCGGTCGAGCTGGTGGTGCCCGGCAACGCCAGCAGCGAGCGCAAAATGCGGATCCAGGCCCACGGCGCGCGGTTGGTGCTCACCGATCCGCTCGAAGGCTATGACGCCGCGATCTACGAAGCCCACCGGCGCCGCGACGCCGAACCGCAGCGCTATTTCATGCCCGATCAATACAAGAACGAAAACAACATCCTGGCCCACTACGAAACCACCGGCGAAGAGATCCTGCGCCAGACTCGAGGGCGCGTGACCCATTTCGTCGCCGGGGTCGGCACCGGCGGCACCATCACCGGCGTCGCACGCCGGCTCAAGCAGCACCGCCGCGAGATCCAGGTGGTCTGCGTCAACCCGGATTCCTTTCCCGGCATCGAGGGGCTCAAACCGCTCGACAGCCCGACCGACATCGTCCCGGCCAACTTCGATCCCAAGGTCGTCGATGAGACCGTGCGGGTCACGATCGAAGACGCCTACGACTGCTGCCACCAGCTGGCGCGCCGCGGCATCTTCGTCGGCCAGTCGTCCGGCGCGTTCCTCAAGGCCGCGCTCGACCTGGCTCAGCGGATCGAGCGCGGCACGATCGTCACGGTTTTCTCCGACTCCGGCGAGCGCTACCTCTCCACCCCCCTCTGGCGATAGTCCGGGATCCAGTTTTCGACCTCCGCCCGGGCGGGGACAAGCCCCGCCCCTCCGTGAATCTCACTCTGCGTTAGTATGTCTCGGAATCGATACCACGAGCGGCGCCCGCGGCATCCAACCCATTCAACCGGCCCCAACGCCGCCGGCCAGCCATGACCGAAAGCCCCACCGCGCCGATCCTGATTGTCGAGGACGATCCCAAGACCGCCGCGCTGCTGGCTCTCTACCTGGAGCGCCAAGGTTTCAGCACCACCACCGCCGCGGACGGCGAGCAGGCCCTGTCGCTCGCCAGCGAGCTGGGTCCGATCCTGATCATTCTCGACTTGATGATCCCGCGGCTGGACGGCTGGCAGGTCTGCCGCCGGATCCGCGAAGGCTCCCAGGTGCCGATCCTGATCCTGACGGCGCGCGACGAGGCCATGGACCGGGTGCTGGGGCTTTCGCTCGGAGCCGACGACTACGTGGTCAAACCGTTCAGCCCCCAAGAGGTGGTCGCGCGGGTTCAGGCGATCCTGCGCCGCGCGCGGCCCGGCGCCGGCAAGCCGCCCACGGCTTTGACCTTCGCCGGTCTGGAGCTCGACCTCGACAAACGCCGGCTGAGCCTGAACGGCAAGCCGGTGCCGCTGACGCCGGCCGAGTTCAGGCTGCTGCGCGCGCTGATGGCCGAGCCCGGCAAAGTCTTTTCGCGCGAGGAGCTGCTCGAGCAGCTCTACCCCGGCGGAGAATCGGTGGTCGATCGGGTCATCGACGTCCACATCGGTAAGCTGCGCCAAAAGATCGAGCCGGATCCGGCCGCCCCGCGTTGGATCCAAACCGTGCGCGGTTTCGGTTACCAGTTCGCCGGCGGCGAGCGCGGGACCGGGCGCTGAAACAATGGGCCTGCGCAGCCGGCTGCTGTGGAAGCTCTGCGGCATCAACTTCCTTATGATCGCCCTGCTCACGATCGCGGTCTGGATCGCGATCGATCTGTTGGCCGCCGCCTACTTCATGGCGCTGATGCAGAAATACAACATCTCGCCGACCGAGGTGCACCAGATGTTCATCACCGCGGTGCACCGCAACTTGGTCTGGGTCGG
>DASWHO010000207.1:0-6249 GCA_036398155.1 Acidobacteriota bacterium
GCGTCAAACTCCGCGCTCAACCACAAGCCATAAAAAAGAAAGCCAAGAACGAACATCGCCGCCCCGGCCAGCAACCCACCGATCAAAACACGAGCACCGTTGATCTTGCCCATGCTCCCCTCCCGCGCCTGGTCATGGCGCCCTCTCCTGAGTGTTGAACCAGCCTAGTGGTCCGTAACGCCCAAATCGGTAGCGGGTCGCGCAGTCATCGAGGGTGGAGGCAAGGCGCGCCGACGCAGCCATAGCAGACGGTTATGGCGAGGAGGCGCAACGCCGCATCCGCCCTGGAGGGCCAGCGAGACGCTACCGATTTGGGCGTTACGGGCCACTAGGGTCGGGTTCCGAGGGTGGCGGACAGATCGAGGCGTTCGCCGTCGCGTTCGACCACCAGCGCCACCGTGTCGCCCGGCCGGCGTCCGTTGAGGGCGTATTGAAAGTCGTAGAGATTGCGGATCTCGACCTGGTCCATCTTGATCAAGATATCTCCGGCCCGCATCCCGGCCAGCTCGGCCGGCGAGCCGGCGCGTACGCCGCCGAGCAGGACCCCGGGCCGCTCCATCTCGCCGTAGTCCGGAACCGTGCCGAGCCAAGCGCGGTGCCCCGGACCCAAGTTCGGGGCCTCGGGCAGGCGCTGAAAAGTGAGCTGCTGATCGCGCCGATCCAAGCTGCGCAGCAGCGCTTCGGCGTAGCTCACGACTCGGACCATTGCGTCGTACTCGATCGCGTCGGCATCGTCGCTCGGGCGGTGATAGTCCTGGTGCTGGCCGGCGAACAGAAACAGCGCCGGTACGTCCTTCTGCAGGTAGGAGAGCTGGTCGCTGCCGCCGATCAGAGCGCTGGCACTGGGCTGACTCTGCGCTTCCTCGCCCGGTTTAGACACTCCGTGGGCCGCGATCTTGAGCCCGTCGTGCTCGGCTCCGAGCCGTTGCAGCAGCTCGGAGAATTCCGCCGCGCTGCTGGCGCCGATCACCTGCAGCGTGTTGCGTGAAGGCCGCCCGATCATGTCGAGGTTGAGCATCGCGAGGGTGTCCGCGAGCGGCAGCGCCGGGTGCTCGACCTGGTAGGAGGCGCCCAGCAAACCGAGCTCCTCGGCGCTGAAGGCGACGAACACCAGCGTGTGGCGCGCCGGCCGCTGCGCGAACGCCCGCGCCAACGCCAGCAGTCCGGCGGTGCCGGAAGCATTGTCGTCGGCGCCGTTGTGGATCGCGCGCTGCTCGGGCGCGAGCGAGTGCTCGCCGCCGTAGCCGAGGTGATCATAGTGCGCGCCGACTACGATCGCGCGGTCGCGCAGCACGGGATCCCGCCCCGCGACCAGGCCGACCAGATTGGCGGTCGGTTGGCGCAGCTTTTCGAGCCGCACATCCAACCGCGCTGTGCTGCCCTCGATCGGGAAGTTGCGGCCCGCTTTCTTGAGCTCGATCTCGCGCTGCAAGGTCTCCAAGCTGCGGCCGTCCGCGGCCAGGATCTGCTGCGCCGCCGCGCGCTTGATTTGGACCGTGCAGAGCCCGGCATCGCCGCCGGCCGCGCCGCCCTTGAGCTCCGGCAGCAGGTCGTGATCCGACCAGTCGCCGATCGCTCCAGCACTCAGCAGCACCGCGCGAGCCCCGTGCGCGCGCGCGGCCGACAACTTGGCGCGCACCTGGCCGTGAAAGGTCACCAAGTCGCCGGAAAAAAACTCCTTGTCCTCCGCCGTGCCCGGCTCGCCCTGCAGCACCAGGACCACCTTGTCCTGCACGTCGGCGCCGGCGTAATCGTCGTAGTCGAACTCGGGAGCCACGATGCCGTAACCGGCGAAAACGATCGGTCCCTCGACCGCCCCGCTGTCCGAAGGCGAAAGCGGCAGGTAGTCCTTGCCGACCTCGAGGCGGTGCTCCACCCCGTCGAGCCGCAGCTCGAGACGGTTGCCGTCGAGCAGCCGGACGCCGGTCGGGATCTCGAAGACCTGACGGTAGCCGCCGTGGTCGCCGGCCGGTTTCAGACCGAACTCGCGAAACCGCTGTTCGATGTACTCGGCTGCGCGCTCGGCTCCGGGGCTGCCGGCGGCGCGGCCTTCCATCGCATCGGAAGCCAGGGTGAAAACCGCTTGCTCGAGAAAGGTGCGCAGATTCGGCTCGGCACCCGAGAGCGAGAGCGCCACCAAGGGCAGCGCGAGCAGCGGAAGGCGGTGAAACCGGAATCGATGCATGCGTGGGCGAAAAAAGCCGCCGAGATTTGGCCGATCAGCGCGAATAAAACTCGACCACCATCTGGGCGTCGGCGCGCACGCGGATATCCTCGCGGCGCGGCAGCGCCACCAGCTGGGAGCTGAACTCTTCCGGCCGGACTTCCAGATAAGGGGTCATGTGGGCGCCGCCCTCTTTGAGCGAGCCTAGCACCTGGGGAATCTCACGGCTCTTGGGGTGAACGGTGAGCTTGTCGCCCGGCTCGACGGTGTAAGACGGGATGTTGACCGGGCGGTTGTTGACCAGAACATGCCCGTGCCCGACCAGCTGGCGCGCGGCCCAGATGGTGGGCGCGAAACCACTGCGGTACACCAGGCTGTCGAGCCGGCGCTCGAGCAGCTGGACGAACTGGTCCCCGGTGATGCCCTTGGCGCGCAGCGCTTTCTGGAACGTATTGCGGAATTGCCGCTCGCCCATGCCGTAATACATGCGCAGCTTCTGTTTCTCGAGCAGCTGTTTTCGGTATTCGGTCGACTTGCGGCGCGCCCGCGGGCCGTGCTGCCCCGGCGGAAAGCCGCGCTTGGTCGCCGGGCATTTCGGCTTGCCCCACAGGCATTCGCCGACCGTGCGGCAGATCGAGTGCTTCGGTCCGGTGTATCGAGCCATTTTTCTACTCCGTAACTGGCGCTAGGGAGGGTCGTCTCGAATCCCGACTTCGGGACTACGGTGTTGGACCCAAAACGTTACTTATAACACATGCGGGCGGTATGCGGCAACCCGAGAACCCAGCCCACCAGCCCACCCAGCCCAAAGGATCCGCCGGTTTAGGACCCATCCTTTCTGCCGCGCAGGCTCCTAGCCCGCAAATACCGTTGACGAAGCGGCCCGGGGCCCGTAAGATCTTATTGAGACTGAGTCTCAATTGCACGCCGTGCCCCCTTCCAACAGCGGTTCCCCGCAGCCCTCGCTGCTCTCGCTCGCCCCCGGCCAGGTCGGCACGGTGCTGCGGGTCCAGGGCGGATTCCGGCGCCGGCTGCTCGAAATGGGTTTCGTGCGCGGCACGCGGGTGCGCCTGATCAAGTCCGCCCCGCTGGCCGATCCGCTGGAGCTGGAGTTGCGCGGATATCACGTGGCCCTGCGCCGCGAGGAGGCGGAGACCGTCTTGATCAGCGCTGCGGTCGACGCCTGAACATGCGCTCCATCGCCATCGCCATCGCCGGCAACCCGAACTCGGGGAAAACCACCCTGTTCAACGCTCTGACCGGTTCGCACCAGAAGGTGGCCAATTGGGCCGGCGTGACGGTCGAGAAAAAGAGCGGCACGCACCGCGCCGGCGACCAGACCCTGCAGATCATCGATCTGCCGGGTACCTACAGCCTGATGGCCCGCAGCCCGGAGGAAATCTTGGCCCGCGATTTCCTGGTCCATGAGCGGCCGGCCGCCGTCATCGACGTGGTGGACGCCGCCAATCTGGAGCGCAATCTGCTCTTGACGCTGCAGTTGATCGAGCTGCGGCTGCCCCTGATCGTGGCGCTCAACATGGTGGACGTCGCCCGCGGGCGCGGGCAGAGAATCGACGCCGCCGCGCTGGCGCGCCGCTTGGGCGTGCCGGTGGTGGAAACCGTGGCCCGCAGCGGCAAGGGGCTCGCCGAGCTGGTGCAGGCGGCGATCGCTTGCGCGCAGGCCGGGCCGAACGGCGCGATCGCGCCGCAGTACGGCGCGGAGCTGGAAAGCGCGATCGGCCGAATCCGCGCCGGGCTGCTGGAGGATTCGGGGCTGAGAGCCTTGACCGCAGACGGCGGCGGTCCCTACCCGGCGCGCTGCCTGGCGCTGCATCTGCTTCAAGGCGACAGCGCGCTCGAGGCGCGCGTAGCGAGCGCGGCCCACAACGGCCTGCTCGCGCTGCTCGTGGGCCAGCGCGAGCAGCTGGAAGCCGCGCTCGGTGAGGCGCCTTCCGAAGCGGTGGCCGATCAACTGTTCGCCCAGGCCAGCTCGATCGGGGCCGCGGCCCTGGATCGCAGCGCCGAGCAGACCCGGACCTTGAGCGACCGACTGGATCATTTCCTGACCCATCGCTGGCTCGGCATTCCGATTTTTCTAGCGCTGCTGTGGTCGGTGTTCCAGCTCACCTACAGCGCGGCCAAAGCCCCACAAGGGTGGATCGACGCCGGGTTCGCAGCCGCGGCCGAGGGCGTGCGGGCGCTGGTTCCTTTGCCGCTGCTGCAGAGCCTGCTGGTCGACGGCGTCATCGCCGGCGTCGGCATGACCATGACCTTCCTGCCACAGATCCTGATCCTGTTTTTTCTGATCGCGCTGATGGAGGACAGCGGCTACATGGCGCGGGTCGCGTTCCTGATGGATCGCTTGATGCGCACCATGGGCCTCCACGGCAAGGCGTTTCTCTCGCTCTTCACCGGCTTCGGCTGCAACGTCCCCGCGATTCTCTCGACCCGAACCCTGGAGCATCGCCGCGATCGGATGGTCACGATCCTGGTGCTGCCGTTCATGAGCTGCTCGGCGCGCTATCAGGTCTACGTGTTGTTCTGCGCCGCGTTCTTCGCGTCGTACGCGGCCACCGTGACCCTGTCGTTGTACCTGATTTCGGTGGCGGTCGCGCTCGGCATCGGCCGACTCCTGCGCCGCAGCCTGTTTCCCGGCGGCGGCGCCCCGTTCGTGCTCGAGCTTCCCCCCTATCGGCTGCCGACGTTGCGCGGCCTCTGGATCCATACCTGGCACAAGGCGCGCGCATTCGTTCAGCGGGTCGGTACGGTGATCCTGTTCGGCGTGGTGGTGGTCTGGGGGCTCTACACGTTCCCCCGGCAGGTGCCGCTGTCGCGGGACTTCGAGCACGAGATCGCGGCGCTCGAAAGCGCCGTGCAGGGCGCCGCTCCGGGCCGGGCGCGCGCGCTGGGGCGGCGGGCCGACGAGCTGCGCATCGCGCTGCAGCAAGAGCAGATCGAAGGACGCTACGCGGGCCGCTTCGGCAAGTGGATCGAGCCGGCGCTGCGACCGCTGGGCCTCGACTGGCGCATCGGGGTGTCGCTGATCCCGGGTTTCGTCGCCAAAGAGATCACGGTCGGCTCGATGGCGGTGCTCTACGGCGCCGCCGCCAGCGGCGACCAGGTCGAGGACGCCGGCATTCACTCCCGGCTGGTGCGCAAGCTGCGTGCCACCGGAGGCTTCACGCCGCTCGCCGCCTATACCTTTTTGGTGTTCACCCTGCTGTACATCCCGTGCCTTTCAACCGTGGGGGTGATTCAAAAAGAGACCGGCAGCTGGGGTTGGGCCGGGTTCAGCATCCTGGTCAGCCTCGCCCTGGGCTACGCGGTCGCCTTCACCGTTTATCGCGCCGGCACCTGGCTGGGGTTGGGTCAGTGATGGCGCTGGATTGGATCGACCTGGTTTTGGTCGCGCTGCTGGTCGGCGCCGCAGCGGCCCAGTTTCTGCGTCATGCGCTGCGATCGTTCCGTCCTCCCGCCTGCCGCTCGCAAAGCTCCAAGCTGCTCCAAATCCAAGACCGCCGCTAGCCCGCCCCCCTGATTGCCAAGGCACGATCTGGATTCCGGCTGACGCCGGAATGACGCCAAGAGCGGCCGAACGCCTCGGGCCGGAGACGAGCGCAGCGATGTCGACCACGCGCGAGCACCGAGGCCCGCCGGATAGCCAAGGCACGATCTGGATTCCGGCTGGTGCCGGAATGACGCCAAGGGCAGCCGAACACCTCAGGCCGGAGACGAGCGCAGCGACGTCGACCCGAACGAGCACCGAGGCCCTCCCGAGCACCCGTGCACGGGGCGGTGGGCGGTGGAGCTGCCGTCAGCTGCGAGGCGGGCGAAGAGAGCCCGACGGAGGCGTACTCAAGGTACGCCGGACGAGGGCGAACGAGCCCAACGAAGCAGATGGCGGCAGATCCGCCGCCTCAGCACCCCAGCCAGCGCAGGAGCCTCGACGCCTCCCGCCAAATCGAGACCCGCGCCTGGCGCCAGCCGGCCTGATGCAGCGCCGATACCGGATGCGGGGCCACGAACGGACTGGCATCGGCGTGCTTGCGCTGGCCCGGGATCGGCTTGAAATCGATCAACAGATG
>DASWHO010000208.1:0-4507 GCA_036398155.1 Acidobacteriota bacterium
GCTGGATTCCGGCTTGCGCCGGAATGACGGGCAACAGGCACGACGCACCGGGCGGCGAAACGCCGCCAGACGGAGACGAGCGCGGCGAAGTCGACCTGAAGGAGCAACCAAGGCCGCAGCAGCACCAGAGCACGGCACAGCCAGCTCGGAAGTAGCAACACCGGAGACGAGCGAAGCGATGTCGACCGGAAAGTGCAACCAAGCTCGCACCAGCACCAGTGCAAAGGGCGGCGGGCGGCGGAGATGCCGTCAGGTGCGAGGCGCGCGAAGGGAGGGCGACGGAAGCGTACTAAAGGTACGCTGGAGGAGCCCGACCGAGCGCAACGAAGCAGATGGCGGCAGATCCGCCGTCTTACTCCCACCAGTAGCGGCCTAGGACCGGATCATAATTGAGCGAGAACTGGGGCAGGGCGATCTTGTCGATGTCGGGGTTGCCCGAGCCGCGCACGTTGGCCTGGGGGCTGAACGCCAGCCGCGCGCCCATCGGCTTGAGCTTGACTTCCAGCACCCGCCGCATCCGGCCCTCACCGACGTAACGCATGCGATTGTAGCTCTCGTCCCACTCGAACCCGCGCAGGCCGAGAATGTACTGGCGCAGCTTGTCGGCATCGCGGGCGAGATCCTCATGGTCGCCGGGGTTCTGCGCCGAAACCGAGGCGGCGGCGAGGATCGCGAGCGCGAATCGGGCCAGGGATCGCAGTCGGGTCATCGGCTTCGACTCCGGTTACCATCATATCATGCCGGGGGTTGGCCGCCTGATCCTGGCGGCGGGTCGGTGGGCCGGATTCGGGCCCATGGCCGGTCGAGCAGGCGGTCGGCTCGGTGTACCAGGGATCACAGCGCCGCTCGGCGGCTGGAGCGGTGGACGAAAGGGCCGAGGCTGATATAAGCTCTGTCGGCCGAGGCGGGGCCGTGCGCCCGGAGTATGATCGGGCGAACCCACCGAGGATAAGGGATCTTATGAGTCGAGATGATCTGTTGGAGATCGAGGGTACCGTCACCGAAGTGCTGGGTGGCGGCAACTTCCGGGTCAAGTGCGATCAGGGACCGGTGGTGCTGGCGCGCTTGTCCGGCCGGATGAAGCGCTACCACATTCGCGTCGTGCTCGGAGATCGGGTCAAAGTCGGGGTTTCGCCCTACGATCTGACCCACGGGTTCATCACCTACCGCGCCAGCTAGCGCGGCGGCGCCGCGCGATGTTTCGAGGCTGCGAGATGTCGGGTTTGGTACCGGTCAGCGTTTTGAGCCGCCCGTCGCCCGATGCTGCTCCGATCGGTCAGGCTACCGTTCATCTGACCACGTTCGGCTGCCAGATGAACGAGTACGACTCGGAACTGGTCCGTTCGATTCTGAGCGCGGCGGGCTATGGTTTCACCGAGCAAGCCGGAGCGGCGGAGGTGGTCCTGCTCAACACCTGCGCGATCCGGGAAAACGCCCATCGCACCGTGTTCACCGCGCTCGACCGGCTGCAGGCGCGCAAGCGCCGCGGCGAACGACTGGTGGTCGGGCTGCTCGGCTGCATGGCGACCAATTTGCGCGAACGGCTCCTGGCCGAGCGCCCCGAAATCGATCTGATCGCCGGTCCGGACAGCTACCGTCGGCTGCCGCAGCTGCTGCGCGAGGCCTACGAGCAGCGCCGGCGGGGGCAGGACTTGGGCCTGTCCGAATCCGAGACCTACGAGCAAATCTACCCGCGGCGCGCGGGCGGCGTGAACGCATGGATCGCGGTCATGCGCGGCTGCGACAATTTCTGCAGCTTCTGCGTGGTGCCCTACACCCGCGGCCGCGAGCGCAGCCGGGCGCCCGCAGGCGTGGTCGAGGAAGCGCGCCGGGCGGCGGCGCAGGGGTATAAGCAAATCAGCTTGCTGGGGCAGAACGTCAACAGCTACCGCTCGGGGTCGACCGATTTCGCGTCGCTGCTGCTTCAGGTGGCAGCGCTGGAAGGCATCGAGCGGCTGCGCTTCACCTCGCCGCATCCCAAGGATTTTCCGCGCGCTCTGCTCGAGGCGCTGGCCGGCCATCCGAAGCTGTGCAAGCAGGTCCATCTGCCGCTTCAAGCCGGCAGCGACGCGGTGCTGCAGCGCATGAAGCGCAGCTACACCAGCGCCGAGTACCTCGGGCTGGTCGAGCAGACCCGCGCCTGGATACCCGGCGTGAAGCTCTCGACCGATCTGATCGTCGGGTTTCCGGGCGAGACGGATGCCGACTTCGAGCGGACCTTGGAGCTGGTCGAGCAAGTCGAGTTCGATAGCGCTTTCACTTTTCTGTACAGCGAGCGGGTCGGCACTTTCGCCGCGCGCCATTTCGTCGATGATGTGCCGCGCGAGCTCAAGGGCGCTCGGCTCCAACGCCTGATCGCTGTGCAGCGCGCCATTTCCAAGCGTCTCAACCTGGCCGAAGTCGGCCGCGTCGAGCGCGTTCTGGTCGAGGGGCCGAGCCGGCGTTCGAGCGCCGATTGGATCGGCCGCACCGACGGCAACAAGGTGGTGGTGTTCCGCCAGCGCGGCGAGCGGCCCGGCGAGCTGCTCGATTACCGCATCGTGGGGGCCAATGCGGCCACCTTGCGGGGCGAGCGCGTCTACCCCGGCGGCGGATAGGGCGCCCGGTTACGGGCGGGCCAGGTTGCGGACCTTGTCCGGGCCTCCGGCTCCAGATCCGGCGACGATCGCCGGCTTGCAGGCGTCGAAGCGAAACGCCCCGATCTGCGTTGACCAGGTGCCGCTGGCGGTCTCGTGGGTGTACCAGAAAGTGCAGTTGTCGACCGGATCCAGGTTGATCGAGCTGTAATCCCCCCACCGATTGCTGCTGCTGGTCCCGGCGCCGGCGATCAAGGTGTGTTCGCCTTGCGGCATGGTGCCGAGCGGATCGCCGGCCAGGCGGCCCACATAGCGGATTCCAGGATTCAGGGTCGTGCTCGAGACGCTGTAGCCCATCGCCATGTTTCCGGCTCCGTCGATGGCCAGGCTGGCCATCCAGCGGTGGTGGGCATCGGGAGCGTAGGTGCCTTCCTGGAACAAGGTCCAAGCGCCGCCGCCGCTGCGCCGCAGCTCGAACCAGCGGATCCCGCCGTGGTTGGTGCCATCGATGTCGGTGACCAGATTGCCGACCAACGTCTCATGGGGTCCGAAGTTGCGGTACTGCAGCCGCCACATGATCACCTCGCGCAGCGGGTCGAGGGTCGGACCGGAAGGCTGAGGGAAACAGAAGAAGCTGAAGAAGCCGCACAGGTCGGAATCGAAATCGGTGACCGGGATGTTGATCGGCCCTTGGAAGGTCGAGTTGGCCGGGACCGCCCAGTCGACGTGGTACTGCCAGAGCTCGAGGAAATCGTGATCCGGATCGGCCGAGCCGGGCGAAGCGGCTTCGTCATCGCGGTGGCGCATGAAGAAGTTGGGCGCTGCTGCCGGTGGCGCCAGCGGACCGTCGAGATCGCTCGGGATCAAGGCCTGAAACCCGAAGTGGGGCAGGTCGGCCGCCGTAAAGCGCTGCGAAGTGGCCGGCAAGCCTTGCAGCATCTTGGTTCGATCCAAAGCGTAGGCGGCGGGAGAGAATTCGTTGGAGGAGACATAGTAGGCGTCCGGCCAGACCGCGTATTTGGGGTAATCGGGGAAATTCGGGGTGGTGAAGTCGTAGCGGAACCAGCCGCCGGTGATCGGGTTGGCGGTTTGCGAGATATAGACGCAGAGGTGGTTGCCGCCGCCGGCGAACTCGCTGAGCAGCCAGCGATCGGCGAGCGAGTCGTACAGCACGATGCCGTCGCCGAAGCCCGAGGCGCAGGCGCCGCCGCTGCCGAGCTGATCGATGAAGAGCGGTCCGGCCGCCACGCTGCCGCTGCTTTTGTTGTAGACGGTGAACTTGCCGCCGCCCGAAGCGTTGACCACCTGGATGTAGTAGTTTTTCCCCACATCGCCGCAGGTGTCGGGCGGGGTCGCGCCGCCGAATGTCTGACCGGCGAAATTGAGAATCGGAGTCGCGAACGCGGGTTGCGGCTCGCCGGCCCGGGCCCCGGCTTGGAGCGCAAGCAGCGGGTCGATTCGCGCGCTTCTCGGAGCCAGCGGAATCGCGTCGAGATGCAGCTTTTCGGGATGCGGATTGTGGCGCCGGGGAACTTCGTGCACCGGATCGCCGGGCCGCCATGGCGGCGCGGTCGGTAGGTCGCGCAAGTCGCCGTTGAACACGGAAGGCACGACCGGATCGCTGGTTTCGGGCCCGACCGGCGGAGCGGCGGCGACGGCCCCGAACCCGAGCAGCAAAATGCCCACAGCGGCGGTTAGAGCTTGCTTGGATGCCTCGATGCCCACGCGCGATCCCCCTGATTGTTCGCAACGGTTATTTGCCGCTGAGCTGGAGTGGAATGCAGCACAGTATGAGCTGGAGGAAACCAGATTAGACGTTCCGAGCGGCAGAGATCAAGATCCGGAGAGCTCGCGCAGCAAGCGTTCCGCCGCCTCGCGCAGGGCCGGATTGTCGCGCGCGAGCTCGAGGTGTCGCCGGGCGGCGGCGTCGC
>DASWHO010000209.1:0-2476 GCA_036398155.1 Acidobacteriota bacterium
CGGTGACGACCGACTGGTCGGAAGCCACCGGCGCGCGGTTCGGGCCGGTGGTCACGACCGAAACGCACGGGCTCGCCGGTCCTTGACAGCTGTCGTTCGATCCCACCGCGGTCACCGAGTACCAGTACTCGCGCCCGTTCACCAGATCGGGATCGGTGAATTGAGTACCGGTGAGGTTGGCGATCCGCTCCTTGCCGAACTCGCAGCCGTTGATGCCGTCGACCTTGAACAGCCAGTAGCGGCTGGCGTTGGGGACCTCGTTCCACTGGATCAGCGCGCCGTTGTCGAACTTCCCGATCCGGAGCGCGGGAGCCTCGGTCGGGGCCGTCGCGCAGCCGCTGTTCTGCGGCGCCGGTGTCGCACAGGCCATCTGGTGGCGGTTCAGCGCGGTGTAGATCGCGGTCATGTGCGGAGTCCCGTCCGCCAGCGTCCCATTGTCGTCGTCGACGGTCAGAAACTGCAGGTAACCGCTGGTCGAGCCGCAGCCGCCGAAGCCGTTGGTCGCGCAGCTGAACCAGGTGCCGGCGTTGGTGCCGCCGATGTACATCAGCCGCGAGGCGAGCACGTGGATGGTGTTATCGTCGAGGTCGAAAACAGATCCCTGATAGCCCTTGAGGTCGCGGCGCGTCAGATCCCAGAACGCCTCCCCCATCACACTGCCTTCGCAATGGACGCCTTGGTTGCAAGGGCCGCCGGTGCGGCCGTCGTTGGTGCAGCCGCCCGAGGGACGGACGCCGGGCTCACCGGGGTCGGTGAACTCCTGCCGGATCCAATCGATGGTGTGCGGCAGCATCGACTGGCGCTTCATCCAGTCCTCCTGGCGCACGCCGGTGCACTCGATGCAAGGGTCGCCGTGGCCGGTGCATTGGACGTCGTTCTCGCGGAAGCCGCGGCCAATGCAGGAATCGCCGAGCCGCAGCTGGGCGACCATGTCGGCCGGCGCTTCGCCCGGGCTCGAGATCCCCGAGCGCTGGTCGTTCTGGTCCATCCCGTGGCCCCATTCGTGGTCGAAGACCGCGGCGATCTCACCAGTGTTGCCGCACACCGGGTCGCCGCCGCGGCGGTAGAAGTTGATCGTGCCGCTGCCCCAGAAGGCGTTGCAGCTGTTGTTGATGTTCATGTTGGCGGTCAGCTTGGCGCGGAGCCAGCTGTTGGCCGGCAGCCAGCCGCGCGCCTGCTGCTTGATCCGGTTTACCTCGTAGAAGCCGGTCCGCGCCGCGTGGGTGTCGCCGGCCGAGTGCCCGGGCGGGACCACGCAATCGGTGCCGCCGCTGCTGCCCAGATCGAGGACCTCCTCGGATGTGCTCTCGATGATCGAGCCGCAGTTGTCGCTGATCTGGACGAACTGGCCGTTCAGGGTCGTGATCATCGTGCCGTCGTGGTCCACCAGACCGGCGGCGTTGGTGAACTTCGCCGGGATGGTGAGGTTGATATCGGCGAACGGCATCGGGTAGCCGGCCTGCTCCACACCGTCCGGGATTCCGGCGTCGTTGGATTTGCCGTCATTGCTGACCGGATAGACGCCGCCGATGATCTGGCGCAGGATGTACTGGTTCTGGTCGGCGAAGGCTAGCAGCTCGCCGCTTTCCGCGTCGACGATCGCCTCCCAGCTCCCCAGGTCGCCTTCGAAACGGGCATCGACGATCCAGGCCAGGCGGTAGCGGTAGCCGCTGCCCGGAGTCAGGGTCAGGGGGTTGTCGCCGTTCTCGAGCACTACGATCTCGAGCCGCGGCTCATTCATGGTGAGCGGACGCGGAACCTGCATCGCGTAGGCCTCGACCACGGCACGGGCCTGATCGCCCGAGATCGACGGCTGGGTCGAGACATCGATCGGCCCCCAGTAGTTGGTGCCGAGCAGAATCAGATTGCCGCTGTTGAGCACCCCGCTGACGAAGCTCTCCCGGACCGCAATCCCGTCGATCACCCGGCCGGCGTTGATCTGGACGATCCGGCCGCGCTCATGGACCGTGATCTGCGGCTGGGTCGTCAGTTCGGCCGGATCGATCCGCAGCACTGGCTGGGCGGTTTCGAGGTAGGTCCTGAACCAGCTCCAGGCCACGGCGGCGATCTCCTCATCGCTCGGCAGCTCCGGATACCCGAACAGCTCCCAGCGCAGCTGATTGCCCACCCCCGAGCCCGGGATCATCGGCTGGGTTAGGATCAGGGTTGCCCAGCGGTCGGCCCTGAGATCGTAATACCCGGCTTCGTCCAGCACCCCGAGGGCCGCAAGCTCCAGGCGCAGCCGAGCCGCCAACGTCAGCGGCAGCTCGCTCACCGAATGCTGCAGATTCAGGATGTAGAGGTCCGGGTGGGCGTACTCGAGCCCGCTGAGGTCGACTTCCCGAACCGGAGGCTCGAGCGCGCCTGCCAGCAGGGCGAGCGCGGCGAGTGCCGACAGCGTGAGTGATGCAATCCGACCTGAGGAAAGAGTGCGGTTCATCGGCTTCCTCCGATTCTGTGCGCGGTTGCGCAGGTT
>DASWHO010000210.1:0-10186 GCA_036398155.1 Acidobacteriota bacterium
GGTCAGCGGCGCGACCGCGACCGCCCGCTCGAAAAGGGTGCCTTCGCGCGCCAGTCGATCGAGCGCCGGTGTCTCGGCCGCGGCGTAGCCGTAGCAGCCGAGGCGATCGGCGCGCAAGGTGTCCAGCGTGATCAGCACCAGATTGGGCGGTTGCGCCGGCGGCGCCGGATCGGCGCCGAGCGTAGGTGTGATGCCGAGCGCGGCGCACAACAGGGCCGACCGGTGGAATCGAATCCTCATGGGTTCGCGGCCGGTGACGGCGCGGGCAGCGCTTCCAGCCGCAGCAGCAGCTCGCGCACCGCCGGCTGCTCGGCCTCGATCTCGAGCGAGCGCGACAGCAGCTCGCGGGCGCGCCGCGTCTCGCCGACCTCGGCGTAGGTTTGGCCCAGCGCGTTGAGCAGATCGGGCTCATCGCCGCGCTGGGCGCGGGCGCGCTCGTAGAAGCGAACCGCGTCGCGTAGCCGGCCGAGCTCGTGGCTCGCAGCCGCGGCGCAGATCAGCAGATCGGCATCGAACGGATCGCGCACCAGCTGCGGCTCGGCCAGCGCCAGCGCGCCGCGGTGGTCGCCGCGTTGGAGCCGCGCCCAGCTCGCGATCCGCACCAGCGCGCCGTCCTGCGGCGCCGCCGCCAGCGCCTGCTCCAGCAGCGGCAGCGCGCGCTCTTCGCGGCCCAGCAGCGCCAGCAGGCGGGCGCGCTCGGCGAGCTGCTCGGCGCGCGACTCGATATGGCTCTTGGTGATGATCTTGGGGCGGGTGAGCTGCGCGGCGGGAGAGATTTCGAGCTCGGCGGCGGCGCTGGCGAGCGGTCCCCCGGCTGCGCTCAGCTCGAGCTCGAGCCGATAGCCGCCCGGCTCGAGGCCGCCGAGCGCGATCGAGCCCAGCGCCATCCGCACGCCGCCGCTGAGTATTTGGAGCTGATCGATCGGATACGGCCGGCTGCGCGCGACGGCGCCTTCAGCATCGCGCAGGCGCTCGGTCAGCTCCCAAGCGCCGCCCGGCGGCGGCCGCAGCTGGGCGGCATAGCCGAGCGTCTGCTCGCGCAGATACAGGCCGGCCAGGTTGGGCTTGAGCGCGAGCTGCTCCCAGCGGTAGCCGCTGTCCGGCTCGGCCATAGGCCGCGCCTCGCTGCGATAGAGCAGCAGCGGCGCGCCCACAAAGACCGCCTGCGCGTCGGGCACAAAGGCCGCGGCGCTGACCTGACGGTAGCGCCGTCCGACTCGGTCGCGCACCATCAGCTCGAGGCGGTACGCGCCGGGCTCGATCAGCAAGCGATCGTGAAATCCGATCGGCGAGCGGGCCAGGGCCGCGTGGTCGGAGGCGGCCAGCTCGAGGCTGATCGTTTCGCGCAGGGCGCGCGCCACCTGGCCTTCGGGGCCGAGCAGCGCGCCGCTGACCTCGAGCGCGGCGTAGCGCTTGTCCTGGTACGCGCCGAAGGCGACCTCGCCGGGCGGAATCTCGAGCGCGTAGTGCAGCTTCCAGCCACTCGAATCCAGCAGCGGATCGGCGCGCAGCGCGACCGGCAAGCCGGCGAAGGCGAGCTCGGCGGCGATGCCGCCGCGCCCGATCCGGCTCAGGTAGGAGAGATCGATTTCGCGGGTGGGCAGATCGTCGATCTGGGCCAGCAGCAGCTCGCCGCTGAACGAAGGCTCGCCGCCGGCGCGGCGCTCGCCGGGAATCAGCGAGTAGGCCGCTTCGGCGAGCTCGCCGTCGAACTGGCGCAGAATCCGCCCCAGCGCCATCGGGTTGAGCCAGCTCTGGATGTCGCCCACCACCAGGCTGCGCGGGCCGTCGGCGATCGGGCTGTAGAGCTTGTATTCGCCGGCGCCCTCGCGGCGAAAGAACAGCAGCCAGAAAAACGCCGGCAGGTCGGCGCGCCGCTCCTTGCCGTAGAACCACAGCTCGCAGGGCACCAGCTTGAGCTGGCTCTCGAAGCGGCGCACGCTGGCCGGCGGGCCCAACAAGGTGTAGATGCGGCCGCGATCGGACTTGCGTCCCGCCACCACCGAGCTGGGACCGTATACCTTGTCGGCGTGCACCAGCCGGCGCTCGTGCTCCTCGCGCAGCTCGTTGCGCGGCGTGCCCGGCGTGGGGTCGCGCGCCTGCCAGAAGGCGGCGATGAAGTCGTCGCGCTGGTCGGCGGGCAGAGTGAGAAACGCCTCGCGCTCCGCCCCGGCGATGACCGCGAAGACCTCGTCCTCGAGCCAGCGCCGATGGTCTTCGGAGAGCGGTTCGGAGGCCAGCCCCCAATCCGCGCCTGCTAGGGCCAGGCCGACGGCGATCAGGACCCGGCCCCATCCCCGTCGGTGGAGATGCCCTATGCCAGCAGCCCTCCTAGGCCCCGCGACCATAGCGAAAAGTATGTCCAGCGAGCCCCAGCGGGCAACCGCAGGGAACCCAAGGGGCGTTGGACGCGTTTCTTACGGTCGAGAACCGAAACCGACGAGTGCAGCGGTTCCGGCAGGAGGCAATCTGAGATGAGACGGATCGGTGGGATAGCGATTCTGACCGCGCTGGCGTTGGCGGGCGCTGTGGGTGCCGCCCAGGCCCAAGCCCAGAGCGAAACGGCCCAGAAAGGCCGCTGGATTCACGTTCGGGTCGATGAGCAAGGCGAATCCGGCGCCAAGGTCGACGTCAACTTGCCGCTCGCTTTGGTCCAGGTGGCGCTCGAGATCGCCGAGGACGAGAAGCTGTCCGGCGGCCAGATTCGGATCGACCATGCGGATGTCCAGGTGGCCGATCTCAGGCGGATGTGGAACGAGCTGCGGGCGGCCGGCGATGCCGAGTTCGTGCGCGCCCAGGAACAGGACAAGACGATCACGATCAGCCAGCGCGGCAACCGGGTGCTGATCGAAGTGCAGCGCGCGGACGGGGTCAAGCAGGCGCACATCCAGGTGCCGGCCGCCGCGGTGGACGCGCTGTTCTCGGGCGCCGCGGACCGCCTCAATCTGAGCGCGGCGCTGGCCCAGCTCAGCGACAGCGAGCGCGGCGAGTTCATTCAGATCGACGACGGCGAAAGCCAGGTCCGGGTCTGGATCGACTGATCATGTTGATCTCGGGCAAGCTGGCTCTGCTCGCTGGCACGCCGCTGCTGCTGGGCGGCATGCTGCTCAGCGCCGACTACCTGGTGGTGGACGTGCGCGAAGGCGGCCCCGACGGCCACCATTTCGTCGTCCCGGTGCCTCTGGCCCTGGCCCGCGGCGCGCTGGCGCTGGCGCCGCAGGAGGCCCAGCGTCTGAGCTGTCCGCAGCACGCGGCGCGCTATCTGCCGGCGGCGCGGCGGATGCTGGCCGAGCTGCAAGGCCTGCCGGACGCCGAGCTGATCAAAGTCGAAGAACGCGACCAGCGCGTCAGCGTTCGGGTCCGGGCCGGGCAGCTCGTGATCGACGTGAACCAAGCCGATCAAGAGGTCCATGTCGTGGTGCCGCTCGAAGCCGCCCAGCGGGCGCTGGATGCTTACAGCGACGGCGGTTTCGAAAGCGCGGATCTGATCGCCGCGCTCGGATCGATCTCGAACACCGATCTGGTGCACGTGCGCGACGGCCAAGACGAGGTCAAAGTCTGGATCTGGTAGGGCTTGCGAGAAAAGCGGGCTGGCTTCAGCTCTTGCGGCTGAAGATATGAGTGGCCTCGCCGAAGAAGGCTTCGGCCGCTTCGCCCAGGGTCTCCGATAGCGTCGGGTGGGCGTGGATCGTGTCCGCCAGGTCGCGGGCGACCGCGCCCATCTCGACCGCCAGCACGCCTTCCGCGATCAGCTCGCCGGCGCCGGCGCCGACCAAGCCCACACCCAGGATCCGCCCGCTCTCCGGATCGAATAAGTGCTTGGTCAGCCCTTCGGCACGGCCCAGCGTCTGGGCCCGACCCGAAGCGCCCCAGGGAAAGCGCGCCACCCGAACCGCGCGGCCTCGCGCCTTGGCCTCGGTCTCGGTCAGACCGCACCAGGCGATCTCCGGGTCGGTGAACACCACCGCCGGGATCGCGACACTGTCGAACTCGGCCGGCTTGCCGGCCACCACCTCGGCGGCGACCTTGCCTTCGCGGGTCGCCTTGTGCGCCAGCATCGGCTCGCGCGCCACATCCCCGATCGCCAGGATATGGGGATCGCGGGTGCGGCAGCGGCGGTCGACCTTCAAAAAGCCGCGCGCGTCGAGCTCCACCTGGGTCTTGTCCAGGCCCAGCTCCGCGCTGTTGGGCCGCCGTCCGACCGAGACCAGGACCCGGTCGAACAGCTGCTCGGCGTCGACCCCTTGGCCCTGCAGATGCACCCGGATGCCTTCCTCACGCGGCTCCAGCCGCCGGACCTCGGTGCTCAAATCGATGGCCTGCAGCAGCTCCTCGAGCCGCGCTTGCAGCGGCCGCACCAGGTCGCGATCGACCCCCGGCAGCAAGCCGCCGGTGAGCTCGACCACCGTGACCTTGGAGCCGAGCGCCGCGTAGACCGAGCCGAGCTCGAGCCCGATGTAGCCGCCGCCGACCACCAGGAGGCGGTTTGGAATCTCGGGCAGCTGGAGCGCCTCGGTCGAGTCCATCACCCGCGGATCGTCGACCCGGAGGCTGGCGGGGATCGCCGGCACCGATCCGGTGGCGACGATGGCGTGGTCGAAACCGAGCCGCCGCGGCACGCCTTCGCCTTCGAGCTCGAGGGTCTCCGAATCGGCGAACACCGCCCGCGCTTCGATCAAGCGCACCCCGCGCCGCTTGCCGAGCTCGGCCACGCCGCCGGCGAGCTTGAGCACCACCTCATCCTTGAAGCGGCGCAGCGCATCCAGGTCCACCTCGGGCTCGCCGAAGCGCACCCCCCAGCGCTTGGCGGCGCGGGTCTCCTGAATCAAGCGCGCCACGTGGAGCAGGGTTTTGGACGGGATGCAGCCGCGGTGCAGGCAGACGCCGCCGGGCCGCGGCGCCGCGTCGACCAGGGCGACCTCCAGGCCCAGATCGGCGGCGTGGAACGCCGCCGCGTAGCCGCCCGGCCCGCCGCCGATAACCGCCAGCTTGACGCGTTCCGGCATCACCAGCGAGGGGTGAAACCCCTCGCGCTCCCCCGGGCGCCTCGCGCCCGGTGCTTCCGGGCGCTTTTGTGCTCTCTGAGCCACTTCGGGCATCGAGCCATCATTTCAGCGTGCATGACTTGCTAGCTCTCCATCAGCAGATGCAGCGGATCCTGCAGCAGCTCGACCAGCTGGCGCACGAAACGGGCCGCGTCGGCGCCGTTGATCACCCGATGATCGTAGGACAGCGAGAGCGGCAGCATCAGCCGCTCCTCGCTCGCGCTGCCGCGCGGGGAGGGTTCGCGGTGTGCGCGCGACAGCCCCAGGATCGCGACCTCGGGATAGTTGACGATCGGGGTGAACGAGCTGCCGCCGATGCCGCCGAGATTGGTGATGGTGAAGGTTCCGCCTTGCATCGCGTCGCTGCTCAGCTTGCGCTCGCGGGCGCGCCGCGCCAGCTGGTCGAGTTCGGCGGCGAGCTGGCGGGTGCTTTTTTGGTCGGCGTCCTTGAGCACCGGCACCAAGAGGCCGTGCTCGGTGTCGACCGCCACCCCGATGTGATAGTAGCGCTTGAGGATCACTTCGCCGCTGGCGGCGTCAAAGCTGCTGTTGAAGTGGGGAAAGGTCTTGAGCGCCGCCACCGCGGCCTTGATCGCCAGCACCGTGACCGTGAGCTTGGGCTCGTGCTTGCCGCGGCCGCTCTCGTAACGGCTGCGCGCCGCTTCGAGCTCGGTGATGTCGGCGAAGTCGTGCTGGGTGACGTGGGGGACGGTGCGCCAGGCCAGGGTCAGGCGTTCGGCCGCGGTGCGGCCCAGCTTATTGAGCTTGCGGCGCTCGACCGCGCCCCAGCGCTCGAAATCCGGCAGCGGCGGCGCGGCGCGGCTGACCCCCGGGGCACCGCTGTCGCGCACGAACGCCTTGACGTCGTCGGCGGTGATCCTGCCGCCGGCGCCGCTGGATCGGATCTGCTTGAGATCGACGCCGAGCTCGCGCGCGAGCCGGCGGGTCGCGGGCCCGGCGGCGATCGATTCGCCCGCCTCGCTCTCCGGCGCGGTTTGCTCTTCTTCCTCTTCGGCCTCTTGCTCTTGTTGGTGCTGAGCTTGGAGCGCTTCGTCCGCTTCCTCCGCTTCTTCCGCGCCGGTCCGAGTCGATTGTGCCTCGCGCTCTTGCCGCGCTTCGGCGCCGC
The DNA here is from genome assembly GCA_036398155.1 of Acidobacteriota bacterium. Taxonomy (GTDB): domain Bacteria; phylum Acidobacteriota; class DASWHO01; order DASWHO01; family DASWHO01; genus DASWHO01. Next base: position 6,172 of record DASWHO010000210.1, read on the forward strand.
GGGGCGGCTCGGCCTCCGCCTCCGCTTCGCTCTCGACTGCTGCCGGCTCGGGCTTCGGCTCCGCTTTTTTCTTGGCGGCCGCGCGGGACTCGGATTTTTTCGATTCGGCGCGTTCCGCGGCGGCCGGTTCGTCCTTCGGCGCTGGCCTGCGCTCGGCGCGCGCTTTGGGGGCAGCTTCGCCGGCCCCGTCCTCCTCGACCGTGAGAATGGTCTGCCCGACCGAGACCGAGTCGCCGGCCTTGACTCGGATCTGGCGCACCGTTCCGCTATGAGGGCAGGGGACCTCGAACGACGCCTTGTCGGTCTCGAGCTCGACCACCGGCTGCTCTTTCTCGATTCGGTCGCCCTCGGCGACCAGCAGCTTGAGCACTTCGGCGTTCTCGATGTTCTCGCCCAGGTCCGGTAGCTTGAACTCGATCATGGCAGGTTACCCCTTGGTCGCCGCTCGCCTGCGCCGGCTCAGGCCAGAATCGGATCGATGTGCTCGGGATCGATGCCGAGCAAACGGCGCGCTTCGACGACGATCTTGGGCTCGATCCGCTGCTCGCGCGCCAGCGCGTGCAGAGTGGCGAAGGCGATATGCTCGGCGTCGATTTCGAAGTGACGCCGCAAGGCGACGCGCGTGTCGCTGCGGCCGAATCCGTCGGTGCCCAGGACGGTCATCCGGCCCGGCAGCCAGCGCGCGATCTGCTCGCACACCAATCGCATGTAGTCGCTGACCGCCACGAACGGGCCCTCGACCCCGTCGAGGATCTCCTCCAAATAGGAGCGGCGCGGCTGCTGATCCGGATGCAGCAGGTTCCAGCGCTCGACTGCGAGCGCCTCGCGGCGCAGCTCCTTGTAGCTGGTGACGCTCCAGACGTCGCTGCCGACGCCGAAGCGCTCGGCCAGAATCTCTTGGGCCCGCAGCGCTTCGCGCAGGATCGGCCCGCTGCCCAAGAGCTGCGCTCGGCCCTGGTTTTTCTTGCCGGGTTGGCTCGACAGGCGGTAGAGCCCGCGGAGAATGCCCTCCTCCGAGCCATCGGGCATCGCCGGCATCGCGTAGGTCTCGTTGTAGAGCGTGAGGTAGTAGATCAGCGTTTCCTGATCGCGCACCATCCGGCGCAGACCGTCCTGGATGATCACGGCGATCTCGTAGGCGTAGGCCGGATCGTAGGCGACCAGGTTGGGAATCGTGGTGGCCAGCAGGTGGCTGTGGCCGTCCTGGTGCTGGAGCCCCTCGCCGGCCAGGGTGGTGCGCCCTGCGGTGCCGCCGAGCAGGAAGCCGCGGGCGCGGGCGTCGGCCGCGGCCCAGACCAGGTCGCCGATGCGCTGGAAGCCGAACATGGAATAGAAGGTATAGAACGGGATCATGTTGATCCCCTGGTGGGCGTAGGCGGTGCCGGCGGCGATGAACGAGCAGATCGAGCCGGCCTCGGTGATGCCCTCCTCCAGGATCTGCCCGTCCTTGGCCTCGCGGTAGTAGAGCAGCGATTCTCTGTCGACCGGATCGTAGAGCTGGCCGACCGAGGAGTAGATGCCGCATTGGCGGAACAGCGCGTCCATGCCGAAGGTGCGCGCCTCGTCGGGGATGATCGGCACGATGTGCTTGCCCAAGGTCTCGTGGCGCAGCAGGCGCGTCAGCAGACGCACGAACGCCATCGTGGTGGCGAGCTTGCGATCCTCGCCGCCTTGCAAAAACTCCTTGAACTCGCCCAGCGGCGGAACTTCGAGCGCGGGCGCGCTTTCCTGCCGGCTGGGGAGGAAGCCGCCGAGCTTCTCGCGCAGCCGCTTGAGATGTTGCAGCTCCGGGCTGTCTTCGGGCGGCCGGTAGAACGGCGCCTCGCGGATCTCGCGCTCCGAGATCGGGATGCCGAAACGCGAACGAAACTCGCGCAGCTCTTCGTCGTTGAGCTTTTTTTGCTGGTGGGTCACGTTGCGGCCTTCGCCGGCCTCGCCGAGCCCGTAGCCCTTGATGGTCTTGGCCAGGATCACGGTCGGACTGCCGCGATGCTCGACCGCCGCTTTGTAGGCGGCATAGACCTTGCGCGAGTCGTGGCCGCCGCGCTTGAGCCGGCGCAGCTGGTCGTCGGACAGGTGCTCGACCATCGCCAATAGCTGGCTCGATTTGCCGAAGAAGTGCTTGCGGATGTAGTCGCCGGGCTCGACGCTGTACTTCTGGTATTCGCCGTCGAGGGTCTCGTTCATCCGCTCGACCAGCAGGCCGTCCTCGTCGGCCGCCAAGAGCGGATCCCAGTCGCTGCCCCACACCACCTTGATCACGTTCCAGCCGGCGCCGTGGAAGATCGCCTCCAGCTCTTGGATGATCTTGCCGTTGCCGCGCACCGGACCGTCGAGCCGCTGCAGGTTGCAGTTGACCACGAAGATCAGGTTGTCGAGTTTTTCGCGCGCCGCCAGCGAGATCGAGCCCAAGGTCTCGGGCTCGTCGGTCTCGCCGTCGCCGACGAAGCACCAGATTCGGGTCTGCGACGTATCCATCAGCCCGCGGTTGTGGAGGTAGCGCAGAAAGCGCGCCTGATAGATCGCCATCAGCGGGCCCAGCCCCATGCTGACCGTCGGCACCATCCAGAAGTTGGGCATCAGCCACGGGTGCGGATAGGACGAGAGCCCCTTGCCGGTGGTCTCGCGGCGGAAGTTGCGCAGGTTCTCTTCGCTCAGCCGACCTTCGAGAAAAGCGCGCGCGTAGATGCCCGGCGCGGCGTGGCCTTGGAAATAGACGATGTCGCCCGGCTGATTCTCGGTGCGGCCGCGAAACAGGTGGTTGAAGCCGACCTCGAACAGGGTGGCGGTCGAGGCGAAGGTCGAGATGTGGCCGCCGATGCCTTCGTTTTCGCGGTTGGCGCGCACCACCATCGCCATCGCGTTCCAGCGGGTGATGCTCTTGAGCCGCTTCTCGATCTCCCAACTGCCGGGGAAGCGCGCTTCTTCGGCCGCCGGGATGGTATTGATGTAGGGGCTGTTGAGCTCGAACGGGGTTTCGACCCCGCTGCGGCGGGCGCGGTTGTGGAGCAGCCCGAGCAGCCGGCGCGCCGACTCGCGGCCCTGGCGCCGCAGGACGTCCTCGAGCGCTTCGAGCCACTCGGTGATCTCAGCCTGGGATAGAACGTGGTCGGATTCCTTCGCCATCGGTGAATTCGCGCCGCCGCGTAGCCGTCCCCGAATCGCCGGCCGCGATCGGCTCTCGGTTGTCTCGACTCAGATCAGGATATTACACCCTATCCCCGCTCCAAACCAGCCAAGGGCCCCGAATCGGGTGGCATGGGCGGCCGAAGGGCGCCCATGGACGATTACTGTAGGGGAGGGGCTTGTCCCCTCCCGAGACGGGCCAAAGGCCCGCCCCGCGGATACGGCCGGCCGCAAAGCAAAAGCCCCGGAAACCGGGCGGTTTCCGGGGCTGGGTCAGCTCGGTTTGGTTCGGAGCTACTCGCCGGAGCTGCTTTCGAACTCCATCAGCTCGACCGGCACCAAATCAATACAGGCCGGGCTCCCGGTGACGGGCGCGGTCTCGGTGCTGTCGACGGTGTAGCCCTGGTTGCAGATCTGTCCCTGCGGCAGCGGCGCTGGATCGACCTGCACCATCAGGTTGCAGGTGACCGAGGCGCTGGCGGGCAGGTTGCCGATGTTCCAGGTCCACGGCGGGACGTTCGAGCCCCCGCAGTCGTCGCTGACGTATGTGGTCATCGCCGGAATAAAGTCCTGCACCACCACGTTGGTGGCCGGCCCGTTGCCGATGTTCTGAACCGTGATCGTATAGGTGATAATGTCGCCGCTGATCACCGGCCCCGCGGGGCTCACGGCCTTCGGGTCGGGATTGAAAATAAGATTGGGCTGCTGCTGTTGAGGAACGATCGTGATCTGCCAGGAGGACAGGGTACCGGTATCGCCTCCGGCCGAATCGCCAACGCAGAGCGTCCACATCCCCATCGCGTCGGCGCCGTTGTACTGGGCTAGGTTGGTCCCCGTGCCCGCAATCGGAGTGTCTCCGACGTTCGGCGCCGGAACGTAGTTGTCCGGC
>DASWHO010000211.1:0-1825 GCA_036398155.1 Acidobacteriota bacterium
CAGGCAGCGCTGCCGCTCGGCGACCCGCTCGTAGATCGCGCCGTAGTCTTCGCCCAAGAAACCGATCTCGAAACCGGCCAGCGCCACCATCGCGCCGCCGGCCTGGATGCGGGACACGATCGCGCTGAGGTCGGCTTCGAATTCGGCCAGCGGGCGGCGCGCCAGAAAATCGTTGCCGCCGAGCTCGACCAGCACGATCCGCGGGTCGCGCGCCAGCACGTCGCGGTCGATGCGTCGCAGCGCGCTGCGGGTGGTGTCGCCCGGCGCGCCCGCGTTGAGCACCGGGATCGGCAGGCGCGCCGCCAGCAGCGCCGGGAAGGCGTCCTCGGGTTCGACATCGTAGCCGCTCGCGATGCTGTCGCCCAAGATCACCAGATTGGTGCCGCCGCTGCCCAGATTCGCGACCTCGTCGACATCGATCCCGCCGCATCCCGCCAGCGTCCCGGCCGCCAGCCAGAGCACTCCGCTTCGCATCCTATTCTGTGATCGTTTCATCGTCGCTCATTGTAGGAAGAACCGTGCTGCGCTCCCACCGCCGCCCGAGCAAAGGCTTCCGCGGAGCGCCGTTGATCAGTAGGATCGGTGGCGGGTCATGACCGCCGACACGTTCCGCAAGCTCGCGCTCGGCTTGCCCGAAACCTCCGAAGGCGCGCACATGGACCACCCGGATTTTCGCGTCGGCGGGAAGATCTTCGCGACCCTGTGGCCCGATGCCGGCTGGGGCATGGTCAAGCTGACGGTGGAGCAGCAGCTCGCGTTCTGCACCATCGAGCCGGCCGTATTCCAGCCGGTCCAAGGCGGTTGGGGCCGCCGCGGCGCGACCAAAGTGAGCCTGAAACGCGCCCGGCCGCCTCTCGTCCGCGACGCCCTGCTGGCAGCCTGGAAGAACACCGCCCCCAAACGCCTGCTCCGCCAGCTCGAAGACCACCCGGCCTGAATCGATCGGGCGGGCGCGCCCGATTTGGCGACCGCTCTCGATCTTGGTACCGCACCGCATCACACGGAAGAGCCACACCTTACTTGCTTGCCGGGATCGGCATTGCTGAGGTGGAATCGAAATCGGCATTCGGCGACTTTTCGAACCGCTATGGTTATTTGCAGGCCGGTGCGGGGGTGGAGATCGCCTTGAGTCGCCGCTTCGCCATCGCTCCGGAGCTGCGCGCGGACATCGCGGCTACGTCGGTGATCCTGTGGCCGGCGCTCGCCGCGGTCATCCGCTTCTGATTCGCGGCCCGTATCGACGAGCTAGATTCCGAAGCGGTAGCCCAAGCCGAAGGTGACGCCGTCGAAGGCGAGATCGGCGTCGGAGTAGATGCGCGCGGCCGATTCCCAGCGATCGAAGCGGTAGCCAACCGAAGCGCTCACGCGATCCCAGAATTCCGCCCGCAAGCGCACGCTCAGATCCCAGCAGCCGAGCGCGAGCGAGTCGCGGTCGATCGTTTGCTGGTCGGAGATGATCAGGCCGGGCTCGAATTCGAAGCTGCTTTCCTGCAAGTCCTGCTCCCGGCGGCTCGGATCCTGCGGCCGCAGGGCTGAAAACCTAGGCCGGGGCGAGGCCGACTTGGCGCAGCAACTCCTCGAACCGGGGGTGCGAGCGCAAACGGTCCAGCGCCGGATCCACCTTGATCCAGGACATGTACCACGAGCGACCGCGGTAGGCCTGCTCGAGCGCGTCGAGCGCGGCGTCGGTCTCGCCCAGCGCCGCGAGAATGATCGCCCGATTGTACGGCGCCACGAAGGTCCGCTGCGATTGGCGCTCGAACCGATCCAGGATCGCGCGTGCTTCGGCGGTCCGGCCGGCGCGGGCGTAAGCGCGGCCCAGATC
>DASWHO010000212.1:0-2006 GCA_036398155.1 Acidobacteriota bacterium
CGCGCAGCCGCGCGGTGACCAGATGATCGGCCTCGAACAACTCGGCCAGCTGGTGCAGGATCGATTCCGAGTACGGTCCGGAGCCGAGCTTGAGATCGTCCAACACGGTGCGCAAGCGGAAGCTGTCGATCACGCGCACCGCCGGGCTTTCCGCCAGCACCTCGGCCAGCAGCTCCGCCAGGCCGCTGCCGGTCCAAGCCAGATCGCTGCGGCCGGTCTCATTCACGAACGGCAGCACCAGCAGCGACGCGCTGCGGGCCGCCGGAAGCTGGACCTTGGAGACCCAATGGGTCCACGGCCCCGGGATCAGCGAGCCCTGGCCGGCGCGCCAGCCGAGCCAGCTTAGCGCCAGCAGCACCAGCGCTCCCGCCGTAGCCACGATGACGCTTCGCCGCCGGCGCGGCCGAACGCCCAGCGCGTCCAAATCGGCGATCAGCTCGCGCGCATGCTGATAGCGCCGCGCCGGCTCGCGCTCCAGGCAGCGGCGCACGATCGCGCGCAGCTGCGGCGAAAGCGCGACCCCGAGCTGGGTCAGCTCCTTGGGCCGGCCAGTGAGCCGCTGAGCCAGAATCTCGGAGTACGACTCGCCGCGAAATGGCAGCTCGCCGCTCAGCAGCTCGAACAAGACGATACCCAGCGCATACAGATCGCTGCGACCGTCCACCTCTTCGCCGCGGGCCTGCTCGGGCGAGAGATAGTCGGGCGTGCCCACAACCGCGCCCTTCTGGGTCAAACCGGCGGCGGTGAGCGAACGCGCGACCCCGAAGTCGGTGATGTATGCGCGACCCGAGTCATCCAGCAGAATATTGGACGGCTTCAGATCGCGATGCACCACGCCTTCTTCGTGAGCCGCCTCCAAACCGGCGGCCAGCTGCCGCACGATCGGCACCGCTCGTTCCGCTGGAAAGCGACCCTCTCGTGCGAGCTGCTCGCTCAACGATCGGCCGCGAACCAGATCCATGGTCAGAAAATAGAGCTCTCCGTCCGCGCCCAAATCGTGGATCCGCACCACGTTGCGGTGGGTCACCTGGCGGGCCAAGATCAGCTCGCGCCGGAAGCGATCGAGTCGCCCCTCTTCGATGCCGAATTCCGGGCGCAGCACCTTGAGCGCGACCTCGAGGTCGAGCTGCTGGTCATGGGCCCGATAGACGATCCCCATGCCCCCGATGCCGATAAACTCGCGGATCCGGTAGCGCCCCGAGATCAGGGCTCCGGGCGCGAGCTGCTGCAACGGATCGGCATGGGTTCGAGTCGATCGCGCGTCGGATGGGGTTTGAACCCCGGCCGCCACTTCGCCGGGCGCGTGAGGATCCCGCTCCCTCATGCTCGCTCGGCCGCGCGCGCGCCGTGATGCACCCGCAGCTCGCTCCAGGTCGCGGCGGCCAACGTTTGCGAACCAGCCGCGGGGCCGCGATCCGGCCCGCCCGGCGCCGCAAACGCGCGTTGCCGAACCCGCTGAATCTCTCGCTCGATCTCGGCCGCGATCGACTGCGGGATTCCGGGCAGGTTCGCCACCGAAGCCGCCAGTCCCTTCAAGTTCTGATCCAGGCTGGCGACGCCGATCGCCAGCGCCGCGTGGGCCGCCAGCGCGTCGAGGATTTCCACATCGAGCTGCCCGAAGCTGGCTCCCGGCCTGAGACTGTCGGCGTAGAGGATCCCTATGGTGCGATCGAGGGTCTTGAGCGGCAGACAGACCAGGGCGCGGATGCCGCGCTCGATCACGCTCGGGCGCTGGCCGAGGGTTTCGGCCCGCAGATCGGAAACCGCCATCGGGGCGCCCTTGGCCAGCGCGCGCTCGATCGCGCCGATGCTGCCGCTAAACTCGCGCTCCCAGAGCTGCTGCGGCTCCAAGCCGGCGGTCGCCACCACCTGCAGCTCGCCGGCCGCGTCCGCCAGCATGACGAAGCCGCGCTCGGCGCCGGAAAGCGCGCGCACCGATTCCAGCACCCGCTGCAGCATGCGCTCGAGCCCCAAAGCGGGATCGATGGATCGTTGCAGCTCGAACG
>DASWHO010000213.1:0-17839 GCA_036398155.1 Acidobacteriota bacterium
CGCGCAGCCCGACGGCGCGGCGCACCTCGTCCATGGTTTGGTGCGCCACCGCGCGGGCCCGCTCCGCTCCCTGCCGCAAGCTGCCGATCACCTGTTCCTGATCGGCCCGCAGCGCCTGATAGCGCTGCCGAATCGGACCGATTTCGACTTCGAGGCTCTCGGCCAACAACTTCTTGCAATCGATGCAACCGATGCCGGCGCTGCGACATTCGCGCTCCACCAGGTGGATCCGATCCGGGGCCGAGAACTGGCGGTGCAGCGCGTAGATGTTGCAGATCTCCGGCCGTCCCGGATCGCTGCGCCGCACCCGCTGCGGGTCGGTGACCGCCGGCCGCAGCTTGTCCCAGATCTCGGCCGGGGTCTCGACCAACCCGATGTAGTTGTTGAGGCTCTTGCTCATCTTGGCCTTGCCGTCCAGACCCAGCACTCGCGCACCTTGGGTGGTGACCGCCTGCGGTTCGGGAAACACCGGACCGAACTTGCGGTTGAAACGCCGCACGATTTCGCGCGCCAGCTCGAGATGCTGGAGCTGGTCTTCGCCGACCGGAACCGCGGTGGCCTTGAACAGAATGATGTCGGCGGTTTGCAGCACCGGATAGGCGAGCAGGCCCAGATTGACGTTGTCGCGGTCCTGCTCGGACTTGTCTTTGAACTGGGTCATGCGCTCGAGCTCGCCGAGGCCGGCGATGGTGGTCAGGATCCAGCATAGCTCGGCATGCTCGGGCAGCTCGGATTGGGCGTAGAGCGTGCAGCGATCGGGAGTCAGCCCGCTGGCGATCAGAACCGCCGCGAGCTCCTGGATCCGACCCTGCATCTCGCTCGGCTCGTAGCGAATGGTCATGGCGTGGTAGTCCACGATGCAGTAGGTGCACTCGTAGCTCTCCAGCAGTCGAACCCAATTGCGGATCGCCCCTAGGTAATTGCCAATGTGAACCACCCCGGTCGGTTGGATGCCGCTGAACAGTCGTTGGCGCGCTGGCATACGCCCTGAATTCTGGTCTCCGCTGGCGTCGCTGTCAAAGAAGCGCGCTTTGGACTTGTGCGAGCGGCACTCCCCTCGCGCTCCCCTTCTCGATGCGAGGGGCACTCCCCTCGCGCTCCCCTTACCAATGCGAGGGGCACTCCCCTCGCGCTCCCCTGGCGCGGCGCGGATTGGCCGGCTCGGAGCGATGATAAGATAGCGGCGGTGCTCGACCCGATGCCCAAGTTTGATTTGCTCCCGACCCGAACGTTGCCGATGATCCCGAGCCAGCACCCGTGTCACGAGTGCGGGCTGTGCTGCCGCTACGTCGCGATCGAGATCGATCCGCCGCGCTCCAAGCGCGACGTGAGCGACATCCTGTGGCACCTCTACCATCGCGATGTGAGCGCGTTCATCAGCCACGAGGGCGATTGGTATCTGCAGTACACCACCCCCTGCGAGCATCTCCAACCCGGCGGCGCTTGCGCCATCTACCAAGAACGGCCCGCGGTGTGCCGCGAATACCAGGTCGACGAGTGCGAGCGCTGGGATCCGCCCGGCGAGCGCCTGCTGATGGAGGACGCGCTGTCCCTGGTGCGCTATCTCCGAACTTACCGGCCGCGCTTCTTCGATCGGGTGCGCGACGTGGTGCCGCGCTACCTCTGGGCCGATGAGCCCGAACCGCCGCGACCGATCCTGGCCCAGCGGCCGCTCCACCGGCGCCTCAACTCCAAGAAACGCAAGCGCCGCCGCAGTTAGGCCGGCCTTTTACGGGTTGCGAACAGCCGATCGTAGAGCACCATCAGGACGGTGGAGGCGAGCCCGATCGCGAAGACCACCAGCCACATGCCCTCCGGGTCGCGCTGCTCGTAGACATAGTGCTGTACTAGGTAGCCGCCCAGCGGACCGGCGACGAACGATCCGATCGCGACCGGCAGAAAGGCGAAGCCCATGAAGGTGCCGACCTGCTCGCGCGGCGCCAGATCGGCGACATACTCGTAGAACCGCGGCGCCTGCATCGCCTCGCCCAAGGCGAAAAAGAACATCGCCACCACCACCATCTGCCAGGTCGGCAGCAGCACGATCAGCAGCCAGGAGCAGGTCGCGATTCCGAAACCGACCGACATCGCCCGAATCGGCAGCCAGCGGCGCATCGCGGCGGTGATCGGCACCGAGAGCACGATGATCGACCAGGCGTCGACGGTCTCGATCAGCTCGAAGCGCTCGAAGTCGAGCACCTCCTTGAGATAAAACGGCAGCGAATAAAAGATCTGCCAGAACATGATCCAAAAGCCGGAGAAGATCACCAGAAAGCTCATGAACCGCAGGTTGCCGAACACCAAGACCATGTCGCGCAGCACCTGCGCCATCGAAGTCGGAGGCTTCTCGTCCGGCGCGCGCTCGGGCTCGCGGAAAAACAGCAAGGTGCCCAGCAGCAGCAAGAACGAAGTCAGCGACGACATGACCAGGACGTATTCGATGCCGAGGTTCTCGCGCACTTGCAGAGCCAGGATCGGCCCGACCGCGCCGCCGATGTTGACCAGCATGTAATAGATCGAATAACCGAGCGATTTGAGGTCCGGCCGCGTGGTGCGCGCCACGGTGCCGACGATGCACGGTTTGATCAGCGAGCCGCCGATCGCGGTGAGCAGCAGCACCGCGATCACATAGGGCTGGCGGCCGACCGCCGCCACGATGCCGGCGCCGAACTCCAAACCGGCCATCCCAATGAGGAAATAGCCGACGCAGAACAGCGCGAAGCAAGCCGCCAGGCTGCGCTTGAATCCGTAGCGATCCACGAAGGTGCCGGCCACGATCGGGAGCGAGTACAGCACCCCGGAGAACAGTCCGGCCAGCGAGCCCGCCACCACCGGACCGAGCCCGACCTTTTCGGCCAGGTAGACGGTCAAGACCGCCTTGGAACCGTAGAACGCGAAGCGCTCGAACAGCTCCAGCGTGTTGGCGACCCAGTAGGTTCTGCTAAAGCCGGTGCGGAGATCCTCCAGACGCGCGCGCCAGTTCACGGCAGCTCCCCTTTCGCCTCCGCGGGCTGGTCCCGCGTGGATGGCCGCCTGATCTTTCCCGGCGCGCCCGCCCGCGTCAACCCTGGCTCGATCCGCCGCCGGCTCTTGAGCGATTCGTTTGTTCTCCTTACGATCCAGAGGTGGCGGCGCGGCCCCAGGCGCGCCGGCCGCAGCCGCGCCGTGATCCCACGCATCCTAGGTCGATATCGAGTGGAGGAAGTGCTCGGCCGCGGCGCGATGGGAGTGGTCTACCTCGGTTACGACCCCACCATCGACCGTCAGGTCGCGATCAAGACCATCGAGCTCAAGGCCTACGCGCCCGAGCAGCGCGCGGAGCTGGTGCGCCGCACTTTGCGCGAGGCGCGCCTGGCCGGACGGCTCCACCATCCCAACATCGTCACGGTCTACGACGCCGGCGAGGATCAGGACCGCTTCTTCATCGCCATGGAGTACGTCGCCGGGCGCACCCTGAAAGAGCTGCTGCAATCCGGAGTGCCGCTCAACCTGGAGCAGAAGCTCGAGATCCTGGCCCAAACCGCCGAGGGCCTGGCCTACGCCCATGCCCGCGGCGTCATCCACCGCGACATCAAACCGGAGAACCTGATCATCACCAAGGAGCTGCGGGCCAAGATCGCCGACTTCGGAATCGCCAAGCCGGTCGACGCCGACGTCACCGCCGGCGGGCAGGTCTTCGGCACTCCGATCTACATGTCGCCCGAGCAGATCACCGGAGCGGCGCTGGATGGGCGCAGCGATATCTTCAGTCTCGGCGTGATCTTCTACGAGCTGCTCAGCGGCCGCCCGCCGTTCGCGGGCCACTCCACCACCACGGTGCTTTACAAGATCATTCACGAGCCGCCGGAGCCGCTGGTGCACCTCGAGCGGGCTCACGAAGAGCTCTTCGATCAGGTGTTGCGCAAGGCCCTGGCCAAGCGGCCGCAAGATCGCTTCACCACCGCGGAGGAATTCGGCCGCGCGCTGCGCAGCTTCTTGCGCCGCTCCTCGCTGCCGCTGCTGCCCCGGCTGCCGCTGCCCGCGGCGCCCCGCGGCGATCGCGGCAAACCGGTTCGATTCGGCGGTCTGACCGTCCGCCTGCCGCGCCACCCCGCCATCGTTGCGATGGTGAAGGTTTGGGGCCGGCTCTCGGGCCAGCTCGACCGCCTGCCGCGCCGCGCCCGCTTCGCGCTGGCGACCGGGCTGCTTGCCGCCTTCGCGTTCGGCTCGGTCGGGATCGGAATCCGCCTGGCGGCGCCGCGCTGGTTCAGAAGCGCCCCGGCCAGCGGGGTTCTGATCCCCTCCAACGGCGGACCGATTGCCGGCGGGCGGCTGGTGCCGCCGCTGGACCGGATCCCTCCGGCTCCGGCCATCGTCGGCGAGGTGCCCAAGGCGTCGCCGGTCGCCAAGCCGGCCGCCCAGCCGCCGCGGATCACCGCCCAGCAGGTTCCCAGCCTGGTCGAGCCGGCCGCACAACCGGTCTCGCAGTACGAGCCGCGCTTCACGCCGACCTTGCCGCGCGGCACCGAGCTTCCGGGGCCGGTGCCGGTGCCCGACGCCCTGTTGCCCAAGAAGATCTATGATCTGGCCGATGTCGAAGAGCGGCCCAGCACCCGCGAGGCGGCCGAGCCCGAGTATCCCGCCGCCGCGCGCGCCGCGCGGCTCGAAGAGAGCGTGGTGTTGCGGGTGCTGATCGGCGCCGACGGCAAAGCGCTGCGCGCCGAAGTGCTGTCCAGCAGCTCCGCCGGGATCGGCTTCGAAGAGGCCGCGGTCCAGGCCGCGCTGCGCTCCAACTACAGCCCGGCCCGGCGCCGCGGCGAAGCGGTGCCGTGCTGGCTGCCGTCGGCGATCCACTTTCGCCTGCCGGGCTCCTCGCACCTGCGCATGGTGGTGCGCGGCGGCGCCTCCGGCTCTTTGGTCGCGATCCTCGATGGCGACCCGCTGCTCTCGATTCCGCTGGGCGCGCCCGCCACCCGGCGCCTGGCGGTCCCGCTCGGGGCGCGGACTCTGACCTTGCAGTGGCGCAGCAACGACGGCGCGCAGCTCGCCTCCGCGGTCTTGGGCGAGAAGCTGACCGGTGCCGGGCCGGCCGCGCTCGAGGTCGAAATCGACGCCAAGGCCCGCAAGATCCGGACCAAGTGGAAGTGACCGAGACCTGGATCGGAGTCGCAGCGGCGCGCGCGCACATCCTGCAACGCATCGCACCGGTTGGAGAGCTCGAAACCGTCGCCCTGGACCAGGCGCTCGACCGGGTGCTGGCCCGAGCCGTCGGCGCGCGCTTCGACGTCCCGCCGCAAGACAACGCCGCGGTGGACGGCTTTGCCATCGGCGCCGGAGACGACCTCGACCGCGGCGCCTTACTCGAGATCCGCGGCCAGCTCCAGGCCGGACGCCTGGACCCCCAGCCGCTCGCCGCCGGCCAGGCGCTTCACATCATGACCGGCGCACCGCTGCCTCCCGGGGTCGACCGAGTGATTCCGCAGGAGCAGGTCGAGATCGATCCGATCTCGGTCCGCATACCGCCCGGCACCCGGTCCGGCGCCAACATCCGCCGCCGCGGCGAAGATATCCGCAGCGGGACTGAGGTGCTGGCCGCCGGCCTGCGGCTCACGCCCGCCGCGCTCGGAGTAGCGGCCGCCCTGGGGGAGACCCAGCTGTGCGTCTGGCGCCGGCCCCGCATCGCGCTGCTTTCAACCGGCGACGAGATCGCCCCGCCCGGAACCGTTCGCCGCGCGGCCCAAATCTACGACAGCAACCGCGCCTCGTTGGGAGCCAGCCTGCGGCGGCACGGCGCCGATCTGATCGATCTCGGGATCGTGGGTGACGATCGCGATCGGCTGCGCGCGGCGCTGACCGCGGGCGCTTTGCAGGCCGACGCCATGGTGACCTCGGGCGGCGTTTCGGTCGGGCTGCACGACCTGCTCAAACCGGTGCTCGGTGACCTGGGACAGGTCGACTTCTGGCAGGTGCGCATGACGCCGGGCCGGCCGCTGGCTTTCGGCTCGGTCCGCGGCCGGCCGCTGTTCGGTCTGCCCGGCAACCCGGTCGCCGCGCTGATTTCCTATCGCCTGTTCGTCCGCCCCGCGCTGGAGAAACTGGCCGGCGCGCCGCCCTGGCGGGATCCGCCGCGGCTCCGCGCCCGAACCACCGAAGCGCTGCCCAAAAAGCGCGGTCGGATGGAATTCAAGCGCGGCATCCTGACCGACGGCGCCGACGGGCCGACCGTGCGCAGCACCGGCCCCCAAGGCTCCGGCATCCTCACCTCGCTGGTGCGCGCGAACTGCTTGATCGTGCTCGAGGAAGACCGCGGCCCGGTTGCGGCCGGCGAAACCGTCGAAATCGAGCTGCTGGATTAACCGATCCGCGCGGCGCGCTCTAGAGCAGGGCGGCGAGAGCGGCGAGCGCCGCGGTTTCGACCCGCAGGATGCGTGGGCCGAGCCGCACCGGCCGAAAATCGAGATCCAGGAGCTGTTGTTCCTCGGGCGGCGTGACGCCGCCCTCGGGTCCCACCGCCAGGGCGATCCCGCCGGCTCGCAGGCCTGGCGCGACCTCGTGCAGCGCCGCTGCGGCAGCGGCGCTGAGCAGCAGCCGCACCGCCGGCAGTCCGCAACCCCCCAGCTCGGCCACCGCGCGCGGCGGGTCGATCCGGGGCAGGTCGGGCCGGCCCGATTGTTTGCAGGCGGCGCGCGCCAGCTTCTCCCAGCGGGCCCGCTTCGCTTCCGCCAGCGCCGCCGGCACGCGATGCGACCGCTCGGTGGTCAGCGGCACGATCCGGGTGGCCTCGAGCTCGACCGCCTTCTCCACCAGCCAGTCCCAGCGCGCCGGCCGGATCAGGCCGCAGCACAAGACCCGTTCCCTGGGCGCCGCCGTCGGCTCGCGCAGCAGCAGCCGCACCGCCGCTTCCCCGGCGCCGATGCGCTCGATCCGGCCGTGCCAGGAGCCGCCGCCGCCGTCCAGCACGGTCACCAAGTCGCCCGGCCGAGCGCGCAGGACGTGGATCAGATGGTGGGCATCGGAACCGCGCACCCAGCCGATGTCATCGGCGATCTGGGCCAGTACCCGAGGAGGCCTCTTACTCACGCTGCAGGGCTGCGGCGGCCCACTCGCCGGCTTGCCTCGATGCCAGAACCGCCGTGCCGCGCCCAGCGAGCCGCGCCAAAGCCCCGGGCAGCTGCTCGGAGAGCAGTCCGCTGATGATCAGGCGGCCGCCCGCTCGCAGCGGTTCGAGTAAGCCCGTGCCCAGGCGGTCGAGCGTGGCTAGATCGAGGTTGGCGGTGACGACGTCGAACGCGGCGGCGGGAGCGATCTGGGCGGCGGCGTCGAGCGGCCGAAAGTCGAGCTCCGGACCCAACCGAATCCGATTCAAGCGGGCGTTCTCGCGCGCGCTCGCGACCGCCTCCGGATCGCAATCGACCCCGATGGCGCGCGCGCCGAGCCGCACCGCCGCCAGCGCCAGGATCCCGCTGCCGGTGCCGAGGTCCAACAGCGCGTCGCGGGCGCGCAGATGCTCGCGCAACAGCTCGAGGCACATCCGGGTGGTCTGGTGGCAGCCGGTGCCGAAAGCGCGACCGGGAATCAGCCGCAGCGGCAGCTCGTGCTCCGCGGGTCGTTCCCGATGCCAAGGAGCGAGGATCAGAAAGCCGGCGACCCGCTGCGGCGGCCAGGCGCGCGCCCACGACTCGTGCCAGTCGCGGCGCTCGATCGGATGCTCGACCCAGCCGCGCGGCGCCGGCGGCAGCCCGAGCTCGACCGCGTGGCGGGCGTAGGTTTGCTGAAAACGCTCGACCTGCTCGGGCCGCTCCAGGGCCAGCTCGCAGCGTAAGCCGCCGGCGCCGTCCTCGAGATGGGCGCTCAAGCCGCCGGCTAGATCCAGCAGCACGCCGAGCGCCTCTTCCCGCCCCGGCGGCAGCTCGAAGCGGATCCCGATCCAGCGCTTCACGACACGAAGATATCGCGGATCTTGTCGAACAGAGAGCGGTCGGCCGGCTCGGCGCGCTCACCGGCGATCTTGAGCAGCTCCTCGTAGTGCTGGCGTTCGTCGCGGCTCAGCTTGGTCGGGGTGTGGACCTGAATCCGGACGTAGAGGTCGCCGCGGCCGGGCTGATCGAGATGGGTGACGCCTTGCTGTTTCAATCTCAGGGTTTCACCGGATTGAAGCCCCGAGGGCACCGAAATGGTCTTTTTGCCTTCCAAGGTCGGGACTTCGATCTCGCCGCCGAGCACCACCCGCGGAATCGAAAGCGTGATCTCGGTGTAGAGATCGTCGCCCTCGCGCTTGAAGATCGGATGCTCTTTGACATAGATCACGACATACAGGTCGCCGCTCGGCCCGCCACGCGGTCCGGCCTCGCCTTCGCCGCGCAGCCGCAGCCGCGAGCCGTTCTGCACCCCGGCCGGGATCTTGACCGTGAGCTTGCGCTCGCGCTGCACCCGCCCCTCGCCGCGGCAGGTTGCGCACGGGCTCTCGAGCCGGCTGCCGACCCCGCCGCAGGTCGGACAGCTGCGGCTGATCGAGAAAAAGCCCTGCTGGGCGATCACCTGGCCGCGGCCGCCGCAGGTGCGGCAGTGGCTGCGCCCGGTGCCGGGCCGGGCGCCGCTGCCATCGCAGGTTTCGCAGCTCACCAGCTGCGGCAGCTGCAGCACGGTCTCGGTGCCGAAAGCGGCTTCCTCGAAGCTGACCTCCAGATCGTAGCGCAGATCGCTGCCGCGCAGCGGCCCGCGCCGGCGGCGCCCGCGGCCGCCGCCGAACAGATCGCCGAAGCCGAACAGATCGCCGAGGATATCGCTGAAATCGGCGAACACCTCGGAATCGAAGCCGCTGAATCCGCCGGCACCACCCAGCCCGGCATGCCCGAAGCGGTCGTAGCGCTCGCGCTTTTGCGGATCGGCCAGCACCGAATAAGCCTCGGCCGCCTCTTTGAACTTCTCCTCGGCGTCATGGTCGGACTTGTTCTTGTCGGGATGATACTGCTGCGCCAGACGCCGGTAGGCGCGCTTGATCGCCTGCGCGTCGGCGCCGCGGTCGACGCCGAGCACCTCGTAGTAATCGCGGCGCGTGGACGCCACGCCTATTCCTCGCTCTGGGCCAGGTCGGAGACGACCGCCGCCGCTGCGGCATCCGATCCGCGCGAAACCGTGACCCGGGCCGGACGCAGGAGTCGTTGGCCAAGACGGTAGCCCTTTTGATGCTCGGCGATCACGGTTCCGGCCGGCGAGTCGTCGGCGCGGTGCTCGACCGCCTCATGCACTTCGGGATCGAAGTTCTGGCCCAGCGCCGGAATCGCGCTCACCCCGAGGCGCGAGAGCGTCTCGCTCATCAACTTCGCGATCAGCTCCACCCCTTCGCGGAACGCCTCCGGCGCCGCCTCGGCGTCGACCTCGAGCGCGCGCTCGAAATTGTCCAGCACCGGAAGCAGCTGCTGCAAGATCGACAGCTCGGCGCCGGCCCGCGCCTCGGCGCGGCTGCGTTCGGCGCGGCGCCGGAAGTTCTCCAGATCAGCCGCGGCCCGCAGCCAGCGTTGGTTGAGCTCGGCGATTTGGGCTCGAGCCGCGGCCAGCTCGTCCTCCGGCTCCGAGGCGGCCCGCGCCGACGGTTCGGTTCGGCTCGCATCGCTTCCGGAGCCTGCCGGCGGCGCCGCGTCCTGCTGCGGCGGCGCGTCCTCGAAGGCAGACGCCTCCTGGCGCTGCGGAGTGGGATCGTGAGGCGGCTCGCTCGGGCCGCCCTGGGAGTGTTTGCGCGCCATCGCGGTTAGCCGCGCTGCTCCTCGAGCACCAGGCTGATGCCGCGCGCCAGCGAGCTGACCAGAGAGATGACTTGCGCGTATTGCATCCGAGTCGGCCCCAGCACCGCCACCGAGCCCAGCACCCGGCCGGCCTGGCCGTAAGCGGCCGAAACCACGCTGCAGCGCTCCATTCCGGGCGATTCGATTTCGGTTCCGATCTTTACCTGGAAACCCTCGGCGGTCAGGCACGCGTCCAGAATCCGCACCAGCTGGGCCTTGTGCTCGATCGCCCGCAACAGCTCCCCGGCGATCGCCGGATCGGCGAACTCCGGCTGGGTCACCAGGGATCCGGCGCCCTCGACGAACAGCGATGCGGTGGGTTCCTCATCGAAGCTGATCGCGCCGAGCCGCAGCGCCGAGCGCTTGATCTGATCGTGATGGCGTTGATCTTCGGCCAGCGCCTCGACCAAGCGGCGCCGGATCTCGGCCAGGCTCAGGCCCCGGAACTGCTCGCACAAGTAGCGGCTGATCGCCTGGAGCTGCTCGGGATCGAGATCCTCGTCCAGCACGATCACTTTCTGCTGGGTCACGCCCGATTCGGCCACCAGCAGCACCAGATAACGCCCGCGCTGGAGTCGAACCAGCTCCAGATGGCGCAAGGTCAGTTGCGACAGGCTCGGCCCGACCACCAACGCCAGGTTTTGGCTCAAACCGGAAAGCACGTGCGACACGTTCAGCAGCAGAACTTCCATGCCCTGGTCGGCGAGCCTCAGAACTTCGTCGATCTCGTGCGCCGCATTGCGGCTCAGCGGCGCCAGCTCCAACAGGCGATCGACGTAGAAACGGTAGCCCATGTCGGTCGGCACCCGGCCGGCGCTGGCGTGGGGCTGGCTGACATAGCCCATCCCTTCCAGGTCGGCCATGGTGTTGCGGATGGTAGCCGCGCTCCAGCCGAACGGCAGCGAGCGCGACAGCGTGCGCGATCCGATCGGCTCGCCGCGATCCAGGAACGTGGTGACCAGCGCGCGCAGCACCTCCTGCCCGCGTTGGCCGATTCGATCGGGCGGGTGCGGAGCGCTTTGATTTCGCTCGGAGACCGACCGCATGCTGCTCCCGGATTATACGTGACCCCGACTGGCGTTAGACGATAGAGGCGCCCCGGGCGCGGGGCCCAGGGCGCCAGTTTTTCCAGCGACGAATGGATGCTCGCGGGGCGAACTAGTACATGTCCGGCCCGCCGCCGTGTCCGTGCTTGGGCGCGGCTTCTTTTTCCTCGGGAATCTCGGACACCAAGGCTTCGGTGGTGAGCATCAAGGCCGCGATGCTGGCCGCGTTCTGCAAAGCAGTGCGCACCACCTTGGCCGGATCGATTACGCCGGCCTTGACCATGTCCTCGTACTTGAGGCTCTCGGCGTTAAAGCCCATGTTGGTGTCCATGTCCTTGACCTTCTCGACCACCACCGAGCCTTCGTAGCCGGCGTTGGCCACGATCTGGCGCAACGGCTCCTCGAGCGCGCGGCGCACGATGTTGGCGCCGATCTGCTCGTCACCCTCGAGCGACAGCTTGCCGACCGACGGAATCGCGCGCAGCAAGGCCACGCCGCCGCCCGGCACGATGCCCTCTTCGACCGCCGCCTTGGTGGCGTGCATGGCGTCCTCGACCCGAGCCTTCTTCTCTTTCATCTCGGTCTCGGTCGCCGCGCCGACCTTGATCACCGCCACGCCGCCGACCAGCTTGGCCAGCCGCTCTTGCAGCTTCTCGCGATCGTAGTCGGAGGTGGTCTCTTCGATCTGGGTGCGGATCTGCTTGACCCGACCCTCGATGTCCTTGGCTTTGCCGTTGCCCTCGACGATGGTGGTGTTGTCCTTGTCGACCGTGATCTTCTTGGCGTTGCCGAGATCGTCGAGCTTGACGTTCTCGAGCTTGATGCCGAGGTCCTCGGAAATGACCTTGCCGCCGGTCAGGATCGCGATGTCCTCAAGCATCGCCTTGCGGCGGTCGCCGAAGCCCGGCGCCTTGACCGCCACCGAGTGCAGCGTGCCGCGCAGCTTGTTGACCACCAGGGTGGCCAGCGCTTCGCCTTCGACATCCTCGGCCACGATCACCAGCGGCTTGCCGAGCTTGGCCACCTGCTCCAAGAGCGGCAGCAGATCCTTCATGCTCGAGATCTTCTTCTCGTGCAGCAGGATCAGCGGGTTCTCGACCACGACCTCCATGCGCTCCGGATCGGTGACGAAGTAAGGCGACAGGTAGCCGCGGTCGAACTGCATGCCCTCGACCACTTCCAGCGAGGTCTCGAGCCCTTTGGCCTCCTCGACCGTGATCACGCCGTCCTTACCGACCTTGTCCATCGCCTGGGCGATGATTTGGCCGATGGTGCTGTCGTTGTTGGCCGAGATCGTGCCGACCTGGGCGATCGCCTTGTCCTTGACCGGGGCCGACACCTTCTTGATTTCCTCGACCACCACCTCGACCGCCTTCTCGATGCCGCGCTTGAGGCTCATCGGATTGCCGCCGGCGGTGACGTTCTTGATCCCCTCGCGGAAAATCGCCTGGGCCAGCACGGTGGCGGTGGTGGTGCCGTCGCCGGCCACGTCGCTGGTCTTGGACGCGACCTCGCGCACCATCTGGGCGCCCATGTTCTGGTAGTGATCCTTGAGCTCGATCTCCTTGGCGACGGTCACGCCGTCCTTGGTGATGTTGGGCGAGCCGAACTTCTTGTCCAAAACGACGTTGCGACCGCGCGGGCCCAGCGTGATCTTGACCGCGTCGGCCAGCTTGTTCACTCCCGCCATCAACGCGTGACGGGCTTCCTCCGCATAAATGATGTCCTTGGCCATTTGAGACCTCGACCTCCTTAAGGTGAGCGGACCCTCGATCCGCCCCGAATGTTATTTGATCACCCCGAGGATCTCGTCCTCGCGCAAGATCACATACTCATCGCCGTTGAGCTTGACTTCGCTGCCGGCATACTTGCCGATCAGAACCCGATCGCCGGCCTGGACCTCGATCGGCACGCGCCGACCGTCCTCCAGCAGCTTGCCCTTGCCCACCGCGATCACCTCCGCCTCCATGGGCTTTTCCTTGGCGCTGTCGGGGATGATAATCCCCCCGCGCACTTCTTCTTCGCGCTGCTCGGTGCGCCGCGCCAAGATCCGATCGTGAACCGGTGTGATGTTGACGCCCATATCTCGAACGTACCTCCTCGCTCCTACTCGAATCGATTTCGCGCCGGAGATCGGTCTCGGTCCGAACGGACCTGTTAGCACTCTCCTCCAGCGAGTGCTAATAAGATAAGTCCCACTCCGAGCGCTGTCAACCGGGGGCGAGATCCAAAATATGGCGTCTCGGCAACCATTTGAAATAGTGCAGGTTACGGGGATGGGCCCGGAAGCTGCCCGATGATACTTGCCCCATTGATTCGCTCCATCATCGCCTGCGCCCTGTTGGCCGGCTGCGGGCGGCTCGGTGCCCCGAGCCCCGCCGCCCTGGGCCGCAACCTCCATCTTTATGAAGGCGACGGCCCGAACATCGAGACGCCGGGCCAGATTTCCCGCACCTGGCACGAGGCCTCAGGCGTGGAGCGCGACGCCTTGAAACTGCTCACCCCGGCGCGGCTGCGCTTCGCCATCTCGGTGCCGCAGGGAGCCAAGCTCGAGCTCGACCTCGATACCGAGGGCCAGGCGCTGGAGATCGAGCTGCTGATTTCCGGTGCCGCCGCGCCGCCGCGCCGGCGCACGCTGCCGGAGCGCGGGCTCGGTTGGCGCACCGTCACCTTCGACCTGCGCCAACTCTCCGGCCGGCCGGTGGAGCTGACTCTCGAGCTGCGCGGAAAGAGCAGCCGGATCCAAGAGCTTTGGCTCGCCGAACCGCAGCTCGCGGCCGGCCGGACCGATGGCCCACCCAACTTGGTGCTGGTCGTGTTCGACGCCCTCCGCGCCGATCACCTCGGCGCCTACGGGTATCCGCGACCGACCTCGCCGACCCTCGATCGCTTGGCCGATCACGGCGCGCGGTTCGAGATCGCAGTGAGCCCGTCGCCCTGGACCGCCCCGGCCATGGCCTCGCTGTTGAGTGGTCTCTACCCCAGCGAGCATGGCGTGATGCGGATCGACCCGACGCGCAGCTGGGTCCAGCCGCTCGGCGCCGGCCGCAACCTGCGGCCGTTGGACGATCCCGGTCTGTGGGACTTGGCGCGCCTGCTGCGCCGCGGCGGCTATCGGGTGTTGGCGGTCTACGGCAACCCGGTGGCGCGCTACGCGCTCAACAGCGCCCCGGGCCGCGGCTTCGAAGCGCTCTACAACTACAGCCGCTACGCCGATCAGCCCGAGGGCACCGCCTTCGCGGTCGAGTTGGCGCTCAAGGCGCTGCGCGGCGCGCCGGAGCCCTTCTTCCTGCTGCTGCACGTGATGGATCCGCACACGCCCTATGCTCCGCCGGCGGCGGCCGCCCAGCCCTTCCTCGATCCCGATTACGCGGGCGAGCTCGGCCTCGAGTTCGCCGGCGCCGCCAGCCCCTGGCGCCAGCTCACCGATCCGAACGACATCCAGCGCTCGATCGATCTCTACGACGGCGAGATTCGCAACGCCGATCTCGAGCTGCGGCGGTTGTGGCGCGAGCTCGACCAAACCGGGCGGGCGCGGCGCACATTGGTCGCGATCACCAGCGATCACGGCGAGGAGTTCGGCGGGCCCGATCTGCACGGCCACCATCTGCGAGAGCACCTGCTGCGGGTGCCCCTGATCCTGCGCTGGCCCGGCCGCATCGGGGCCTGCAGGATCGCGACCCCGGTCACCACCCTCGATCTGCCGGCCACCCTGCTCGATCTGCTCGGCGCGCCGGCGCGCTCCGCGCTGCCAGGACGCAGCCTGGCGCCGCTGCTGCGCGCCGACCGAGCGGCGCACCGCGAGCTGCTGGTTTCCGAATCGCTGACCAGCGGACCCGAGCGCCGCGCGCTGCGCCACGGCCCCTGGAAACTGTTCTCCGGACCGCCGTTCGACCTGCTGGTGCATCTCGACCGTGATCCCGCCGAACGGCGCAACCTCGCCGCAGCCGATCCACAACGCTTGGGCCGGCTGCGCGCCGCGCTCGAGCGCTGGGAAGAGCAGCTCCGGCCGCGTCCGTTCGGTGAACGGGGTCCGCTGGTCACCTCCCGCGAGCAGCTCGAACGCCTCCGGGCGCTCGGCTACCTGCGCTAGCCCGGCGGCCGATAGGGCGCCGTCTGCCAGGGGGTGTGGGGGAGCTCCCCCACTTTCCACGCAGAAGGGCCCGTTCGGCCTCCTCCAGCGTATCTTTCAGTTCTACGATACCAAGTGTGTTAGTGTGCTCATGATGACCAAACACCGTTCTCGACCTTGGTGGCTCCAATCGCGCACGCTGCTGGTGCTGTTCACCGGGGCCGGGCTGCTCGGGGCCACCACCGGCTACTTGATCGCCTCGGTGCCGGCCCCCGATCTGGGTCGGATGCTGGCGTACCAGCCGCGGATCACCACCGTGCTCTACGACCGCGCCGGCCACCAGCTCGAGGAATTCGCGCTCGAGCGCCGCCGTCTAGTCCGCTTCAAGGAAATCTCCCCCAACCTGCGCAACGCTGTCGTCGCCATGGAGGACGACAGCTTCTTCAGCCACTGGGGGCTCGATCCCAGCGGCATGTTGCGCGCGCTGCTGCGCGACATTCGGTCGCTGCGCTTCAAGGAGGGCGGCTCGACCATCACCCAGCAGCTGGCCGGCAACCTGTTCACCGGCCGCGAGAAGCGAGTGACCCGCAAGCTGCGCGAGGCGATCTACGCGCTGCAGATCGAGCGGCGCTTCACCAAAGAAGAGATCTTCGAGATCTACGCCAACCAGATCTTCTTGGGCGGCAACATCTACGGCTTCGCCGAGGCCGCGGATTATTTCTTCGGCAAGCCGGTCAGCGAGCTGTCCTTGCCCGAGTCCGCGTTCCTCGCCGGCCTGATCCATCTACCCAACAGCTATCTGCCGCTGACCTCGCCCGGCAAGGCGGCGCGGGCGCGGGCGCGGCGCAACCTGGTGATCGACAAGATGGCCCGCATCGGCATGGTCAGCCGCGAAGCGGCCGAAGCCGCCAAGGCGACCCCGATCCGGATCGTCGAGCGTTCGCGCGAGCGCGCCCTGGCGCCGTTCTTCGCCGAGCAGGTCCGCCAGCTGCTGGAGGAGCGCTACGGGGCGCAGGATCTCTACGGCGGCGGGCTGCGGGTCTACACCACGCTGGATACCGCGATGCAGCAGATCGCCAACCAGGCGGTCGAAGACGGGCTTCACTTGGTCGACAAGCGCCGCGGCTTTCGGCGCAGCGCGGTGCACAACATCCTGGAGGCCGGGGGCGAGCTGGAGCGTTTCAACCATCCGGACTGGTCGATCCGGCCGGCCCAGAGCGATCGGCTCCATGCGCTGGTGCTCGAGGTCGACAGCGAACGCGCCCGGCTCAAGCTGGGCGGCTACCAGGCGGAGCTCTTGGCCAAGGATGCCCGCTGGGCGCGCAAGAAGCTGAGCGAGCGGCTCCAGCGCGGCGACGTGATCCTGGTTCAGGTGCTGAATCTCGATCCGGCGCAGCAGACGATGCAGGTCGCGCTCGACCAAGAGCCCGAGATCGAGGGCGCGCTGCTCGCGCTCGACGCGCGCAGCGGGGCGGTGCGCGCGATGGTCGGCGGCTACGATTTCGCGCGCTCGAAGTTCAACCGCGCGGTGCAGGCCAAGCGGCAGGCCGGCAGCGCGTTCAAACCCTTCGTCTACGCCACCGCGATCGACAACGGCTTCACCGCATCCGACCTGCTGTTCGACGAGCCCTACAGCTGGACCGACCCGGCGACCGGGCAGATCTACGCGCCAGCGAACTACCACAACGAATACGTCGGCCTGACCACCTTGCGCGGCGCGCTGGAGAAGTCCCGCAACATCCCCGCGATCAAACTGATCATGCGGGTCGGACCCGAGCTGGTGATGAGCTACGCGCGCCGCTTCGGCATCAGCGCGCCGCTGTTCCCGTATCCGTCGCTCGCGCTCGGCAGCGCCGAGGTCACCCTGATGGAAATGACCTCGGCCTACAGCGCCTTCGCCAACGGCGGGGTGCGCGCCAAGCCCTACCTGGTCGAACGCATCACCGACGCCGACGGCAAGGAGCTCTACTCGCATCTGCCGGAGGAGCAAGAGGCGATCCCGGCCGACACCGCTTATGTCATGACTCACGTGCTGCGCGGCGTGATTCAGCGCGGCACCGCCGCCGCCCGCGCCGCCCGGCTGCCCTACGCGGTAGCGGGCAAGACCGGCACCACCGATGAGTATTCCGACTCGTGGTTTCTGGGTTTCAGCCCCTCAATGGCCTGCGGCACTTGGGTCGGCTTCGACCAAAAACGCTCGCTGGGCGAAGAGGAGACCGGCGCCGCCGCCGCGCTGCCGATCTGGGTTTCGTTCATGGAGAAGACGCTCGCCACCCTGCCGCCGGACGATTTCGCGATCCCGCCGGGAGTCGAGTTCCGCGCCATCGACCGCCGCACCGGCCTGCGCGCCAGCGCGCTGTGCCAAGGCTACGTGATCAGCGAGGCCTATCTGCGCGGCACCGAGCCGGCCTACGACTGCAGCGTCGAGGCCCATCAGGCCTTGCTGCGGCCCTACAACCTTCAGCCGCGCGCTTTCCCCTCCTCCACCCCCTGGCCCTAGTCGCCCGGCGGCGGATCTGCCGCCATCTGCTTCGTTGGGCTCGTTCGCCCTCCTCCGGCGTACCTTTAGTACGCCTCCGTCGGGCTCTCTTCGCCCGCCTCGCAGCTGACGGCAGCTCCACCGCCCTCTGCCCCGTGCACGGGTGCTCGGGAGGGCCTCGGTGCTCGTTCGGGTCGACATCGCTGCGCTCGTCTCCGGCTCGAGGTGTTCGGCTGCCCTTTACGTCATTCCGGCGCAAGCCGGAATCCAGACGTCTTTGCACTTCAGTGCGGCGTTGCCATCGGGCTGGTGGGAAGGCTGCCGCGTGTGAGGGGGGTCGAAACCTGGTTTGGGGAGTCTGAGTCCCCTGCGGTGGGATGCTCGCTTCACCCTGCCGCGCTGGCCGGGGCGCGAGATATGGGGGACAGAGATATGGGGGACAGGTACCAATTTCCGGTGCAGCCTTATCCAGACTCGGCTT
>DASWHO010000214.1:0-7164 GCA_036398155.1 Acidobacteriota bacterium
AGCGAAGCGCTGCAGGTATCGTGGCCGGCCGCGGCGCTCGCCGACCTCGACCTGCCGGCCGACTACGAACGAATCCGGGCCCAGCTCAGCATCTCTTGACCAGGATACATAGGCCATGGGTGCCGTGGGCAAGCTCTGCTCTGCCCACGGACGAGCTCGGACCGGCAACGAGCTCATCTGGAACTTTGTTGGGTCGTCCATGGGCAAAGCGAAGCTTGCCCACGGCACCCCAGCCGAGCTTGCCCACGGCACCCCAGCCGAGCTTGCCCACGGCACCCTAACCAAGCTTGCCCACGGTACCTCAGCGAAGCTTGCCCACGGCACCCACTCTTTCACTGCCCAGCACGACGTTCTGGTTTAGATGTGCGTTACGGTTAAACTAAGGGGCAACCGATGCGATCCGATCTGCTGCTGTTGGCCGCCGAGCTGACCCAACGCGGCGAGCCGTTCGCCTTCGCGGTGGTGGTGCGCCGCGCCTCCGCGACCTCGGCGCACCTCGGCGACATGGCGATCATCACCCAAGCCGGCGCGTTCCACGGCTGGCTCGGCGGAAGCTGCACCCAGCCCAATGTCGTGAGCGAGGCGCAGCGCGCGCTCGAGGACGGCGTGCCGCGCCTGATCGCGCTGTCGCCAAATCCGGATTCCGATAGCAGGCCCGGCGTCACCGCCGTGCCGATGACCTGCGCCAGTGGAGGAAGCGTGGATATCTATATCGAGCCGGTTCTGCCGCCGCCGCGGCTGCTTCTGTTCGGAGTCTCCCCCACGACCCGCGCCCTCGCGGCGCTCGGCAAAGCGATGGGCTACGCCGTCGACGTCGCCGATCCCGAAGCTGAGAGCGGCGCCTTCCCGCAGGCCGACCGGATCTTCACCGACCTCGGGGCGGCCGAGCTGCGCCAGCCGAGCGCCGCCGGCACACTTCGTTTCGCCGTGGTCGCCACCATGGGCCAGAACGACGAGGAGGCGATCCGCGCCGCGCTCGGGCTCGAGCCCGCCTACCTCGGCGTGGTCGCCAGCCGCAAGCGCTTCGAGCAGATCCGCGAGACCTTGGCCGCGCGCGGCGCCGCGGCCGCCGCGATCGATACGATCCGCAACCCCGCCGGCCTCGACATCGGCGCCAAAGCGCCCGAAGAGGTCGCGCTCAGCATCCTCGCCGAGATCGTTCAGGTGCGCCGCGTCGCCGTCCAAGCCGAAGCCCAAGCCGGCAAGGCGGCGCACGCCAAAGCCGCCGGGCACACCGCGCCCGAAACGGCGCGCGACCCGATCTGCGGCATGACCGTGACCGTCTCGCCCAAGGCGCATCAAGCCGAGTTCGGCGGCCGCATGTACTACTTCTGCTGCGGCGGCTGCCGCGAGAAATTCCTGGCCACGCCGGAGCGCTACGCCGCCGGGGCCGGCGCCGGAGGCGCGGGGTGAGACCCGAGATCCGCGCGCTGCAAGAAGCGATGGAGTCGCGCGGCTACATCGCCGAGCCCGAGATCGCCACCGCGGTCTACCTGGCCAAGGAAATGCAACGGCCGCTGCTGGTCGAGGGCGACGCCGGCGTCGGCAAGACCGAAATCGCCAAGGTGCTGGCCCGGCTGCTCGACACCGAGCTGATTCGCCTGCAGTGCTACGAGGGGCTCGATGTCCACACCGCGCTCTACGAATGGAACTACCAGCGCCAGCTGCTGCGGCTGCGCATGGCGGAACAAGCCAACCCCGAGGCGCGCGATCCGGCCAAGCTCGAAGAGATCATCTTCAGCCGCGCCTATCTGCTCGAGCGCCCGCTGCTGCGCGCGATCACCCGCAGCGAGGGTCCGCCGGTGCTCCTGATCGACGAGGTCGATCGCGCCGACGACGGCTTCGAAGCGTTCCTGCTCGAGGTGCTGTCGGACTTCCAGGTCACGATCCCGGAGCTGGGGACGATCCACGCCCAGCATCTGCCCTACGTGGTGCTGACCTCCAACCGCAGCCGCGAGATCGGCGACGCGCTGAGGCGCCGCTGCCTCTACCTCTATATTGAGCACCCCAGCCTGGAGAAGGAGGTGCGGATCCTGCACGCGCGGGTTCCCGGCGCCGGCGAGCGCCTGGCCCGCGAGATCGGCCGCTTTATGCAGGCGCTGCGCCGCCGCCGGCTGTCGCGCGCGCCCGGCGTCGCCGAGACCCTCGACTGGGCCCAGGCGCTGATCCGCCTGCACCGCGACCAGCTCGATGCGGCGACCGTGCAGCAGACGCTCGGCTGCATCCTCAAGGACTGGCACGACCTGAGCGAATTCGGCGCCGACACGGTGCAGGCGCTGGTCGCCGAAGCGCAAAGCGAAGCCGCAGCCGGATGATCGGCGCCAATCCACTCCCGAAAGGGTGGCATGGGCGGCCGAAGGGCGCCCATGGACGAGCTGTGCATAGGAGTGACGTCGTCCATGGGCCCGCTGCGCGTGCCCATGCCACCCATGCGCGCGCAACCTGAAGCGCCGGGCGGCGAGGCGGCGGTTGGATGATCGGCGACGATCTGGTGACCCATGTGGCGCGGTTCGGCGCCGCGCTGCGCGCGCGCCAGCTCCGAGTCGGCCTGAGCGACGAGGCCGACGCCGTGCGCGCGCTCACGCTGGTCGATCTCTCCGACCGCGGCGAAGTGCGGCTGGCGCTGCGAACCGCGCTCAAGATCCGCCGGCGCGATTGGGAGCTCTTCGACGAGCTGTTCGCGAGCTTCTGGTCCGGCCGGCCGCCGACCGCACGCGCCCAGCAGCTCTCGTTTCTGCGCGCGCTGTCCGGGCCTAGGGGGGCGCCGCTGCGCCTCGGCTCCGCCAAAGTGGGCGAGGTCAGCATCGACGCGCCCGAGGGCGAAGGCGAGCTTCCCGGCTACAGCTCCGAGGTGCTGCTGCGGAAGAAGCCTTTCGACCAGTGCACCGAAAGCGATCTTGCCGCGATGCAGCCTTTGGTCGAGCGCTTGGCGCTGCGCCTCGCGACCAAGCGGAGCCGGCGCCTGGTCCCCAGCCGCGGGCGCGGCATCACCGACTTGCGCCGCAGCCTGCGCCGCGCGGTCGCGACCGGCGGCGAGCTTTTAATCCTCGCCCACCGCCGCCGCGCCGTCGAGCTGCCGCGGCTCGTGGTCCTGTGCGACACCAGCGGATCGATGGACGCGCACACCCGGTTCCTGCTCGCGTTCATCCTCGCGCTCAAGCGCACCGCGCAGCACACTCAGGTCTTTGCATTCAATACGTCGCTCACCCACCTCACGCCTTGGCTCGCGCCGGGGAAAATCGGTCTGACGTTGAAACGCCTGGCGGCCGAGGTCCCCGACTGGTCCGGCGGCACCCGGATCGGCGAGAGTCTGAACGATTTCGTCGCCCGCTACCTGGACGAGATGGTAGACGCCAAGACCGCG
The DNA here is from genome assembly GCA_036398155.1 of Acidobacteriota bacterium. Taxonomy (GTDB): domain Bacteria; phylum Acidobacteriota; class DASWHO01; order DASWHO01; family DASWHO01; genus DASWHO01. The sequence goes on from DASWHO010000214.1 coordinate 3,365, forward strand.
GTCCTGATCTTGAGCGACGGGCTCGACCGCGGCGACCCGACCCAGATCGCGGGCGCGATGCGGGCGCTCCGCAAGAAGGCCCGCACGGTGATCTGGCTCAATCCGCTGCTCGGCGACCCGCGCTACGAGCCCAAGGCCCGCGGCATGGCCGCTGCGCTCCCCTTCGTCAACCACTTCGCCGCCGCCCACAACCTCGAGTCGCTCGAACGCCTCCTCCCCCTGCTCGCCGTCTGAGCTATGGAGATAGGGGGACTGTTACCTGAATTCCAGCACTGCCCGTCATCTTCATATGCCCTCCCGGAATTCAGGTAACTGTCCCCCTATCTCCCTACAGCTCTATTGCTATGCATAAAATTGGCAGTATTATCTGCATCAGGAGGCAGATCATGAGAACGACCCTCGACCTGGATGAGGAGGCCCTCGCGGGGGCCCTGCGAGTGGCCCGCGGCAAGACCAAGACCGCCGTGATCAACGAAGCGCTGCGGGACTACGCGCGCCGCCACGCCCTGCGCGGACTGCTCAAATTCCGCGGAAAATTTCGTTGGCAAGGAGACCTGGATTCCTTGCGCAAGAGAGCGTCGCGACGCAAGTGAAAGTCTTGGTCGACACGTCGGTGTGGGTCGACTTTCTGAACGGCCACCCTTCGGAGCAGCAGGCCGTGCTCGCGGATTTGATCCAAGGTACCGACGAGCTGTGTACCTGCGGTGTGGTCGTGGCCGAGGTGTTCCAAGGACTCCAGCAGCAGCGCGGCCGAAAAGGGCTCGAGAACCTGTTTCGCAAGCTGGTCTTCTTGGAAGCGACCGGCATCGGGATTCATCTGCGCGCTGCCGGCCTTTATCGCTCCTTGCGCTCCAAAGGGATTACCGTGCGCTCGACCATCGATTGCCTGATCGCCGTGCTCGCGGAAGAAAACGGCTGCACCATCCTGGCCCGCGATCGCGATATCACCAGCATCCTAGCCAGCGGCCTGGTTAGGTCCGATCCTGTACGGCATTCACCCCCTCCCAGTGGGACAGGATCGCGCTGAGGGGCCGGTTGGCGGTCAAACGAAGTGCCTGCCTGATTCTTGGCGTCCGCGGAGAGGGATTTGTGTTCACCGGCCGTGCTGAGGCGGGGACGAGCCCCGCCACTTCACAGCTTCCGCGCTTGCCGGCGGCTTGAATTTGGGAACAAGATAGAGCCCCCGGCGCGGCAACTGGATCCAAAATCATTCCCCTCTCCCCGCGGACCCGCAGGGCCTAAAGGAGAGGGGTCAGGGGTGAGGGGCTGCGCTTGAATGACCTGAAGCAGGTGAACTGAGACATGCCAAGGAGGTCGAGATGATCCCGGCGCCGTTCGACTACCACGCTCCCAAGACTCTGCCGGAGGCGATCCAGCTCTTGGCCAAGCACGGCTCCAGCGCCAAGGTGCTGTCGGGCGGCCAGAGCCTGCTGCCGCTGCTCAAGCTGCGGCTCGGCCAGGTCGACCACCTGATCGACATCGGCAAGATCCCCAATCTGGAGTACATCAAAGAGGAGGGTGGCGTGCTCAAGCTCGGCGGCCGGACCCGCGAGTCGGCGCTGGAGCGCTCCGAGCTGATCCAGTCCAAGTACCCGATCCTGGCCGAGACCACCCAGGTGATCGCCGATCCCTTGGTCCGCAACCTCGCCACCATCGGCGGCAACCTGGCCCACGGCGATCCGGCCAACGACCATCCGGCGACCATGATCGCGCTCGGCGCCGAGATCGTCGCCACCGGACCCAAGGGCACGCGCACGATCCCGGCCGCGGAGTTCTTCACCGGCCTGTTCACCACCGCGCTCGCGGCCGACGAGATCCTGACCGAAATCCGGATTCCAAAACCCCCGCCCAACAGCGGCGGCGCCTACGTCAAGCTGGAGCGCAAGGTCGGCGACTTCGCCACCGCCGCCGCCGCGGTCCAGATCACATTGGCCCAGGACGGCACGATCGAGCGCGCCGGAATCGCGCTGACCAACGCCGGCCAGGTCCCGATCGAAGCCAAAGAGGCTCAGAATTACCTGAAAGGCAAGAAGCCCGACGCCGCCGCGATCGCCGAGGCCGCGAAGCTGGCCGGCAAAGCCGCCGAGCCCGAGGCCGACCGGCGCGGCTCGGTCGAGTACAAACGTGAGATGGCCCGCGTGCTCACGGCGCGCGCACTCAAGAAAGCCTGCGAGCGGGCGGGAGGAAAGTAGCCATGGCCAAGCACAGCATCAAGGTCACCATCAACGGCACCGAGCAGCAGGGCGAGGTCGAGTCGCGGCTGCTCCTGGTCCACTGGCTGCGCGAAACGCTGCGCCTGACCGGCACCCACATCGGCTGCGACACCACCCACTGCGGCGCCTGCACCGTCCTGCTCGATGGCCAGCCGGTCAAATCCTGCACCGTGCTCGCGGTCCAGGCCGACGGCCACGAAATCATGACGGTCGAAGGGCTGGAGAAGGACGGCCAGCTCCACCCGATCCAGGAGGGCTTCTGGCAGGAGCACGGCCTGCAGTGCGGCTACTGCACGCCGGGCATGATGATGACCGGCTACGCGCTGCTCAAAAGCACGCCCAAGCCCAGCGAGCGGCAGATCCGGCAGGCGATCTCGGGCAACCTGTGTCGCTGCACGGGCTACGTGAACATCGTCAAGTCGGTGCAGTACGCCGCCGGCAAGCTCTAAGGAGAAGCGACATGGCCACGCAAACAACAGCAGAAGTCGGCGGCCTCGGTCATTCGGTCAAGCGCAAGGAGGACCCGCGCTTCATCCGCGGCCAGGGCCGCTACGTCGACGACATCCAGCTCCCCGGCATGCTTTACATGGACATCGCCCGCAGCCCCTACGCCCACGCCAAGATCAAGAAGATCGACTCGTCCAAGGCGCTCAAGGTGCCCGGCGTGCTGGCGGTGATCACCGGCGAGACCTTGGCGCAGTACAACCTGCACTGGATGCCAACCTTGATGTCCGACACCCAGATGGTGCTGCCGACCGAGAAGGTCATGTACCAGGCCCAGGAGGTCGCGGCGGTGATCGCGACCGACCGCTACGCCGCCGCCGACGGGGTTGCCGCGGTCGAGGTCGACTACGAGCCGCTGCCGGTCCTGGTCGATCCGTTCAAGGCGCTCGAGCCCGGCGCGCCGGTTCTGCGCACCGACAAGAAGGACAAGAAGGACAACCACATCTTCCACTGGGAGGCCGGCGACAAGAGCGCCACCGAAAAGGCGTTCGCCGCCGCCGACGTCACCGTCAAGCAGGACGTCTACATCCCGCGGATCCACGTCGCTTCGATCGAGACCTGCGGCTGCGTCGCCGACTTCGACAAGGCGCAGGGCAAGCTCACCGTCTACATGACCACCCAGGCGCCGCACGCGATCCGCACCGTGTTCGCGCTGGTCGCCGGCCACGTCGGCCTCTCCGAGGAGAAGATCCGCATCGTCTCGCCCGACATCGGCGGCGGTTTCGGCGGCAAGGTGCCGGTCTACCCCGGCTACGTGATCGCGGTCGCAGCTTCGGTGGTGATCGGCAAGCCGGTCAAGTGGATCGAGGACCGGATGGAGAATCTGCAGGCCGACTCGTTCGCGCGCGACTACCACATCAGCGCCGAGCTCGCGGCGCGCAAGGACGGCACCATCACCGCCCTGCGGATGAAGACCATCGCCGACCACGGCTACGCCGACGCCGCCTGCAATCCGTCCAAATTCCCCGCCGGGCTGTTCTCGATCTGCACCGGCTCCTACGATCTCAAAAGCGCCTTCGTCGAGGTCGACGGCGCCTACACCAACAAGCCGCCGGGCGGGATCGCCTACCGCTGCTCGTTCCG
>DASWHO010000215.1:0-5427 GCA_036398155.1 Acidobacteriota bacterium
CCCCAAAGGTCGATGAAGCGCCGCGCCGGCAAGACGCCGTAGTGAACCAGCACCATCAAGTCGGTGCCTCCGGCGAGCGGCCAGAGCCGTTCGGCGCCAGGCTCGGCGGCCCGCGCCAGGCTCCTGAGCACGGCATCCAGATCGCGCGGACGCTCGACTGCCAGACCGCTGACCGCTCCACTCACCCGCGTCCTCAGCGCCGGCGCCGCCGGCGCGCGCCCAAGCGCACCGCATCGACGATCTTCTGATAGCCGGTGCAGCGGCAGAGATTGCCGGCCAGCGCGGTGCGGACTTGAAGGTCGCTCGGTATCCGGCCTGCCGGGAGCGACTGCAGCAGCGCGTGCGCCGCGACCACGAACCCCGGCGTGCAGATGCCGCACTGCGCTCCGCCGCTTTCGACGAACGCTTGGGCCAGCGGCGACAGGGTGCGCTTGCCGGCCAACCCTTCGACCGTTTGCACCCGCGCGCCCTCGACCTGGCAGACCGGCACCAAACAGGAGCAGACCGCGGCGCCGTCGATCAGAACCGTGCAGGCGCCGCATTCGCCCTCGCCGCAGCCTTCCTTGGTCCCGGTCAGCCCGAGGTCGCAGCGCAGCACGTCGAGCAGCCGCTTCATCGGCGGCGTGCGCACCCGCACGGCGCGGCCGTTGACCCGAAAGCTGGTGCGCGAAAGGCTCACGAGGCCGGTTGGCGCGCAGCCGGGACCGCTGCGCTCCAACCCCAGAGCCGCTCGGGCGTGGCTGGAATCTCGGGAATCTCGATCCCGAGCGCCGCGGCGATCGCGTTGGTGATCGCCGGCGCCGGCCCGTCGATCGGCAGCTCGCCCATCCCCTTGGCGCCGAACGGCCCGCCGGCGTACGGGTGGGGACGGAAGATCACCATGATCGGCGGGCTGTCGAGCGGGGTCGGAATCAGATAGTTGGTGAGCTGCGCATTCGCCATCTGGCCGTCGCGCATGATCACCTCTTCGAGCAAGGCATAGCCGAGCGCCTGCACCGTACCGCCTTCGACCTGGCCCGAGGCCAGCACCGGATGGATCACGGTGCCGATGTCCGAGGCGGTCACCAGACGCAGCACCTTGGGCGTATAGGTGGCAAGCTCGATCTCGACCTCCGCCAGGCAGGCCGCCCAGCCGTAGGTGGCATAGGCCGCGCCGCGATAGCTCTTCTCGTCCCACACCACCTGCGGCGGCGCTTGGTATTGGGTCTCGACGTCGAGCCCGCCGCGGCGCCGCGCCAGCGCTTGGGCCACGGTGCGAAAGCGCGCCAGGCGGCGCCGGCCGCAGACGATCCAGCCGTCGCGCACGCTCAGCGTATTCGGTTCGAGCCGGCGGCGCCGCGCCGCTTCGGCCAGCACCCGGGCGCGCAGCGCCTCGGCCGCCTGCACCAGCAGGCCGCCGACCACCATCACGGTGCGCGAGGCCACCGTCGGCCCCGAATCGGGCACTTTCGCGGTGTCGGGAACTTCGAGCTCGACGTCGCCGAGCGCCACGCCGAGCGTTCGGGCCACGAGCTGCGGGAACACCGTTCGAGTGCCTTGACCGATCTCGGTGTTGGCGGTGGCGATCCGCACCCGGCCATCGCGGCCGACCCGCAGCGCCACCTTCGACGCCAAAGTGACCTCGCCGTTGCCGGTGAAGCCGGCGCCGTGGAACCAGCACGACAGACCGACCCCGCGCCGGTGGGTGCGCGAGCGCCGGTTGAACGAGGCGGCGGCGCGCTGGCGGGTGCGATAGTCGCCTTGGTGCAGCACGCTCTCGAACACGTCGCCGGCCGCGACCTCCTGATCGAGCTGGTGCGAGGTGGCGGTGCTGTCGCCGCGCTCGAGCAAGTTGAGCTTGCGGACCTCGGCCGGATCCCGGCCGACCACCCGCGCGATCTTGTCCAGATGCGACTCGACCGCGAAACAGATCTGCGGCACGCCGAAACCGCGATAGGCGCCGCTCGGCGGCGTGTTGGTGCCGATCACCCGCGCGCGGATGTCGATCTGCTCGCAGCGGTACGGACCGCCGGCGTGGATCGCGAGCCGCGACAGCACCACCGGCGACAAGGTCACGTAGGCGCCGCCGTCGAGCATCGCATCGACCTCCCAGCGCAGCAAACGGCCGTCACGGTCCACCCCGGCGCGGATCGTCGCAACCATCGGATGGCGCTTGGTGGTCGCCGCCAGATCCTCGAGCCGATCGTAGATCAGCTTGACCGGCCGTTCGGTGGCCAGCGCCAGCAGCGCGGCATGGGCCGCGACCAACGACGGATATTCTTCCTTGCCGCCGAAGCCGCCGCCGGTCACCGCCTGGATGGTATGCACCCGATCGGGCCCGCGGCCCAGGCAGCGCTCAAGCGCCTTTTGCACGTAGTAGGGGCACTGCGCCGAGACGTGCACGGTCAGCCTTCCATTTTGCTCCGGGATCGCGAGCGCCCCCTGGTTCTCGATGTAGAGCTGCTCGACCCGGCCGGTTTGATAGCGACCCCCGACCCAATGCGTCACCCCTCGCGGCGCGCCGCCCGAATCGCCCTTGCGCACCCGAATCTCTTTGAACACGTTGCCCACGCCGTGTAGCTTGGCCACGCCGGCCAGCGAATCCTCGATCGTCAGCGCCGCCGGCAGCGGCTCGATCCGCAGCCGGACCGCGGCCGCGGCGGCGCGGGCCAGCTCGGGGTCGGGTGCCGCAACCAGGGCGACCGGCTCCTGAATGTGCCGCACCACCCGATCGGCCAGCACCGGCTGGTCGTCCTCGATCAAAGCGCAGACGTTGTCGCCGGGAATGTCGCGCGCGGTGACGATAACCGCCCGCGACCAGTCGAACGCGGGATCGCGGTCGATCGCGAGCAGCCGGCCGTGCGCGACCGGCGAGCGCACGGTAGCGCCGAACCAGGCCTTGGGCGCCGGCAGGTCGTCGACGTAAAGCGCCCGCCCGGAAACCTTGTCGGCCCCGTCCAGCCGCTCGATGCCACCCCGACTCACGCAGCGAGGAGCCTAACTAAACTAGGCAAGGGCTTCGCCCTTGATATCCCCCCGATGGTCCCGAATCGGGTGGCATGGGCGGCCGAAGGGCGCCCATGGACGAGGTGCGCGCCGCGAGTGACGTCGTCCATGGGCGCGCTGCGCGTGCCCATGCCACGCGAGGCGCGGCCCAGCGGCCGACAGTCATCTTGTGCTTCTGCCGGCAACGAGAGCAAAGCTCTTGTTTCGCCAGGCATGACCGTCTAAGCGCGAAAGGGTGTGCCTTCGCGCTTGGTCAGCTCGCGGAACCGCGCGCGCAGGTCGCGCAGCAGGTCGCCGGGCTTGCCTTCCCCGATGGTGCGGCCGTCGATCTCGACCACCGGCATCAGCTCGCAGCCGGTGCCGGTCAAAAACACCTCCTCGGCGCGGAACAGATCGTGGCTGGTGAGGCTGCACTCCGAGGTCGGAATCCCACCGTCGCGCGCCAGCTCCAGGATCGCGTTGCGGGTGATGCCTTCGAGGATGCCGTGGTGCACCGCCGGGGTCTTCAAAGTGGCACCGTCCCACAACATGATGTTCTCGGCGCAGCCTTCGGCCACGTAACCGTTGCGATCCAGCAGCACCGCCTCCTGAAACCCGCCGCCGATCGCCTCCAGCTTGGCCAGGATCGGATTGAGGTAGTTGAGCGATTTGACCTGCGGATTGAGCGCGTCGGGCGCGGTGCGGCGCACCGAGGCGATGGTCATGCGGATGCCGCTTTCGTAGAGCTCGACCGGAAACAGCGCGATTTTGTCGGCGATCACCACCACGGTCGGGGTCTTGCACTTGCGCGGGTCGATGCCGAGATCGCCGGCGCCGCGCGAGATCACCAGCCGGATGTAGAGGTCCTTGGAGCCGGTGCGGCGGCAGCACTCGAGCAGGATCTCGGCCAGGTCCTGCAGCGAATACGGCACCTCCAGCATCACCGCCTTGGCCGAATCGTAGAAGCGCTTGAGATGCTGCTGGAGCCGGAAGATCTTGCCGCCGTAGCCGCGGATGCCCTCAAAGACGCCGTCGCCGTACAGAAAGCCGTGATCGAACACGGAGATCACCGCATCTTCGCGGCGCTCGAAGTACTGCCCGTTTACGAAGACCGAGAGGCCCATTGCACCTCGTCCTCGACGCGTATCGCGCCCGTGAGCTGATAATCGAAAGACGCCCCGCGGGTGGGCGCCCAGGCTTCAAGGTAGAACAATATAGCGGCGCCGCCGGTCAGCGCAAGCGGGTTCCGCGGAAAACCGGACACCCAAAAAAACGGGAGGCCCCTTGGGGCCTCCCGGTCGATCCATCCGCTTTGGGATAAGGTGCGCGCTTCTACTCTCCGTCGCAGGGACGCCCGTCGGGATCGACGCCGTCGATGCAGGGACCGCTGGACCCGACCAGCAGCGTGATGGTCGCCGAAGCCAGGCTGAAGCCGTCATCGACCTGGAACTGGAATGAATCGGTTCCATTGAAGCCCAGGTTCGAAATGTAGGTCACCTGGCGGTTGGGCAGCGCGGTCGGCACCGTCGTGATCGGATTGTTGAACGAGTCGCGTAGGGTCCCGTTCACAGGCAGGGACACGATCGAGAAGACCAGCGGCGCGAACACGCCGGGCGTGGTGATCGAAAGCTGCGGCTCCATGAAATCGGCCACGTTGCTGGTCGCGGTGGTGCGCACCTGAAGCCCGCGCATGGCGCCGCCGCCGACCAGGCTCTCATTCACCCGGCCCTGAATCGAGAAGCTGTCGCGGGTGTCATCCAGCAGCACCCCGTTGAGCAATCCTTCGACATCGAAGCTGAAGGTCCCGTCGGTGCCGCTCGGAACCGCGGGGACCGGCATCACCACGCCTGGGATCTGAGTCGCCGGCGCTTCGAAGTCGGAGTCGGTCAAGAGCAGGTCCTGGTCGAAGGAGCCCAGATAGAAGAACGTATCCAGGCTATCGACCGTGCCCTTGTTGGTGTGAAGGATGACGTCGGCGCTCTCCAAGGAACCAGCCAGGCTCTTGAGACCGGAGACGTCCCACTCGATCTGCATCCGCACCACGCCGTTGGAACCGGCGCCACCGGCCTGATCGACACCGGCCGACATCAGCACCGGAGCCGGACCGGGCAGATCGTTATGGTTGTCGCCGAAACCGTTGTTATCGGCGTCGGCGGTGTTGCCGGCGATCTCCGCCCCGTCGATGAACGCGGCGCGACCGATGATCGTGCGGCTAAGGCTCCGCGCGCCGCCGCCGAACCCGGCTTGGCCCACCAGAGTAACCGTGATCGGCTCATTAGATGCGGTCGACACCGTCTGCGGGAAAGCTGTGGCGTTTACGTCGACGACCGTGATCGAGACGGTCCCGGTGTCGCATACCAGCGTCGCGCTGATGGTGCCGCAGACCTCGAACGCGAAGCTGTCAGCGCCCAGGTAGCCGCCGTTCGGAGTGTAGGTCACGGCCGCGGTGCGCTGCGGCACCTC
>DASWHO010000216.1:0-7049 GCA_036398155.1 Acidobacteriota bacterium
GTTTCGGTGTGCGTGCTCTATACCACGCTGGGCGGCTATCGCTCGGTGGTCCTGACCGACCTGTTTCAGTTCGGCCTTGGCATGGCCGGCGCGGTCGTGCTCGCGGTCTTCGTGGTGCGCGATTTCGGCGGGCTCGGCAGCGCGGGCGCTGCGCCGGGTGCCGGCGGCCTGCTGCCGCAGCTCGAGCGGGTGCTTGCCGCCGGCGGCCGCGAGCTCGAGGACGTGCTCGCCATGGTCCCGCGCTCCGACCATCCGACCATGCCACTGGTCGCCTTCGTGGTGCTGCTGCTTGCCGGTTGGTGGCGCTACGCCGAAGGCAACGGCTACATCGTGCAGCGTCTGGCCTCTTGCCGCAGCGAGCAGGATGCGCAGGGCGCGGCGCTGTGGTTTTCAGTGGCGCACAACTCGCTGCGCCCCTGGCCCTGGATCGTGGTGGCGCTGGCGGCGCTGGTGGTCTACCCGCAGCTCGCTCCGGCGCCGCCGGCGGCGATCGAGCTCGAAGGCCCGAGCTCGGTGGTGATCACCCCTGGGCACTTGGACGTCGCCGGCGGCGGATCGGTGCAGGTGCGCGGCGCCCCGCCCGGCAGCCGGCTCACCATCCTCGATCAAAGCCGCCGGCTCGAGCGCGCGGCCGACGGCTCTCTGCGCGCCTGGTTCGCTCGCTTTGGAGGCAGCGCGGTGACCGCGGTCGAGCTCGAGGCGCCCGACGGGCGGCGCTGGCGCGGTGCGGGGTTCGTGGTCCAGCTCGCGGACCGCGAGATGGCTTATCCGCTGATGGTGCGGCGCTACTTGCCGGCCGGCGTCCTGGGTCTGGTGCTGGCCAGCCTGGTGGCAGCGTTCATGAGCACCATCGATACCCACACCAACTGGGGCGCGTCGTACCTGGTGCAGGATCTCTACCGCCGTTTTCTGCATCCGGCGGCGAGCGAACGCGAAGCGGTGCGGATCGGCCGGCTCTGCATCGTGCTGATGGCGCTGCTCGCCGGCGGCGCGGCCCTCATTATAGAAAGCATCGCTTCGGTGTGGCAGTTCTTGATCACCTTGGGCGCCGGGCTCGGCAGCGTGAGCGCGGTGCGCTGGTACTGGTCGCGGGTGACGCCGCATGCCGAGCTCGCCGCGATGGGGGTCACGACGGTCTTGGCCTTGATGCTGCAGTTGTTTTTTTCGCCGACCTTGTTCGGGGCCGCCAACCCTTGGCTGGTGCTCGAGCTCGGCGCCTGGCAGCAGATCGTGATCATCGCGCTCGCCAGCCTGGCGACCTGGATCCCGGTCTCGCTGCTGGGGCCGCAGAACGATCCGGAAACCCTGCGCCGCTTCGCCGCTCGCGTTCGTCCGCCGGGACCGGGCTGGCGCGGCTATCGGGCGGCCGCGACCGAATCGATGCGGCCCGCGCTGCAGCGGTTGCTGGCCGGCGCGATCGTGGTGTTCGGCAGCCTGTTCGGCATCGGCCATCTGATCCTGGGCCGCCCGCTGTGGGGCGGCGGTCTCTTGATGGCCGCCGCGCTGGCCTTCCTCTGGATCCTGCGCTCCGAGCCGGCGGCTAAAGGTCCCCTCTCCAACTAGTCAAGGACTTTGCCTTTGATATCCGCCCCAAGGGTCGCGAATCGGGTGGCATGGGCGGCCGAAGGTCGCCCATGGACGAGGTCCGCGCCGCGAGCGAGGTCGTCCAAGGGCGCGCTGCGCGTGCCCATGCCACCCATGCGCGCCCCAGCGGCCCACTGAAATCCTGTGCTCCACGCCAGCAAACGAGAACAAAATGCGATGTGCACAACGTCTAGTCAAGGACTTTGCCTTCGATATCCTCCTCAAGGATCCTGAATGGGGTGGCGTGGGCGGCCGAAGGGCGCCCACGGACGAGCTGTCTCTTGCGAGTGAGGTCGTCCATGGGCTTGTTGCGCACGCCCATGCCACCCATGCGCGGGATCCTGTGCTTACCTTGACCAGGGCCCTACATCGCCGGCGCATCCGGCGTGTTGGTGTTCCAGATGTCGCTGTGGATCAACCACGCGCCGCCGATCTGCTTGGAGACGTTCATCCACTTGCCCTCCTGAACGGTGGCGCCCGCAGCATTCATCAGGGCGTAGGTGCCGTGGCCCCAGGCCAGGTCGCCGTGCGACTCGGTGCCCAGAACCTTGATATCGATTTTGGTCAAACCGGCGTCGTGATTTTCCTTGAGGTTGGCCGCGATCGCCGCGCGTCCCTGGAGCGTGGCTGCCTGGTAAGGCAGCCGCATGGCGTCTTCGGTGTAAAGCCCCGCGACCGCTTCCAAGTTGCCGGCATTGTACGCATCCTGCCAGGCCTTGGCTCGCGCCGCGAGATCCGACGCGTCGTCGCCCCCCGGAGCGGCCGGCGCCGCAAGCATCAGAGCCGCGGCGGCGGCTACCAGCGCAAACAGAGTCTTGTTGCTCAGCATCGCCTCTCCTTTCCGGACTGGTGTGGAAGTCCCCGAAAACTCTAATCGTTTCCAAGGCCGCATGACAAGCTCGGATCTGCCGGTCTCGAGCCGAGCCGCCCTGCTCGAGATCCCCGATCGCGCCGGGACCGATGGAAGCTCCGCGGGTGCCCGGAAACTGCAAGCGACGCTTTGTTCTCTAAGCTCCTGACGTACAATTGCTACCGGTCGTTCACGCCGTGTTCCGCTTCAGGGATCGCCGCTTCGGCTGATCGCCATGGAAACGTTCGGAGCCGAGTTTTTCGCCACCACCTTGGCGCTGGTGGGCGCCGTGATCGTGATGGCGGCGCTGCTGTCGGGCTTCATCGAGCGCAGCGGCGTGCCCCAGGTCGCGATCTTCCTCGCGCTCGGCGCCGCCCTCGGTCCTTGGGGCCTGGGCCTGATGGACGTGACCTTGGATTCGCCGATCCTGCAGGTGGTCGCGACCTTGAGCCTGGTGCTGGTCCTGTTCACCGACGCGGTCAGTCTGGACATCAAAGAAGTGCGCGAGCACGGCCGGCTGGCGCTGCTGGTGCTGGGACCGGGCACGATGGTCTCGGCCGCGCTGATGGCGCTGGCGGGCTGGAAGATCCTCGGCCTGTCGCTGGCGGCGGCGGCGATGCTGGGAGCGGCGCTGGCCTCGACCGATCCGGTGCTGCTGCGCGGCCTGATGCGAAGACGCGATCTCTCCGGCGCCGTGCGCCAGGCCTTGCGGATGGAGAGCGGGATGAACGATGCGGTGCTGCTGCCGGTGGTGATCGTGGCGATGGCGCTGCTCAGCCGCGGCGCCAGCGCCGAGCCCGGCCACTGGGTGCGGCTCGGCCTCGAGCTGTTCCTGCTCGGTCCGGGGGCGGGGGTGATCGTCGGACTGGTGGCGGTGGGGGCGCTCGACTTGGTCCGCCGCCGGATCGGCGTGCGCCGCGACTACGAATCGATCTATTCGCTGGGGGTGGCGTTCGCCGCCTACGCCGCCGCCGAGGCGGTGCACGGCAGCGGCTTTCTGGCCGCGTTCACCGCCGGTCTGACGATTTCGGCGCTCGATCTCGAGCTGTGCGACTGCTTTCTCGAGTACGGCGAGACCACCGCGGAGATGGCGCTGCTGTTCACCTTTGTGCTGTTCGGCAGCTCGCTGATCTGGAGCGGCTTCGGCTTGGTGAGCGGCGCGACGATTCTGTTTGCGCTGGTGGTCCTGGCGGTGCGTCCGCTGGCGCTGGCCGTTTCGCTCTGGCCCACCCGGCTGGATCGGCGCAGCCGCTGGCTGATCGCCTGGTTCGGCCCGCGCGGCCTCAGCTCGCTGCTGCTGATTCTTTTGCCAGTGTTCGCCGGCCTGCCCGGCAGCGAGCCGCTGTTTCAGATCTGCTGCCTGGTGGTTCTGATCTCGATCGTGCTGCACGGCGGCTCGCTGATGCTGCTGGGCCGCGCCGAGGTTCACGCGCCGGCCGGCGCGCCGGCCGCCGCGGTGCTGGCGGCGGCCGCGGCATCGTCCGGCGCCGCAGCTGCGCCGGTCGCGGCCGCGGCGGAAGTAGAAGCGCTCGCTGCGCCGGGCGCTTCCGAAGCCGAGCGGATCACAGTCGACGAGCTGCGGCGGCTGCAGGCGGCCGGCGAGCCGGTCGTCGTGCTCGACGCGCGCACCGAGCGCGCCTACGAGAGCAGCGATCTGTTGGCGGCCGGCGCCATCCGTCTCGATCCTGATCAGGCGGTGCGGCGCGCCACCGCGCTCGGCCTGCCAAAGCAGGCCTGGCTGGTCGCGTTCTGTCTTTGACAGAACGAAGCCACCAGCGCCCGGGTGGCGCTCGAGCTGAGACAGAAGGGATGGCTGCGCGCGCACGCCTTGGCCGGCGGCTGGAACGCCTGGGAAGCCGCCGGCCTCCCGGTCGAACCGAAGGTCGCCTAATCGTTCCCATCCTTTCAGCCTCCCGCGTCGTCTCCTCCTTGGTCGACCTTATGAGGCGGGGGATTTGCTCGGTGAGTAGCGAGTCGAATTTCGATTCCGCAGCGATCGATGCGATCTTTCGCGCCAAGGCCGAGTGGCACCGGCAGCAAGCCCGGCTGCCGATCAAGGAAAAAGTCCGCATCCTGCTGGAGCTGCAGCGGCAGGACTACCCGCTGCTGAAGCGGCAAAGGCGGCTTGAGTGGTGGGAATGCCCATGGGAGATCGAGCCATGAGGGTCGGTCCCGCGTTTAACCCCTCTTCCCGCGCCGTCGCACTCACGCCGCCCTACCGGCCAGCCGAGCGCTGCGCCAGAACGGGCCGCGCGGGGGCGAGGTCCTCGGCGATCCAGGCCGCGACCAGCCGGACCGCCTCCTCGTCGGCGATCACGGTCCCGAGCGGGGCATTTGGGACGAGGGACGGCGCGAGCGCATGCGGTAGAGCACGGCGCTGCTTCCGGGATCGCCTGGCGCGAGACGCGACCCACCCGCGGGAGCGCCCGCGCTGTCCCGAGATCCGGATTGCTCCGTCGGGGCGGGGGCGATTCGTCCTCGAGCTGGCGGCCGAACTGACTCTCGCAACCAGGCCCTGATTTCTATCGGCCGGGTCGGACTCATCTCTGCGCGCTGCTCGTCCATGGGCGGCCTGCGGCGGCCACCCATGCCACCCCATTCGGGACCAGTCAGTCGTGGTTTGAATCGCCGTAGGCGCGGGCGATGGCTTGGTCGATGAAAAACTGCCAAACGCGATCGGCGGCCTGGTCGCGGACGAAATAGTCGCGCTGCGCGCTCACGTCGACCTTCTGTTTGGCCTCCTCGAGGCTCAGGCCGGAGCGGGCCGCCGCGCCGGTTTGTTCGACCAGGGACTCGAACAGGGCGGTCACCCGCCGCAGGTGCTCGCGTCCGTGCCGCACGCCGCCATGGCCCGGGACGATCGTGTCGAACTCGAGCCGATCGAGGTCGCGGAGGGTCTCGACCAGCTCGGCGGGCGAGCCGTGGCCGGTGTAGGGCAGATCGTCGAGCAGATCGCCGGTGATCAGGACCTGCTCGGCCGGCAGATAGATCACGAGATCGCCGCGGGTGTGGCCGAGGTAGTGGAGCAAGCGCACTTCGCGGCCGCTGCGGATCGTGAATGTGTCGTGCACGGTTCCGGTCGGCAGGACGAACTCGTTGACCTCGCGCAGCTTGGCCAGGTAGGCGCGGCGCCGCGCGAGCCGGCCGCGCAGGGCTTCGAGCTGCTCCGCGGTCAGCTGCTGGCCGTCGCCCTCGCCGCTGGCCAGCGCTTTTTCGGCGCGCTCGATCCAGGCCGGAATCTGCTCGAGCTCCTCGGCGTGCGCCGGGCCGGCGCGCTGCTCGATGTCCTCGCGGGTGTTTTCGTGGGTGGGCCACGAACTCGACCGCGGGAAACGCGTCGCAATAGGCCTGGTTGCCTTGGACGTGGTCGCCGTGCCAGTGGGTGTTGACCACCCAGCGCACCGGTTTGGAGGTCAGACCGCGGAGCGCGTCGATCACCTGGCGCGCTGCGGCCGGCGAGGTCTGGGTGTCGACCACCAGGACCCCGTCGTCGAGCACCACGATGGCGGAGTTGCACTCGTCGAAGCGCAGCTCGGCCGGCTGCAGCGCGGCGTACACGCCGTCGCCGAGCTTCTCGATTGCGAGGCCGGCAGGCGCCGGCGCCGGGAGCGGTCCGAGCAGCAAGAGGGCGGTCAGGATGCGGGTCATGGAACGCTCTCTTTTAGCAAAGAGCGCCGGATTTGGCGATGGCGCGCCGCCGGATCGCCGTCATCGGCGTCATGCCGGCGAAAGCTGGGATCCACGTCGGACGGGCTGCATGGCGCGTTTCGCGGGAATGTGGGAGAGCTGCGCCTGGTCGGCGTGATGGCCGATACCCCGCGTCGCTCGCTTCGGCCCAGCGCGATAGTTAGGCTGGGCGGGGGAGTGCTGAAATGCCGCTAGCTCGATCGAGACGGTGGAGCCCCGCGAAGGTGGCGATGATCGCGGCGATTGTCGTTTCCTTCTGCTGGCAAATCGCCCTGGGCGTCTGTCCGGTGCCATGAAGCCGCGGGCCGGGCACGGTTTTCATGCTTGGCGGTCTGCCGCCGTCGGTTTGCTTTGCTGCGCTCTGCTGACTGCGCCGGCCGCGCCGGCGGCCGAGTCCCAGAACGCCGCGGCCGCGGCCTCGGCGCCGGCGGTGCTGCTGGAGCTGTTCACCTCGCAGGGCTGCTCGAGCTGCCCGCCGGCCGACCGGTTGCTCAGCTCGTTGGGCTCGATGCCAGAGCTGCAAACCCAGGTCTTTGCGCTGGCCTTTCACGTGGACTATTGGAATCAGCTCGGTTGGAAGGACCCGTTCTCCCAGCACCGCTGGTCCGAGCGCCAGCAAAGCTACACCCGCGCCGGCTGGAGCGGCCGGGTGTATACGCCGCAGATGGTGATCCAGGGCCAAGCCGAGTGCGTCGGGTCGGACCGCGAAGCGGTGCTGGCCGCGATCGCGCGGGCGCGGTCGCAGGCGCCGGCCGCACGGCTGGAGCTGGCCGCGGAATGGGACCAACGCCAGCCGGAGCGCCTTGCCGTCCGGTTGAAGGCGCGGATGCTGCGCGATTTGAAGCGCGGCGAGCTGCAAGCGTTCGCGGCTGTTTTCGAGAACGGCCTGATCACCGGCGTCGGCAGCGGTGAGAACGCCCGGCGCACC
>DASWHO010000217.1:0-10034 GCA_036398155.1 Acidobacteriota bacterium
CCTTCGCGCACCCTCAGCTCCAGGACCCGGCCGCCGATCTCCGAGCTGAGGCTGGCGCGAAAACGGGTCTTCACGGTTCCAGCCTTGCTGTTGGTCACGGTGTCCTCGACCCGTCCGGGGGCGACCCGAAACACGGTCACCGGAACCGGATCGGGCCGAAAGACGGTGTAGCGCAATGCAACACCGATCAGCACCAGCACCAGCAGGATCAGCAATCGACGGATCCAGCGTCGAGGCATGCTTTCCTATTCTATCCTTGGACTTTCGATTTCTTATCTAACAACTCTCCAAGGTTGCCAAGGGCTGCACCCTTCATATCCGCCTGCAAGAGTCGCAAATCGGGTGGCATGGGTGGCCGAAGGCCGCCCATGGACAAGCTGCGCACAGACCGGGAGTCCGCCCAGCCTGGACTTAAGGCTTGCGCCGGAATGACGACGGACGTGCCACGAATCATGCGGGTTCTCGCGAAGCGCGGTGCTATCATGCTCGAATTCGCATGCTTCGTGATGGGGGATGAGTCTCTCTAGAATCAATCTAAGATACTTCTTCCTAGTCTTGGGACTGGCCGTAACCTACTTTCTGGCCGCCCAAATCGGCCTCCCGTTCGCATTCCCGGGTGAGAACATCACCCCGGTGTGGCCCCCCGCCGGCGTGGCCTTGGCGGCGCTGCTGCTGTTTGGAGCCAAGCTTTGGCCCGGTGTTGCCATCGGCCAGATCGCCGTCGTGGCTTTTGAAGGCGAGCCGCTGCTCTCGTCGATCGGCGTGGTCGTGGGCAACACCGTGCAGCCGATCGTCGCGGTCTATCTGCTCGAGCGCCTGATCGGGTTCCGAGCCCAGCTCGATCGGCTCAAGGATCTGTTCGGCCTGGCTGCGCTGGCCGCCGCCGCGAGCAGCGTGGTCAGCGCTACGATTGGCGTGACCGCGATCATTGGGTTTGGCCCCATCCCGGTTGCGGAATACGGCTCGATCTGGCTGGTGTACTGGTTGGGCGATGTGCTGGGCATTCTGATCGTCGCGCCGGTGCTGCTGACCTGGTCCTACGTGCGACCGCGCTCCTGGCGGCTGGCGCAGGTCGCCGAGGCCGGTGCGCTGCTGACCGGCCTGCTGCTGGTGGGGGCGGTTGCCTTCAGCGGCTGGTTGGGGCCGGGCAGCCGATCCGATGCGCTCGAGTTCGCGGTGTTCCCGCTGCTGATCTGGGCCGCGCTCCGATTCGGATCGACCGGCGCCTCCGGCGCGATTCTGCTGCTCTCCGGATTCGCGATCAGCGGCACCGTCTCCGGCTTCGGGCCGTTCGCCGGCGGCGATCCGCAAACGAACCTCATGCTGCTGCAGGCGTTCATCGCGGTGGTCGCGATCACCGCTTTGGCGCTGGCGGCGATCACTTCGGAACGCCGCAGCGCCCTCGACGATCTCGAGGCCTCGCGCCAGCGCCTGCGCCATCTCTCGCTCCGGCTCCAGTCGATTCGCGAGGAGGAGCGCAAGCGGATCGCGCGAGAGATTCACGATCAGTTGGGTCAGGTGCTGACCGTGCTCAAAGTCGATCTTTCGCTGTTGGGCCAGCGGCGCGCCCAGGGCCGCGAGCTGCGCCAGCGGCTCGAGTCGATGTCGGAGCTGGTCGATGCCGGGATCGAGACCGTGCGCCGCATCTCCACCGAGCTGCGGCCGCGGGTGCTCGACGACCTGGGGTTGGCGGCGGCGATCGAATGGCAGGCGGAGGAGTTCGAGAAGCGCACCGGGATTCGCTGCGAGGTCGAGATCAAGCCCAGGCGGATCGCGATCGATCCGGAACGTTCAACCGCCTGCTTCCGCATCCTCCAAGAGGCCTTGACCAACGTGGCGCGTCACGCCAACGCTTCCAAGCTGACGATCCGCCTGCATTGGATCGACGGCCATGTGCGGCTGCAGGTCAAAGACAACGGCTGCGGCATCAGCCGCGAGAAGCTGTCCGACCCCAAAGCGTCCGGCCTGGTGGGGATGCGCGAGCGGGTGCTGCCTTGGAACGGCGATGTGCTCATTCACGCCGTGCCCGATCAAGGCACCGAGGTCACGGTGGTGATCCCGCTGGACCCGTCCCCCGCTCCGCGAGCGTAAGCCCGCGCCATGAATCCCTACGCGGTGCCGTCGCTGGTGTGTGGGCTGTTCATGCTTGCGCTCGGTTTGATCGCCCTGCTTTACGGCCGGCGCGAGCCGGTCAATCGCGTGTTCGCGTGGTTTTGTCTGGCGCTGAGCGCGGCGGCTTTCGCCTCGTTCATATTTCACCAGAGCCGCAGCTTGGCCCAAGCCGAACGCTGGACCAAGGTCCCGTATCTGTTCGCGATCCCGGCGGCGATCTTGACCGTGCACTACGTCTTGGTGCTGACCGGCGAGATCGAAAGGCTCGATCGCAAGCTACTGGGCCTACGGCTGCGCCACCTTCTGATCGGCCTCTACGGTTACGGCGCCGTGATCCTGGTGCTCACGATCGCCAGCGATTCGGTGATCGCGGGGGCCGCCTACTACGCTCCGACCGGCTACGAGCACACCTACGGGCCGTGGTTTCTCGAAACCGCCTTCGGCATGACCTTGCTGACCGTGCTGGTGATCGGCCTGCTGGCCCGGGCCTATCGCCGGGCCGAATCGGCGCCGCGGCGGGTCGAGCTCAAGTACAACCTGCTGGGTTTCTCGACCTTGTACGCGGCGGCCGGCATCATGACCATCTACCTGCCTTACTTCGGGATCCAGACCCACTCGCTGTCGCTGATCCCGTTTACGGTCGCGGCCTTGATCTTCTATCTCGCGATCGTGCGCTCCCAGTTCAGTCAGATCGACGAGCTCAATCGCGGCCTCGAGGACAAGGTCGAACGCCGCACCCGGGAGCTGCGCGCAGCGCAGGCGCGGTTGGTCCACTCCGAGAAGATGGCGGCACTCGGCCAGCTGGTGGCCGGCATCGCCCACGAAATTCACAGCCCACTGGGCTCGCTGCACAGCAATAGCGACCTGTTGGGCCGCGCGGTGCGCAAGCTGCAGGATGAGCTGGCCCGGCCCGGCGGAGCCGAGCCGGCATCGGTCCGCCGCCTGCTCGATACGCTGGCGGAGCTGGCCGGGACCAACCGCGCCGCCGGCGAACGCATCGCCCGCGTGGTGCGGAGCCTGAAGGATTTCGCCACTTTGGATCGCGCCGAGGTGCTCGAGATCGAGCTCCGCGAATCGATCGAGACGGTGCTGGCGCTGCTGGCCGCCGAGCTGCGCGATCGGATCGAGCTGATTCGCGATTACGGCGCGACCCCGAAGGTCACCTGTCAGGCGAGCCAGCTCCACCAGCTGCTGATGAACGTGCTGCTCAACGCGACCCAGGCGATCGAGGGTCGCGGCCAGATTCGAGTTCGCACCGGCCGCGAAGGCGAGCGGGTCTGGATCGAGATCCATGACAGCGGCCGGGGCATCGCTGCCGAGCAGCTGGGCCGGATCTTCGATCCTGGCTTCACCACCAAGGGGGTGGGGGTCGGCACCGGCTTGGGCCTGGCGATCTGCGATCAGATCATCCGCGCTCATAGCGGAGAGATCATGGTTCAGAGCGAGCCGGGACGCGGCAGCACGTTTACGGTTCGGCTGCCGGCCCGCTATACTCCGCACCGATCCGGCGGCAGCAGCGTCGAGTAGGCCGCGGTCGAATCGAATGTTTCAAACCGGAGGGTTGAAGTGGATGGCAGGGGCGGCCGAAGGGCGCCCATGGACAACGCCAGCATGTTTAGCGAGGCAGGATCGAGAGTTTGCAGGTTGGGTAGTAGAATCGATCCTGGAGCCGAGCGAAGGGCGTAACCCTCCGCTGGGCCGAACCATCCAAAGCTAGCGCAAGATGCCGATCCGCTGCGAGATCAAACAGCGCCACGGCGCCGACCAGTGCTTCCACCACTGCGCCGCGCGCGGCCCCGGCGGCGCGGTCGAGTTCGCGGCGGTGACCGCGGCGCAGCCGTTGCCGCCGCCGCGTGACGACCGGGTGGACGTGGCGGTGCTCGACATGCACCATCGCTGGCCGTCTTTGGGCTACGACTCGATCCTGTTCGCGTTTCGCGACGCGGTCTGCGACTTCGGCGAGCCGATGCGGCTGGTCGGGCTCAAGCTGCGGGTGCTGACTTTCGACGTGCGCTTCGGCCATCAGGTGCCGCAGCACCAGCCCGGTCGCTTCGCGCTCTACGTCGGCAGCGGCGGGCCGGGACATCTCGATCCGCGGCTCAACGACGGCATCCACCCGGCGTCGCAGGGCATCCGCGAGAATCCGGCCTGGCTCGAGCCCTACGGCGAGCTGCTCGACGCGATCTTGTCCGATACCCAAGCCGCCTATGTCGCAATCTGCCACAGCTTCGGGCTGTTGTGCATGCACCTGGGCGCGGCGCTGGCCTCGCTGCGCGGGCCAGGGAAAGGCGGCAAGAGCTCGGGGGTGATGGAGGCCGAGCTGACCGAAAGCGCCGGCCGTCACCCGTGGTACTCCCAGCTCAGTCGTCTCTCCCCTGCCGGCCGGATCCGAATCCTCGACAACCGCTACTACGATCTGCTGCCGCCCGGTGCCGCCGGCCAGGAGCCGTGGGATGTGCTCGGAGTCGAGACCCTGGGAATCGGCGGTCCGGCCGGGCCGGCGCTGGCGCTGGTCGAGTTCGCGCGCGATCGCAAAGGCGTCATGCCGCGGGTGTTCGGCTCCAACTTCCATCCCGAGATCGTCGGCCGCGAGCGCTATCAGTTGATCCTGCAGGAGAAGGTCGCCTCCGGCCGTGTCACCGACGCGTGGGTCCAGGAGCGGCGCGAGATTCTGCGCCAGGAGCTGAGCGACGAGTCCAACGACCAGCGCCTCCTGCTCAACAGCGACTACACCTTCATTGGCCCCCTGCGCTACCACCTCTACCGCGCGCTGCGCGAGCGCATCGAAGCGGCGGGGTTGGACTGTCCCGGCGTGCATGAAGACCGGGTGTTCGAGCAGGTCCCGGTTGCGTAATGGGGCGTGGATGGGGCGCATACTCGGGATTCCCGGCGAGGAGCTGCCGCACGTCAGCCACTACTTCGACGAGCCGCATCGCTATTTCCGCCAGCGGCTGCTGATCGTCGGCGGCAAGAACTCGGCGGCCGAGGCAGCGCTGCGCTGCTACCACGCCGGCGCCCGGGTCACGCTCAGCTACCGCGGCGCCGAGCTGCCGCCGAAGAGCGTCAAGTACTGGCTGCTACCGGAGCTGCTCGGCCGAATCCAGCGCGGCGAGATCGCCTGCCACTATCGCACTGCGCCGAAAGCGATCAGCCCGACCCATGTCACCCTGGAGCGCTTCGACGGCGGCGGCGCGATCGAGGTCGAAGCCGACTTCGTTTTGCTTCTAACCGGCTACGTCGCCGACCCCACCTTGCTGCGGCTCGCCGGCGTCGAGCTCGCCGGCGCGGACGGCGCGCCGGTCTTCGATCCCAAGACCATGGAGACCAACGTGCCGGGCCTGTACGTGGCCGGCACCGTCACCGCTGGAACCCAGCACAGCTACAAGATCTTCATCGAAAACTGCCACATCCACGCCCGCCGCATCGCCGCCGCCCTCAGCGGCGCCCCCCCGCCCCCCGACGCCGCCCCGATCGCCGTCCCCGAAACCTAACGGCCGCGCCAGATCTTCCAGCGGTCCATGACCTGGTCGCGGCGAACGACCTCGTAGTGGTCGAAATGGGCGACGGTGAGGCAGGAGTGGTTCGGCAGGATGCGGACGCGCGAGCCGACCGGGCGCGGCGCGTTCACGATGCCGTGCTCTTGGGTGAGCCCGGTCAGATAAACCTCTGGCTCCAGCTCGCCGGCGGCGTAGTCGGAAAAGATCCGCCCCATCGAGGGCGTCCCATCGGTTTGAGGGCCGGAGTCCTTGGACAGCGCGAGCGCGCCGGCGTCGACCACGCAGTGCTCTGCGCCGGGTTGGCACGAGATCACGCTGGCGAGCACCGTGGCCGCGCAGTCGCGCACCGCGCAGGAGCCGAGCGCCACCTGGGTGGCGTCGTAGAGAGCGTAATTGCCGGGCCGCGCCTCGGAAACGCCGGCGAGATTCTCGACCTGCGCCATCGCGGGTGTCGAGCCGACGCTGAGGGCGGGCACTTCGACTCCCTGACGGCGCAGCGTCGCAGCCAGCTCCACCAGCACCGCGCGCTCCGACTCGGCGATGGCGCGGATCTGCTCCCGGCTGCGGCCGTGGTAGGCGTGGCCGGAGTGAGTCAGCAGGCCGTCGAAGATCAGACGCTCGGAGGCGTTCAACCGCGCCGCCAGCTCGAGCGCGAGCGGGCCGCGCGGATCGACTCCGGCACGGTGATAACCGCAATCGACCTTGAGCCAGACGTGGTGGGGGAAGCGCGTCGCTTCCATCGCATCGACCGCGGCGCTCGAGTCGACCACCAACCGCAGGCAGATTCTCTCCGCGATCTCGCGCGCCTGCCCGAGGCGCCCCAGAATCAGCGGGAATGCCCAGGTGATGTCGCCAAAGCCGTGCGCGGCGAACAGCTCCGCTTCGTAGAGCGTCGAAACGGTGATGCCGCGCGCGCCGAGCGCGATCTGGCGGCGCGCGATCTCGACGCATTTGTGGGTTTTGACGTGGGGCCGGAGCGCAACCCCGAGCGCGGCGGCGCGCTGGGCCATTCGCTTCAGGTTGGATTCCAGGGTGTCGAGGTCGAGCAGCAGCGCCGGAGTGGGAAGCTCCTCGATGGACGGCATCGAGCAACGTTAGTCAGGCCAGGCCGCGGCCCGCAAGGGATAGGGTGAAGGTCCGATCTCGCGGAAAAAGAATGTGGGGCGGGGCTTGACCCCGCCCGAAAAGTCGACCACTCCAATCGTTTCGCTTCGGACAGGATGTAGGGGCGGGGCTTGACCCCGCCCGAATGGGCGCCGCCGCCAATTGTTGCGCATCACGGGAGGGGACAAGCCCCCCACATCACGACGACCACAGGCCCACAAAAAAAGGGCTCCCAGAGGGGAGCCCGAGAATTCTCAGCGTCGGCGCCGCTTAGTGGGTTTTGACTTGGATGCTGTGGCTGCGGCTCTCTTTGGACTTCGGCAGTACCAGCTTGAGCACGCCCTTGTCGTAGTGCGCCTCGATGTGGTCGCGGTCGATGTTGTCCGGCAGGCCGAACGAGCGGGTGAAGCTGCCGTAAGAGCGCTCCAGCCGGCGCACGCCGCCGTTCTTGGACTCCTTCTCGAACTTGCGCTCGCCGTGGATCGAGAGCATACCGTCCTCGACCTTGACCTCGAAGTCCTTCTCGCTCATGCCCGGCAGCTCGGCCTGCAGCTCGTAGTGATCCTGCTCTTCGATCACGTCGACCGCTGGACTCCAGCTCCGGGCCGGTAGCTCGGCATCAACCCGAGCATCGAAGAAACGATCGAACCACTCCGGACGCGGCTCGAGGAAGCCATCGAAGAAACCGCTCGGGGTCAGCGAAGACCGAAACGGATTACGTAGCATCAATTGGGTCATGGTTGCACACCTCCATTGGGAACTTGGAACTTGGTTCTAAACGCACTTGTTGTAATAAGTTCGCCCGACCGATCTGTCAACTCGCATGGGCCGGATCGGCTAACATGAGGGCCCATGGCGCGGCTCTTGATCCTGCACACCGGCGGGACCTTCGGTATGCGCGCCGCCGGAGGGCGCGTCGAGCTCGACCCGCGTCCCGATCCCGCCGCGCTGCTCGAAAGGATCCCGCAGATCGAGGAGCTCGGCACGCTCGAGCATCGCTTCATCTGCAATCGCGACAGCAGCGACATCGGACCGGAGATCTGGGCGCTGCTGGCGCGCGAAATTGGCCAGGCGCTCGAGCGCTACGACGGGTTCGTGGTCATTCACGGCACCGACACCATGGTCTATTCGGCCAGCGCGCTGTCGTTCGCGCTGCGCGAGCTGCCCAAGCCGGTGATCTTCACCGGCGCCCAGCGGCCGGTGCAGGCGCTGCGCTCCGACGCCCACCGCAACCTGATCAGCGCCTGCATGCTGGCGGTCGAATCGATTCCGGAGGTCGGGATCTGCTTCGACGATCTGCTGCTGCGCGGCAACCGGACCAAGAAGCTCTCGATCACCGACTACCGGGCGTTCGCCAGCCCCAACTATCCCCCGCTGGCCAAGATCGGCGTGCATGTCGAGGTCGATCGCGCCCGCCTGCGCCCGATCCGCGGACCGTTCGAGCTGAAGGCGTCGTTTTCTCCGGCCGCCTTCCACCTCAAGCTCTTTCCCGGGCTCGATCCCGAGCAGGCGGCGGCCGCGGTCGGCTCCAGCCTGCGCGGCGTGGTGCTGGAGAGCTTTGGAGCCGGCAACCTGCCGATCCTGGACCCGGCCTGGCTCGATCTGTTGCAGCGCTGGCGCGAACGCGGCTTGGTGGTGGTGGTGGTCTCGCCCTGCCCCTTCGGGCGGGTCGACCTGCAGCTCTATCCCGGTGGCCGCCGCGCGTCCGAGGCCGGCGCGGTTCCGGCCGGCGATATGACCGCCGAGGCGGCGCTGGTCAAGCTGATGCACCTGTTGGCGCTGAGCGAGAACCCTGCGGAGATACGCGAGCAGCTGCTGCAGGATTTGGCTGGCGAGCTGACCGAGTAGCCGTTGCGCGAAGGGGTTTGTCGCGCGAGCGGACCTCGCCGATGCATGGCCGAAGGCCGATGTAGGGGAAACAACGCGTTCCGGGTTTGATTGTTTGCAGCGCTCTTGATAACTTGGAGGCGTTCCGGGCTGGCTGCACCAGAAGGGAAATCATGCGGCTTGCGACGCTCCTATGCGCGCTTGGGCTGGTTTGCGGCTCCGCCGCCGCCGGGGTGGTGGTGCTCAAGAACGGACGCGCGGTCGCCGGGCTGAGTGATTTCGAGCTGCTCCCGGCCCAGCTCCGAGCCCTAACCGAAGATGGCGTGGTGATCTATTTCGACCTCGATCAGATCGATCGCAAGGCGACCGTGCGCCTCAACCCGAAACCGTCTCCGGCGCCGCCGCCGGCCGCTCCTGATCCCGAGTCGACACAAGAAACTCGGCCGCCGCGACCGGGCGGGGGAGCTTTCAACGCGGGGCAGAGCAAGGTGGTGGCGGAATCCCCTGGTTGGACCGACGGAGCGGCGGGCCAGGATCCGGTTCCCGACTCCGACCCAGCTCAACTTTGGCGCCGGCGTGCCGCCGAGTTGAATCGCTCGATCGATCATCGCGAACGGCAGCTGCGCCGGGAGCAGCTCCAGCTCGGTGGGGTGCTGGTGGCCGAGAGCGTCGGCGCCTACACCGTCGAGGGGGCCTTGGCGCGGCAGCGCATCGAGCGTTCGCTGGCGCATCTGCAAGAGCTGCATCAGCAGCGCCGCGAGCTCGAGGATCAAGCGCGCCGCGCCGGAGTTCCGCCCGGTTGGCTCCGGGAGGAGTGAAGCTTCCCGGCAAGGTGTGGCTGGTCCTCAAGCTGACCTTGTCGGCGCTGCTGCTGCTGCTGCTGCTGCGCCGCCAGTCTCTGTCCGAGCTGCGCGCCGCCTGGCAGCAGGCCGCCGCCGGCCCGGCGCTGCTCGCGGTGGCGCTGCTTCCGGCGTTCATCGGCCTGCGCGCGCTGCGCTGGAAATTCCTGCTGCGGGTCGGGGGCCTCGAGGTGCGCTTCTTCGACGCGCTGCGCAGCTACCTGACGGCGCTGCCGTTCGCGGTGCTCACCCCGGCGCGGGCCGGCGAGATGACGCGCGCTTTCTTCGTGCCCGGCGGCGACCGGCCGCAGCTGATCGGGCTGCTGGTGGCCGAAAAGCTCGCCGACGCCGGCGCGGTCGCTTTGATGCTGCTCGGCGGCGCCACCCTGATCCTGGGTCGAACCGCGCAGCTGCTCTACACCGCGATGGTGCTTTTGATGTTGCTCTTGATGCTGCGTCAAACCGCAGCGCCCCGCTTCGCGCCGCGCCTGGACGGCTCGTTTCTACGGCGCATGATCGACGCGGTGCGACTGTTCGACCGCACCCAGGCGCTGTTTCTGGTGGCGCTGACGCTGGCGGGCTATAGTCTGCTCTTGTGTCAATACTTTCTGCTGCTGCGGGCGCATCAGCCGGTCGGTTGGCCGGCGGTGTTGGT
>DASWHO010000218.1:0-19579 GCA_036398155.1 Acidobacteriota bacterium
GTTCGATCCTGGCTGTCGAGCGCCTTGAGCGAGCAGACGTAGGGCGCCCAGTTGCACAGCTCGGGATCGGGATAGGGATCGATCCGGATCACCATTTCGATCGAGTAGCTCAGCGGGTTCATCGCCCCGGTGAGGCTGAGACCGGAGTCGTGGGCGGCGACCGTATAGCCGGTCGCTCCGAGGACGCCGCTGCCGCTCGCCACCAGCGAAGGGCCGCCCAAGGTATCGGCCAGCGAGCCGTTGAGCTCGTAGACATGGGTCGGCGGCGGCACCTGCGCCTTCGCGGATGCGGCGCCGAAAACGGTCACGATCCCGGCGGCGAGCAGGATCCGCCGCGGGTTGCACCCGCCCTTATTGGGTGAAGCGACGACTGGTTTCATCTTCCTTCTCCTTCCCCGGGCGAGCCATAGAACCACCGAGGTCCTGCGCTCGCCTCTGGAGCAATAGACGGACCCGCCGGCGATTTTTCTTGCTGGGTGGCAACAGGCATGCGCAGCGCAGCCATAACCACGCACTCACCATGCAATCCTCGTCCATGGGCGCCCTTCGGCCGCCCATGCCACCCCATTCAGGATCACGGGGCGGCATCAAGGAGCCGCTGGGTTAGGCGAGCGGTGACTTGGGAATCCCGGTTGCTTGGCGGTGTCCGGCGGGGGAGCTCAAACCCGCTGGGCTTGGAACGCGGAGACGGTGCCGAACAGGGTTGCCAGGCGAACCACGCGCTCCACCGCGTGAAACCCCGCGGCTTCGATGAGCGCGGGCAGCTTGCCCTCCAGGTTGTCGCGGATGCGACTGCGGTCCTCGACGAACTGCCACCACCAGGCGGCGGCGCGGGTGGCCGCGGTGTGCGGCCGATCGAAATCGGCGCAGTAAATGGTTCCGCCCCGACTCAGCACTCTGTGAATCTCGCGCAGGGTGGCCAGCTTCTGCTCGCGGGTGAGGTGGTGCAGCATGAGACTGGTGACCACGCAGTCGAAGCTGCCGCCGGGATGCGGCAGGCGGTCGGAGAAGGCTCGGATCCACGAAGCGCGGACCCGGCTATGCGCGGCCTTGCGGGCCGCGATGCCGAGCACGCGATCGTCGCCGTCCAAGCCGACGACCGTGCCGCTCGGGAGCTGCCGGCGGATCAACAGGGCGAGCGTGCCGGTGCCGCAACCGACGTCCAACACTTTGCGCGCGCCGCCCTGGGCCACGCGCCGCGCGATTTCGCTTTTTAGCCTGCGATCCGCGGGAAAGGCCCAGCGCACCAGCGGGTCGTAGAGCGGCGCCAGCCAACGTAGCCCGAGGGCGTAGAGGTAGCGATGGCGGCGAGGCGGCATCGGGAGCGGCGGGCTCGTTTGGTGTCGAAGCGACCCAGCCCAGTTGAGGCCTTTCCAGGATTGGTCGGGGCGAGAGGATTTGAACCTCCGACCTCGTGCTCCCAAGGCACGCGCGCTGCCAGGCTGCGCCACGCCCCGACGTGAGCAATCGTACCACGGCGGCGGATCTGGCGCCGGCTGCGGCGTTGGGCTCGTTCGGCCTCCTCCAGCGTACCAACCAGTACGCTTCCGTCGGCCTCTCTTCGCCCGCCTTGCACCCGGCACCATCTCCACCGCCCACTTCGCCGTGCTTTGGCGGCGGATCTGGCGCCGGCTGCGGCGGTGGAGACGGCGGAGAAACGGGGACAGGTATCCAATTTCCGGCCATGCCGAGCCCTGAGCAAAGCCGAGTTGGAAATTGGTACCAGTCCCCGTTTCTCCTTGTTACAGATTGGTACCCAGTCCCCGTGTCTCCTTGCGTCATTCAGGCGCAAGCCGGAATCCAGGCCGCGCGCCGCCTGGCCGGCTCGGGTGTTTGCCCGGTTATACGGGCGGGTGGAGAACCGTCGAGCGGTCGTGTACGATTTGGGCATGGCGTTTTGGCGCCGAATTCAATCTCGCGGCTGCGCGCCGGCGCAGCGTTAGGACGGTCCTCTATAGATGAGCATTCCAGGTGGATGGTTGGTTCTCATGTTGCTGCTTCAGGCCGGGGCGATCCGCGAACGGGCGCCGGAGGCGCCGGCGCTCGCGCCGCAGCAGGTCGACAAGGCCGAAGCCTACCGGCACTTCACGATGGGCCGGATCAAGGCGGAGGAAGGCGAACGCAGCGGCGCGATCGAGGCCTACTTCCGGGCCCTGAAAGCGGATCCGTTCGCGACCGAGATCTATCTCGAGCTCACCCAGCTCTACTATCAGAGCCAGCCGCTCGAGGAGGTGGCCGAGCGCACCCGCGCCCTGGTCAAGGCCGAGCCGGACAACTACACGGCGCACCGGCTGCTGGCGACCATCTACTGGGCGCAGCTGCAGCACTTCGAGCGCTCCGAATCGAAACGCTTGATGGACGAGGCGATCGACCAGCTGCGCTGGCTGACCCAGGCCGCCCCCGACGAACCGTGGAGCTACCGGGTGCTCGGCGAGCTGCTGCTGCAGCGCGGCGACAACCAGGGGGCGCTCGAGCAGCTTCAGCGTCACGTCGAGCTGGAGCCCGATTCGGTGGAGGGCGTGGTGGCGCTGGCCGCCGCGTTCGCGGCGTTGGAGCAGCAGGATGCGGCCCATCAGGCGATGCGCAGCTTCTTGACGCGCCACCCGGAGGAGCTCCAGGTCTGGATGCGGCTCTCTTCGTCGTACCTGGCCGCGGGCCAGCTCGACAGTGCGATCGAGGTGATCGTCGAAGCGCTCGGAACGTCGCCCGAGGATCCGCAGCTGCATTTGCAGCTCGGCCGGCTCTACCTCGAGCAGGGCGAGGGCGAGAAAGCGCTGCGCGAGCTCGAGGATCTGCGGCGCCGCGACCCGAGCGATTTTCAGGTGCGGGCGCTGCGGGTTCAGGCGCTCAAGCTGTCCAACAGCTTCGAGCAGGCCGAACAGGAAATCCTCGAACTGCTCGACGAGCAGCCCAACAACGTACGCCTGCGCTACGATCTCGCCGATCTCTACGAGGAGTCGGGCGCGACCGCCAAAGCGCTGTCGGAGTTTCGCAGCCTGTTGGCGCGGCTCGACCTGAGCGATCCGGACCAGCTGCGGTTTTACGCCGGAATCGAATCGCGGGTCGGCTCGCTGCTCTACCAGCGCGGCGACTACGAAGCCGCCATGATCAGCCTGGAGTCGGCGATCGGCCATCAGGCCGGCGATCCGCGCGTTTGGCTCCTGCTCGGCACCACCTGTCTTTTGGCCGAAAATTACGACAAGGCGCTGCACTGGGTGGAGGATGGGCAGCGCCGCTTTCCCGAAGAGATCGAGCTGGACATCCTGCACGCCGATATCCTGGCGGCCCAAGATAGAACCGACGAGGCGCTGGATGCGCTGGACGGCCTTCGCCGCGAGCATCCGGACCTGCGCCGGATCGCCAACGCCAAGATCCAGATTCTGCTGCGCAAAGAGCGCTATCCAGAGGCCGAGCAGGCGGCGCGCGCCGAGCTCGCCGCGGCCGAGGATGCGCCGGTGCTCTACTTCTTTCTCGGCAGCGCGCTGGAGCGCCAGGGGCGGCTGGCCGACGCCGAGCAGGTGTTCCGCAAGGGCATGGAGCTGGACGCCAAGGATCCGCGAATCCTCAATTATTTGGGCTACATGTTCGCGGACAACAACATGAACCTCGAGGAGGCCCAGCGGCTGGTCGAGCGCGCGCTCGAGATCGACCCGGACAACGGTTCCTACATCGACAGCCTCGGCTGGGTGCACTACCGGCTGGGCAACTTCGACAAGGCTCTCGAGCTGCTCGAGCGGGCGGTCGAGAAGGAGAGCGAGAGCGGCGAGATCTACGAGCACCTCGGCGACTGCTACGCGGCGCTGGGCCAGCCGGAGCGGGCGCAGGAGATGTATCGCAAGGCGCTCGAGCAGGACGATCTCGACGACACGCTCCGCGGCCGCATTCAGGGCAAGCTCAGCGCGGAATAAATTTGATAGCGCGGCCCCTCTCACCGAGAAGATGTAGGGAGGGGCTCGTCCCCTCCCGAGCTGGATCGGCGCGAAGGAACGAGCCTGAAGTGACGGACCACGCCGCCCCTCACCCTGCCCTCTCCTTGCAGGCCCCGCGGGTCCGGAGGGAGAGGGTTCGGTAGCTTCATGATCCTGGTGCAGAGCACAGCACTGCTGCTGGTAGTCTTGAGCTGCGCGGAGCCGGATCCGGCGCCGGCCAACTTCAGCGCCAGTTACCAGCTCGACGCTCGCTCCGGCGGCCAGGCCTACTCGGCGCAGCTCGTAATCGTGGCCGAGCCGCCCGAACGGCTGCGTCTGGAGCTGATCCACATGGCCCAGACCAACGCGGTGGCGGTGTTCTCGGGCGGGCGTATTCGGGTCGCCAACTTCGAGCGCCGCGAGTGGATCGACGCGCCCGCGAACGACGCGAGCGCGCGCGCGCTCCTGGGTATCGCCGCCGGCGTTCCGGAGCTGCTGTTCGCCTTGTCGGGCGCGCCGGGTTTTCTTCCTATCCGCTGCCGGCCCGACACCGGCGGCTGTCTCTGCGATGACGGCGGCAGCGAACGCGTCTATCGCTTCGGGCGCAGCGCGGAGGGCGGGTGGGCCGAATGGCATCCGGCGGCCGGCGCGACTCAGGCCGGTGCCGCCAGTGCAGCGGCGGAAAACGGCCTAGAAACGATGCCTGCGCTCGCCACCCAAGCGCTGCTGTCGGCTCATTACCAACGGCTGCGTGCTCGCGGCGGCTCGGAGTGGCCCGAGCGGATCGCGATCGAGATCCGCGACCCGGAGGTCTCGCTGCGGCTCGAGCTGCTCGATCTCCGCCTCGATCGCTCGGACATCGACCCCTCGATCTTCGCTCTCGAAGCGCGCCCGAGCCTGAGCCCAGTCCCCTGGGACAAGGTCCTCGACCAAGCGCCTTACCTCTGGCGTTGATGTCCGAAAGGGTGGCATGGGTGGCCGGAGGGCGCCCATAGACGAGCTGCGCATAGAGAGTGACTCTGTACCGGGGCCTGGATTCCGGCTTGCGCCGGAATGACGGCGGCGCACCAGCGAGCACGCAGGTCACCCCAAGTGGACTCGACCATGGGCTTGCTGCGCACGCCCATGCCACCCGTGCGCGTCGCGTAGCCGACAGGGCTCCGAAGGGGGGTGGCGTGGGCGGCCCAAGGGCGCCCATGGACGACGAGTGCATCGAGAGTGAGGTCGCTCATGGGCTTGCTGCGCACGCCCATGCCACCCGTGCCTATGCTAGGCACGCCCATGCCACCCGTGCCTATGCTACGCACGCCCATGCCACCCGTGCCTATGCTGCGCACGCCCATGCCACCCGTGCCTATGCTGCGCAAGCCCATGCCACCCGTGCCTATGCTGCGCAAGCCCATGCCACCCGTGCGCATCGCGGTGCTTTTGATTCGTGCTCCGGTCGATGCCAACATAGGGCGTGTCGGCTGCGCGCATGGCGGTCACGGTCCGGGCTTTCGCCAAGATCAACCTGACGCTGGAGGTGTTGGGCCGGCGCGCCGACGGTTACCACGAGCTGCGCTCGATCTATCAGACGCTGGCGTTTCACGACCGGTTGCGGGTCGAAGCGCGGCCTCGAGGTTGCGAGATCGAATCGACCCATGCAGAGCTCGAGCGCGGTCCAGCGAACCTGATCCACCAGGCCTGGAGGCTGCTCCGGCTGCGGGGGGCGAAAGGGGCCAAGGTTTGGGTCGAAAAGCGCATTCCCCTAGCCGCCGGCCTGGGCGGGGGCAGCAGCGACGCCGCCGCCATGCTCCTGGCCCTGGATCGGCTGTACCGGCTCGAGCTCGGCCTGCCGCTCTTGCTGGAGCTGGGTGCTCGTCTGGGCGCCGACGTCCCGCTGTTTCTGATCGGCGGGACGGTTTTGGGGGTGGGCCGGGGGTCGGAAGTCTATCCGCTGCCGGACTTGAAGCCGGCGCCCGTGGTGCTGGTCTTTCCGGGTTTCGGGGTCCGCACGCCGTGGGCCTTCGGAGCGCTCCCGAATTCCTTGACAGGGAGGCCCAGGACCCATAAAATCCTTAGTTTCGCCGCCCAGGAGGCCTCCGTGTACCCCGAGCTGGTCAACGACCTCGAGCCAGTCGTCGGCAAGCGCTACCCGGTCGTGCCTCGAATTCGCGGGCGGCTGCTCGAGCTCGGCGCCCGGCAGGCGCGCATGACCGGCAGCGGGCCGACGCTTTATGGGCTGTATGCCGGTCGTGCGAAGGCGGTCGCCGCCGCGAGGGCCTTGCGCCGCAGCGGGCTCCAGGCCCTGGCCACGGTGACGCTGGCGCGGCGCGAGCTGAGGCGCCGGCGCTTCGGGAGCAGTTGACGCAGGCGAAGGGCAGGGCCAAGGCGCTCACCAGGGAGAACAACCATGAACCTCGAGATTACCGACGTGAAGGTGGTACCGGTCGACGAAGAGCGGCTCAAGGCGTTCGCGTCCATCGTGTTCAACAGCTGTTTCGTGGTCAGCGATATCAAAGTGATTGCAGGCGAGAGCAAGCTGTTTCTGTCGATGCCGAGCAAGAAGCAGAAGGATGGAACCTATCGCGATGTCGCCCATCCGCTCAACAGCGAAACCCGCAAGCAGATCGAGGATCGCGTGCTCGCCGAGTATCGCGCCGTCATGGCGCGCCGCGGCGACCAGCCGCAGCGCCGGCCGGCGCCTCGGGTCGAGCCCGGCCCACCGACTTCCGAGCCCAAGCCATCGGCCGATCCAGGTCCGGAGCCAGAGACTGGATCGTAGAACAGAGCTCTGGGGCGTGGCCAAGCGGTAAGGCGCGGGACTTTGGATCCCGTATCCGAAGGTTCGAATCCTTCCGCCCCAGCCATTAACATGCGAGTCGGGTACCGGTTAACTGCGAGCCCATAGGACCTTTCGAGAGCGAAGATGTCGTCCCTCAAGATCTTCAGCGGCAACGCCAATCCGGCGCTGGCGCGCGAAATCGCCGGCTACCTGGGGCTGGAGCTCGGGCAGATGCGGCTCGGGCGGTTCAGCGACGGCGAGATCGACTGCGCGATCCAGGAGAACGTGCGCGGCTGCGACGTGTTCGTGATCCAGCCGACCTCTCCGCCGGTCAACGAGCATCTGATGGAGCTG
This sequence comes from Acidobacteriota bacterium, assembly GCA_036398155.1. GTDB lineage: Bacteria > Acidobacteriota > DASWHO01 > DASWHO01 > DASWHO01 > DASWHO01. The sequence continues at coordinate 7,030 of DASWHO010000218.1, forward strand.
CTGATCATGCTCGACGCGTTTCGGCGCGCCAGCGCGCGCCGGATGACCGCGGTGATCCCTTATTTCGGCTATTCGCGGCAGGACAAGAAGGACAAGCCGCGGGTTCCGATCACCGCCAAGCTGGTGGCCGACTTGATCACCGCGGCGGGCGCCTCGCGGGCGCTGTGCATGGACCTGCATTCGCTGCCGATCCAGGGCTACTTCAACCTGCCGGTCGACAACCTGTTCGCCGCTCCGGTGATCATCGAGTACGTCGAGAGCCTGCAGCTTCGCAATCTCACGGTAGTCTCGCCCGACGCCGGCGGCGTGTCGCGCGCCCGAGCGATCGCGAAGCGGCTCGACGCCCAGCTCGCGATCGTCGACAAGCGGCGCGAGAGCGCCAACGTCGCCGAGGTGATGCACATCGTCGGCGATGTCGACGGTCGCAACACGGTGATTTATGACGACATGATCGATACCGCCGGGACCATCTGCGAGGCCGCGCGCGCGCTCAAGAAGGCCGGCGCGCAGCGCGTGTTCGCCTGCGCCGCTCACCCGGTGCTGTCCGGACCGGCGCTGGATCGGATCCTGAACTCGGAGCTCGAGCAGGTCGTGGTGACCAACACCATCCCGTTGGATGACTCCAAGCACTCCTGCAGCCGAATCAAGGTCTTGTCGGTGGCGCAGCTTTTCGGCGAGGCGATCCGGCGGATTCGCGAAGAGACTTCGATCAGCTCGTTGTTCGTTTGAGCGGCATGACCCAAGACTAGGAGCATAAAGCTATGCGTGAATACAAAGTGACCGCCCAGTCGCGCAGCGAGCTGGGCAAAAACAGCAACAATCGGCTGCGCGCGGCCGGCCTGGTGCCGGGCGTGCTCTACGGCGGCAAGGGGCAGTCCTTGAATCTGTCGGTGAACCCCAAGGACCTGGTCCGCATCCTGGGCTCGCACACCGGCTACAACACCATTTTCGACTTGCAGATCGGCAGCGACGCCTCCGAGACGGCGATGCTGCGCGAGCTTCAGGTCGACCCGACCAACAGCCACATCCTGCACGCGGATTTTCTGCGCATCGACCTGACCCAGGCGCTCGACGTGCAGGTACCGATCGAGATCTACGGCGAGGCCAAGGGGGTCAAGATCGAGGGTGGGCTGCTCGACTTCGTCAATCGCGAGATCTCGGTCCGCTGCCTGCCGGACTTGATTCCCGACAGCGTGCGGGTCGACGTGACCGAGCTGGAGCTCAACAAGGCGATCCGGGTCTCCGATCTGCGGCTCGGCGAGGGCGTCACCATCACCGGCGATCCCAACATGGTGATCGTGCACGTCACCGTGCCGCGCGCCGAGGTCGAGGAGGTTCCGGCAGCTGCGGTGGAGGGCGCGGAAGCGGCGGCGGCTCCGGCCGAGGGTGAAGCGGCGGCGGCTCCGGGTGAAGCCGGAGCGGCCAAGCCGGGCGCGGCGGCGAAGCCGGGCGCTCCGGCCGCCAAGGAGGACAAAGGCGGCGACAAGGGCAGGAAGGCCAAGGAGTAATTCTACCTCCCTTTGTGGATCCTGCTTGGCCTCGGCAACCCCGGCGCAACCTACTCGGAGACCCGCCATAACCTGGGCTTGATGTTGGTGGATCGCCTGCTGCGACGCGCCCGGGCGGCGCTGCCGCCGGGCGGCGGCGCCTGCCGCGAGGTCAAGGTCCGTCTGTTCGGCAGCGAGCTGCTGCTGGCTGTGCCGACCACGTTCATGAACCTGAGCGGGAGCGCGGCGGCGCTGCTGATGCGGCGCCACTCGATCGCCCCGTCCGACCTGCTGCTGGCCTACGACGATCTCGATCTGCCGCTCGGCCAATTGCGGGTGCGGGCGCGCGGCTCGGATGGGGGCCACAAGGGCGTCCGCTCGGTGCTGGAAGCGCTCGGCAGCGAGGAGGTTGCGCGAATTCGAATGGGCATTCGGCCCCAAGCTCCGATCGGAGATCCGGCCGAGTTCGTGCTCGATCGGTTCGCGGCCCCAGAGCTTACCGCGGTGGACGCGATGCTGGAGCGAGCGGTCGACGCGGTGCGGATGATCCTGCGCGAAGGTCTGCGCCAGGCCATGAACGTGATCAACACCCCGCTGGACCGTCCGGCAGGCGATGCCTGACCCGGGGGGCAGGGGACACTAGCAATCGAGCGGGTTTCAGGTTAAAAAGTAGGGGACGCCGAACATCGCGTTCCTACCCGGATCGTCCCGGCGGGTTAGACCGGGACGCGAGGGCCCGTACGGTGCGGGCCCGGGCCAAATCCATCCCCGGCGCACGAAGCGGCCGGGCCGGAAGCGGGGGCCTATGAAGGCCGCCCGCGAGGAGTTCCGAGATGCGTCTGTATGAGCTCGTCACGATTTCGCCGCCCGCGATGGGCGACGAGGAGGTCGAGGCGCTGGCCGGCGAGATTTCCGGCCTGCTGCAGGGCGAGGGCGCCGAGCTGGTGCGCCTCGACCGCTGGGGCAAAAAGCGCCTCGCCTATCCAATCAACCGCCACCAAGAAGGCTTGTATCTCTACGCGCTGTACAAGACCGAAGGTGACATCTCCAACAGCGTGGAACGCAAGCTGCGGCTGCGCGAGAGCATTCTCAGGCTGCAGATCGTTCGGATCGACGAGGAGCTGCGGCGCGCCAAGACCGATGTCTCCAGCATCCTGCCTCAGGTCACGATCGCCGAGCCGCTGGCTGCCGCCGTCGATCAAGAGACGGACAGCGAGGCGGGGGATCAGGAGAGCGGGGACGCCGAGGCGAGCGAAACCGAAGCCAGCGTAACATTGGGCGGCGACTCGGATAAAAGCGGAGCGGAGGATCGGTGATGAGAGGCGGTGGAAAGAAGAGCTTCAACAAGAAGGGCCGTAGCGGCGGCCCGCGGCGCGGGCCCGGAGGCAGCGGCGGCGCACGCCGCATGGGTGGCTATCGGCGCCGCAAGGTCTGCCGCTTCTGCGCCGACAAGATCGAATACATCGACTACAAAGACGTTCGGACGCTGTCCCATTTCGTGCCGGAACGCGGCAAGATTCAGCCGCGGCGCATTTCCGGAACCTGCGCGCGGCATCAGCGCAAGCTGGCGCTCGCGATCCGGCGCGCGCGGGTGATCGCGCTGCTGCCGTATTCGACCCACTAACCCAGGAGGCCGGGATCATGCAGCTGATTCTGAAGCAGGACGTTCCCAATCTGGGGGAGCGGGGCGAGGTGGTCAATGTCTCGGTGGGGTACGCGCGCAACTTCCTGCTGCCCAAGAAACTCGCGGTGGCCGCCAATGCGGCCAATCAGCGCGAGCTGGAGCGCGAGCGGGTCAAGCAGTCGCAGCAGCAGGTCCGCCGGCAGCAGGAAGCCCAGGAGCTGGCCCAGCGGCTCAAGGATGTGTCGCTGACGTTGGTACGCAAGGCCTCCGAGAGCGAAGCGCTATACGGCTCGGTGTCCGGCAGCGACATCGCCAAGGCGCTCAAGGGCGAAGGCTTCGACATCGATCGCCACGCGGTCGAGCTCGAGCAGCCGATCAAGGCGCTGGGGATCTACAATGTGGCGCTGCGGCTGCATCCCGAGGTTACGGTCGAGGTCAAGGTCTGGGTGGTCCGCGAGTAGGGGGTGACGGGTGGCGGAGCCGGCCGCTGAACGGCCACTGCCGTTCGATTTAGAAGCCGAGCGTGCGATTCTCGGGGCGGTCCTGCTGCAGAACGAGGCTCTGTTCAAGGCCGCGGAGTCGCTGCGGCCCGAGCACTTCTACCGCGAGTCGCACCGGCGCGTGTTCAGCGCCATGCTCGAGCTGTTCCAAGAGTCGCGCGCCATCGACCTGATCACCTTGCGCGACCTGCTGGCGCGCCAGGCGCTGCTCGACGCGGTCGGCGGCAGCGCCTACCTGGCCAGCCTGGTCGACGGGATTCCGCGCCACCTCAACGTCGAGCACTACGCGCGGATCGTGCGCGACAAGGCGATCCTGCGCCGCCTGATCAGCAGCGGCCAGCGAATGGTGGAGGCGGCGCTGGAGCAGCAGGACGAGCCCGCCGACCTCTTGGACCGGGCCGAGAAGGCGATCTTCGATATCGCCGCGGATCAGCTGCGGCAGGGGTTCGTACCGCTCGGCGAGATCACTCAGGGCACCTTCAAGCAGATCGAGAGGTTCTATCAGGAGAAAGCGACCCTGACTGGCCTGCCGACCGGCTTCGTCGATTTCGACGCCTACACCAGCGGTTTGCAGCCCAGCGAGTACATCGTGCTGGCGGCGCGTCCCTCGATGGGCAAGACCAGCTTGTGCCTGAACATGGCCCAAAACATCGCCGCCAAGGGCTACACCGTGGGGATCTTCAGCCTCGAGATGAGCAAGGAGCAGCTCGCGATGCGCCTTTTGTGCTCGGAGGCGCGGATCAACGCCCACCAGCTGCGCATCGGCGCGCTCCACGACAAGGAGCTCGATCGGATCATCGATGTGCTCGATCGGCTCGGCAGCATGAAGATCTTCATCGACGACACCCCCGCGATCACGGTGCTGGAGGTGCGCACCAAGGCGCGCCGGCTCAAGCTGGAGCACGGCCTCGACCTGGTGATCCTGGACTACATGCAGCTGATGCGCACCCGCGAGCGCTTCGAGAACCGCAACCAGGAGGTCTCGTTCATCTCGCAATCGCTCAAGGCGCTGGCCAAGGAGCTCAAGCTGCCGGTGGTTGCGCTGTCGCAGCTCTCGCGTGCGCCCGAGGCGCGCCGCGAGCATCGCCCTCAGCTCGCCGACCTGCGCGAAAGCGGCGCGATCGAGCAGGACGCCGATCTGGTCGGCTTCATTTACCGGCCGGAGGTATACGAACCGACCCAGGAAAACGAAGGGCTGGCGGAGCTGATCATCGAGAAACAGCGCAACGGGCCCACCGGCACGGTCAAGCTGGTCTTCCTCAAGGAGTACACCCGCTTCGAGAACCGCGCGTTCGATTAGACCGTCATGCCCGATGAAATGAGAATCTTGGAAACGAGAATCTTGCGTCGATCGGGGCCGTGCCGGCCGAGACGGTCGGCCACGAGGGACGAGGCCGCAGCGGGCGGGGGCAAGCCCCGCCCCTACATTTTCTTCCAGCAGCCATCCCTGACGCGCGCCCCGAAGCGGTGGCATGCCTGTGGCGCCATGGCGGTCGTGGGCAACGAAAGCACGATTTTGCCGCGGACGATCCGTTGGTCGCGGACTGCGCTGGTCGGCAGCGCCATCGCACTGGCCTCCCTCGCCGCGGCTGCGGAGAAGGAGGAGAAGCAAAAAGCCGGTGACGCTTTGGTGGTTGGCAAGGTCACCGATGTGCACGGCAAGCCGCTGGCCGAGGTGCAGATTACGGTCCGCTCCGAGCGCGATCCCGAGCTGCGGGCCCAAGCGACCTCGGACGCCGCCGGAGGATTCAAGCTTCCGATCGCGGCCGCCCAGGGCCAATACACCTTCCACCTCGAGGCGGAGGGTTACGCGCCCTTGGAGGGCTCGGTCGAGCTCAAGCCCGGCACCCAGATCGATCTTGATTTCAAACTGCTCGACGCCGCCAGCGCCGCGCGCCAGGAGGCGGTGCAAACCTTCAATGCCGGGGTCGACGCGTTCAATCAGCAGCAGCTCGACAGCGCGGAGCAGAAGTTCTTGCGGGTCTTGGAGCTCCAGCCGGAGCTGGCCGAACCGCATCAGGCGCTGGCCGAGCTCTACCTGCGCCAATCGAAGCTCGAGCCGGCGGCGAGCGCGATCCTCAAGTTCCTGGCGCTCCGCGGCGACGACCCGCGGGCGCGGGAACTGGCCGGGCAGCTCGCACGCCTGATCTACAACGAAGCCGTGACCGCGCTCCGATCCGGCGCCGAGGAGCGCGCGCTGGAGCAGTTCCAACGCGCCGCCGAGCTGGATCCGGAACTGGCGCCGGCCCACGCCAGCAGCGCAACCTTGCTGTTCAACCGCCGGCGCTACGATCAGGCCCAGGCCGCCCTCGACCGGCTCGAGCGCATCGAGCCGGAGAGCGTGCCGGCGCGCCGACTGCGCTATCTGATCTTGATGGCGAAGCACGAGCAGGAGCGCGCGCAAGAGGCGCTCGAAGCCTACATCGCCGCCGACCCAGCGGGCGCCGCCGAGATGCTCTATCAGCGCGCCGAGCTCGACTTTCGCGAGGATCGGCGCGAGCCTGCGATCGCGGCGCTCGAGCGCGTGCTCCAGCTCCAGCCGCAAATGGCTCGGGCCCACTACACGCTCGGGCTTTGCTACGTGTCGCGCGACGATGCCAAAGCGCGCCAGCACCTCGGGCGCTTCGTCGAGCTGGCGCCCGACGACCCCGAAGCCCCGACCGCCCGAGAGCTGCTGGGCCAGCTAAAGTAAGACTGATCGATCCGCGCCGGCCGAGCGCCGGGCCGAGAGAAGGAAAACCCGTATCCTGCATACCGACCCCGGCATCTTGCTAGAATAGCGCGGGCTGGCGTTCGCCGGCTCGTCCTCCGGCTCCAATCGAGGACACCAGGAACCATGGCTCGAAAAGAAGGCAATAGCATGCAAAAGGGCGCCAGGCCGCGCCTAGCCGCTCTGTTGGTGCTCGTGACGGCGCCGCTGCCGGCCTGCTCGGTCCGCCGTTTGGCGGTCAACGCCCTGGGCGATGCTCTGGCCGAGGGGAGCTCGACCTACGCCAGCGACAGCGATCCGGAGCTGGTGTGGGAGGCGGTGCCATTCGGTCTCAAGACCATCGAGGGACTGCTGCTCGAGTCGCCGCGCCACCGCGGGCTGCTGACCGCCGCGGCCAGCGGCTTCACCCAGTACGCCTATGGGCATCTGCAGCTCGAGGCCGACTACATCGAGGACCAAGATCTGGAGCAGGCCACGCACCTGCGCGATCGCGCCCGCGGTCTCTACCTGCGGGGCCGCGACTACGGTCTGCGCGGGTTGGAAGTTGACCTGGGCGACTTCGGCCGCCGTTTGCGCAGCGCTCCGGAGGCGGCGCTGGCGGAGGCCGACGATCAGCAGGTGCCGCTTTTGTACTGGACCGGCGCCGCTTGGGGCGCGGCGATCTCGATCTCGACCAGCGAGGCCGAGCTGACCGCCGACCAGCATCTGGTCGAAGCGATCATGCGCCGGGCGCTGGAGCTCGAGCCGGGCTTCGAACGCGGCTCGATTCATGACTTCTTCATCAGCTACGAGGGCGGCCGGGCCTCGGTCGGCGGTTCCCACCAGCGCGCCCGCGAGCATTTCGAGCGCGCCGTCGAGCTCTCCGGCGGGCAGCGCGCGGCTCCCTATGTCAGCTTCGCCGAGACCGTTTCAGTCGGCAACCAGGATCGCCGGGAGTTCGAGGTCATGCTGCGGCAGGCGCTGGCGATCGACGTGGACGCCGCCGCCGATTGGAGGGTCGCCAACCTCCTGGCACAGCGGCGGGCACGCTGGCTGCTGGAGCGCCAGGATGAGCTGTTTATCGAATGAGTTTCACACTCTAAAATAGAGCTATCGGAGAAGGCTTATGTCAAAGAACTGCAAAGTCGAATGGATTCAGAGTTCAGCGACCGGTCGTTTGCGCCGGTTGCTGCCTGTGCTGGTGGCCGCGCTGCTGTGGACTCAGCTCGGCGCGGCGCCGGCCTCGGCCCACAATGTCGTGGTCAAGATGGCGACCCTGGTGCCGGAGGGCTCCAGCTGGCAGTTGATTCTCAAACAGATGGCGGAGCAATGGAAGAAGGCCTCCGGCGGCCAGGTATCGGTGCGGCTCTACGCCGGCGGCGTGGCCGGCGACGATCCGGACGTGGTGCGCAAGATGCGGCTCGGGACCTTGAACGCCGGGGTGCTGACCGCGGTCGGAGTCGGCGAGATCGACAAGTCGGTCTACGCGCTCGGGGTCCCGATGATGTACCGCAACTACGACGAGGTCTATCACGTGCTCGACAAGCTGCGCCCGCAGCTCGAGCGGATCATGGAGGACAAAGGTTTCGTGGTCCTCAACTGGGTCGATGCCGGCTGGGTCCATTTCTTCACCCAGAAGCCGGTCGAAACCCCCGAGGATCTGCGCCAGCTCAAGCTGTTCAGCTGGGCCGGGGATCCCGAGTCGGTCGAGCTGTGGAAACGGGCCGGTTTCCATCCGGTGCCGCTGCCCTCGACCGAGATCTCGACCGCGCTGCAGACCGGTCTGGTCAACGCGCTGGGCTGCCCGCCGCAAGTGGCGGTGATCACCCAGTACTACAATCACGCCAAGAACATGACCGATCTCAATTGGCAGCTGCTGTTAGGGGCGACCGTGATCAACAAATCGACCTGGGAGCAGATTCCGGCCGCGGTCCGGCCGGCGCTGCTCGAAGCGGCGCGCGAGGCCGGCCGGCGGCTACAGGACGAGGTGCGGCACAACGGGGAGAAGGACGTCGAGGCGATGCGCAAGCGCGGCCTCAACGTGGTGACGGTCGATGACCAGGCCCGGGCCCAGTGGCTGCGCACGGCCGAGACGTTCTATCCGCGGATTCGGGGCCAGATCGTGCCGGCCGAGGCGTTCGACGCCGCGCGGCGTTTTCGCGACGAGTATCGCGATCACGGCAGCGCCAGCGGCCAACCGTAGACCCCGAACGGTGGGGGAGGGGTATGATAGCGGCCAAGCGGCGCAGCTCGCGGCGCAGATGAGGCGGTCGGCAGATTGAAGCTCGGCGCCGCGCTGATTCGGCTCGAAGACGGGATTCTGGTGCTGGTCCTGCTGCTGGCCACGCTGTTCCCGCTGGCCGACGCGGTCGGCCGGCCGCTGGCCGGGTTCACGATTCCGGGCGGAGCGGCGTATCTGCAGCAGTTCATGCTCTGGCTGGCGTTCGTCGGCGGGCTGCTGGCGACCCGCGCCGGCAAGCATCTGGGCCTCTCGACGGTCGAGTTGTTCGCACCCCGGTGGCAGCACCTAGGCCGGCTGCTCTCCGGCGCGATCGCGGCGGCGACCTTGGCGGTGCTGTGCTACGCCAGCATCAATTTGATCGCGGTCAATCGGCTGCAAGCCAAGATCCTGCCCGGCGGCATTCCCACTTGGGTGAGCGAGTGCATCATGCCGGTGACCCTGGCGCTGATGGCCGGGATCTTCGCCTGGCGCGCCTCGGAGCGCTGGCTCGGCCGGCTGCTCGCGCTCGCCGCGATCCCGGCCGCGTTCGCGCTGGGACTGATTCCCGACCAGGTGCAGGCTCTGGTCTGGCCGCTCGGGATCTTGATTCTCGCCGCGGTGCTGCTGGGGGCGCCGGTGTTCGTCGCGATGGCGGCGCTGGCGCTGCTGTGGTTCTTCTCCGACGGCACGCCGGTGGCGGCGGTGACCGCCGAGGTCTACCGGTTGATCTCGTCACCGGTGCTGCCGGCGATTCCGCTCCTGACCGGATGCGGCTACGTGCTGGCCGAGAGCGGCGCTTCGACCCGGCTGCTGCGCTTTTTCCGCGCGCTGCTGGGCTGGATGCCCGGCGGCCTGGCGGTGATCGTGATCGTGATCTCGGCGATGTTCACCACCTTCACCGGCGGCTCCGGCGTCACCATCATCGCGCTCGGCGGTCTGCTCTATCCGATGCTGCGCGAGGAAGGCTACCCCGAAGGCATCTCGCTGGGGCTGGTGACCGCCTCGGCCAGCCTGGGGCTGCTGTTTCCGCCCAGCGTGCCGGTGGTGCTCTACAGCGTGGTCGCCGGCAGCCGCGATCAGATCATTCCGGCCGACTCGCTGTATCTGGCCGGGCTGGTGCCCGGAGCGCTCATGATCCTGCTGGTGGCGGCGTTCGCGGTCTATCAGAGCCGCCGGCTCGAGACCCAGCGCCACCGCTTCGCGCTCGGCGAGCTGGGGCGCTCGCTGTGGGGCGCCAAGTGGGAGCTGAGCGTGCCGATCCTGGTGATCGTGCTGTTCATGTCCGGATTCGCCTCGATGGTCGAGACCGCGGCCGCCGCGCTGCTCTACGCGATCATCATCGAGTGTTTCCTGACCCGCGATCTGAAGATTTTCCGCAGCCTGCCGCTGGCGCTGGTCAAGTCCGCGGTCTTGACCGGCGCGATCTTGATCTTGCTGAGCGCGGCGATGGGAACCACCAGCTACATGGTCGACGCGCAGATCCCGGCGCTCTTGATCACCTGGGTGAAAACCCACATCCACTCGCCGCTGGTGTTTCTGCTGGCGCTCAACATCCTGCTGCTGATCGTCGGCTGCTTGGTCGACATCTACTCCGCGATCGTGGTGCTGGCGCCGTTGATCGTGCCAATGGGGGTGGCATTCGGGATCCACCCGATCCACCAGGCGGTGATTTTTCTCGCCAATCTCGAGCTCGGCTTTCTGACCCCGCCGGTGGGGCTCAATCTGTTTTTGTCGTCGGCGCGCTTCGGTAAGCCGCTGACCCGGGTTTATAGCGACACCTTTCCGTTTCTGGTGATCATGGCCATTTCGGTGCTGCTGATCACCTATCTACCCGATCTGTCGCTCGGCATTCTGAAGCTGCTCGGCACCTACCAGGCACCCTAGGAGCCTGCGCCTCTCCGATTGGACTCGCGGGGCGTAACTAAAGGAGAGGTGCGGGAAGGACAAGGGGCGGGGCTGGTCCCCGCCCGAGCGTCCGGCCGTCGTTTCAGAAGGCGTTATCAACAAGGAAAGCAGCCCCTCGCTTCATCCCATCTCTCCCGGGGGGAGAGGGAGTTGCGGTAGGATGACTGGCGCATCGGGCAGGGAGGGATGGCGATGAGGGGCATCTTGATTGCCGGGGCCGCGGCCGGCTTCGTCGCGGTGGTGCTGGACTGGCTGATCAACGCCTGGCTGTTCCACGATTACCAGAAGCGAACCCCGTCGACCTGGCGCGCGGAGGGTCCCAAGCAGTATCTGTTGAGCATGGCCGCCACCTTCGGCAGCGGCTTCACGTACGCGATCTTCTACGCCTGGACCGGCGGCGTCCACCTGGGCGGCGAGCTGCACTGGCTCGCGGCCGGGCTGCTGTTCGGCCTGGGCTGCTGGATGGCGCTGGCGCTGCCGATCGTGCTCTCGCTGGCGATCTTCGTCAATCTGCACCGCGGCTGCGTCGTCGGCCTGCTGCTCGACTGGCTGCTGATCAGCCTGGCTGCCGGCGCGATCTGTTCCCGCTTCCTCTGACTCCTAGGGGTTTCCGATCGCGAATCGGGTGGCATGGGCGGCCGCAGGGCGCCCATGGACGGGTTGTGCATCGAGAGTGAGGTCGCTCATGGGCTTGCTGCGCACGCCCATGCCACCCACCCGGGCAACCGACTCCGTCTTGCTGCTGGATTTTTCCCCGCCACGCTGGGGAGTTGTCCTCATTCCATCGTCGATCCCGCCGGCTTCGAGACCGCTTGCGGGCGGTAGAGGATGCAGCGGGCGCGGTGCTGATCGCCGACCTCGAAGAAGGGCGGGGGCGCGGCTTCGCACTCGGGCATGCGCTCGGGGCAGCGCGGCGCGAAGGCGCAGCCGGGCGGGCGCCGCGCCGGGTCGGGAACCGCGCCCGCCAGCGGGGTGAGCGGCGGCCGGGCCTGGCCGGGGACCAGGGCCGGCGTGGCCCGCAGCAGCGCTTGGGTGTAGGGGTGGCGCGGCGCGGCGAACAGCGGCTCGACCGGGGCCTGCTCGACGATCTGACCGGCGTACATGATCGCGACTCGGTCGGCGTATTCGGCCACCACGCCCAGGTCGTGGCTGATCAGCAGGACGGCGAGCCGGCGCTGCTGCTGCAGGCGCGCCAGCAGCTCGAGGATCCCGGCCTGCACCGTGGTGTCGAGCGCGGTGGTGGGCTCGTCGGCGATCAGCAGATCGGGATCGCAGGCCAGCGCCATCGCGATCAGGACCCGCTGCTTGAGCCCGCCGCTGAGCTGGTGGGGAAACTCGCGCAGCCGCCGCTCGGCGTCGGGCACCGCCACCTCCTCGAGCAGCTCCAGCGAGCGCCGGCGGATCTCGCGCCGGCTCCAGCGGCGGTGGATCTTGAACGGCTCGGCCAGGTGGGCGCCGATCGTCATCACCGGGTTGAGCGCGCGGTCCGGTTCCTGGAAGACCATCGCGATCCGATCGCCGCGGATCTTGGCCAGCTCGCGCTCGGAAAGCGCGAGCAGGTTGCGGCCGCCGAAGCGGACCTCGCCGTGGGCGATCGCGCCGGGCGGATCGATCAGCTTGAGGATCGCCAGCGCGGTCAGGCTCTTGCCGCAGCCGCTCTCGCCGACCAGACCCAGGACCTCGCCGGGCGCGAGCTCCAGCGACACGCCGGCGACCGGCAGCGCGCGGCCGGCGGGATCGGGGAAAACGACCTTGAGATCGCAAATCGCGAGCAGCGGCTCGGACATAGGCAGTTAGGCCTTCAAAACGAGAATTCTATACCCGTTGCGGGGCACAGGCGCCAGGCTGCCTGCAGGGATCGGGTAGCGGGTCGGCTGCCGAGGCGCGCAGGGGTGCATGGGCGTGCGCAGCAAGCCCATGGACGACCTGACCTGAGTGCAAATCTCGTCCATGGGCGCCCTTCGGCCGCCCATGCCACCCGATTCGGAAACGGGTCGTCGCTTAGGCCGTTATGCACACTGAAACGAGAACTTTGTTGTCGTTGCGCATGAGTGGCACGGCGCCACCCGTGAGCATCGGGCGCGAGGCGCCCGCGGGGAGCGCGAGGGGTGGAACCCCTCGCTC
>DASWHO010000219.1:0-2427 GCA_036398155.1 Acidobacteriota bacterium
CATTTCTGTTGCCGCACGCTCAACTTATCTCAACTCCGAGACTTTGTAGTTAAGGGGCTTCACCACTCCCGAGGTTGCGGGCAACCCCACCGTTTGTCGGACGGTTACTTGCGGCCGATCCAGCCTTTGCGGATGAAGAACAACGCCAGGCTGGCGCTGACCGAGAGGCAGATGAGCCAGAACCCGGCGTAGCTGTACTTCCAGCGCAGCTCGGGCAGGACTTCGAAGTTCATGCCGTAGACGCCGGCGACGAACGTGATCGGGATGAAGAAGCTCGCCATGATGGTGAGCACCTTCATGACTTCGTTCATCCGATTGGAGACCGCCGACATGTAGAGATCGGTGAGACTGCTGGCGGTGTCGCGGCAGCCCTCCACCATGTCCATTACCTGCACGGTGTGATCGTAAACATCGCGGAGATAGGTTCGCACTTCCGGTGCGATCGTCGCGGTTTCTTCGCGGTAGAGCTGATTGGTCACCTCGCGCATCGGCCAGATGAAGCGCCGCAAGCGGGCCAAGTCCCGTTTGATGCCGTGCAGCTGCCGCTGCAGCTGGGTCGTCGGGTGCTCGGCGACCTCCTGCTCCATGCCTTCGAGCCGATCGCCGAAGTCCTCCAGGATCGGGAAGGCGTGGTCGATAGTGGCGTCGAGCAGGGCGTAGAGCAGATACGAGGCGCCGAGCCGGCGCAGGCGCGATGCGGACTTCTGCAGCCGCTCGCGGATCGGGTTCCAAACGTCGCCGGTGGTCTCCTGAAACGTGAGCAGGCTGTCGCGGTACAGAAAAAAGCTGACTTGCTCGGTGCAGAGCTGGCCGTCCCGCAGCGACGGCATGCGCGCGACGATGAAGAGGTGATCGTCGGAGGTCTCCAACTTGGGGCGCTGCGGCTGCCGCAGCACGTCCTCGGCGGCCAAGGTGTGGAAGCCGAAGACCTGGCGCAGCTGGTTCACGACGTAAGGATGTAAACCGTCCACGTTGATCCAGCGCACCTGGCAGCCGTCCGGGCGTGGCCGCCGCAGAAAGGCTTCGAGATCGGTCACCGGTTGGATCTGGGCCTGATCCGGCCCAAAGTCGGCGCATTGGATGTGAACCGTCCCGGGCGCCGGCGGTTCGCCCACATCGGCCAGCGACTCGATGCCCGGCATCGTGCCGGGCTGCGCTCGCCGCGGTTTGGACTTTTTCATCGGCTTCGGGTTGGCTGGGCGTCCCCGGCTTTAGGGTACATTGGATTCGGGTTCGGGCGGCAGCCGCTTCGCTGGCCAGGGAGGATCGATGGCGGCCAACGAGCGCGGCCCGACGAAGAAGCGCCGCATCACCCACTCGGCCGGCTTGTTCTGGGGCGTGAAGTCACGATTGTCCGGACCGCCGAAGCCCGGATCGGTCTCCCAGCGCCAGATGTAGAGGCCCTCGAGCCACGGCCGGTTCCAGTAGGTGCGGAACATCGCGCGGTAGAAATCGGCCTGCAGCCGTAGATCGACCGGCGCTTCCGAAGTCCACTTCCAGGCATCGGCCGCCGCATCGGAGCTGCTCTTGAGGCCGATCTCGGTCAGCAGCACCGGCTTGCGAAAGCGCCGCGCGACAGCGCCGATCGCCGCTGCCGGTCGCGCCATGCGCTGCTCGAGCTCGGCGAGCGAGGGCGGCTCGGTATCGCGGCGCTCGCCCATCGGAAAGAACGCCTGGACTCCGATCGCGTCGAGCGCGTCCCAGAATCGGATCGCTTCGTACTCTTCCCACCAGTTGGCGCCGTAGATCAGCTCGCCGGAATAGACCTCGCGCACCGCGGCGATCACGCGCCGCCAGTCCGCTTCGCGCTCGAGCGCGGTGATCTTGAGCTCGATGCCGAGGCAGTACAGCTCGGCCTGCTCGGCGGCCGCGATCCGCGCGTAGCGCAGCAAGTAGGCGGTCAGGTTGCGGAACCAGCGCCGCCAATCGGCTTCGCTGCGCATCCGGATCGAGCCGCGCCAGTGCTGATCGTCGGGCGCGCGCAGCTCCAGGTGCGGCTTGAGCATCACCCGGAGGCCCATGCGCCGCGCCGAGCGCATCGCGGCGATCAGGCGCGGGTCGGTTTCGCCTTCCGGGTCCATGCTCTCGGCGTCGATCAGCGGGGTCGTGTCGCTGTCGACCAAGGTGTACGGCGTCAGCGCCACCGAATCGGCGCCGGTCATCGCCAGGCGCAGCAGCGCGCGCTCGCCCTCCACGCTGCCGTAGCCCGCCTGTCCGTCGAACCAGCGCGCATGCTGCAGCGCGACGCCGCGGTGCTTGCGGTCGCGCCGCGCCCGCAGCAGCTCAGCGCCGCGCTCGATCCAGCGCTCGGCCGCCGCGCGCTCGCCGCGGAGCAGCTCGATCTCGGCCAGCGCGAAGCGCAGCGTGGGCTCGCGCGGCCGCGGCTCGGCGAGCGCGATCAGCAGCGCCCGCGCGCGCTCGAGCGAC
>DASWHO010000220.1:0-2430 GCA_036398155.1 Acidobacteriota bacterium
CATTTCTGTTGCCGCACGCTCAACTTATCTCAACTCCGAGACTTTGTAGTTAAGGGGCTTCACCACTCCCGAGGTTGCGGGCAACCCCACCGTTTGTCGGACGGTTACTTGCGGCCGATCCAGCCTTTGCGGATGAAGAACCAGGCCAGGCTGGCGCTGATCGAGAGGCAGATGAGCCAGAACCCGGCGTAGCTGTACTTCCAGCGCAGCTCGGGCAGGACTTCGAAGTTCATCCCGTAGACGCCGGCGACGAACGTGATCGGTATGAAGAAACTCGCCATGATGGTGAGCACCTTCATGACTTCGTTCATCCGATTGGAGACCGCCGACATGTAGAGATCGGTGAGACTGCTCGCGGTGTCGCGGCAGCTCTCCACCATGTCCATCACCTGCACCGTATGATCGTAGACGTCGCGGAAGTAGGTCCGCACTTCCGGCGCGATGGCCGCGGTTTCTTCACGGCACAGCTGGTTGGTCACCTCCCGCATCGGCCAGACGAAACGCCTCAGTCTGGCCAGGTCTCGCTTGAGGCGGTGCAGCTGCCGCTGCAGCTTGGTGGTCGGGTGCTCCGCAACCTCCTCCTCCAAACCTTCGAGCTGATCACCGAACGCTTCCAGGATCGGGAAGGCGTGGTCGATGGTGGCGTCGAGCAGGGCGTAGAGTAGGTAGGAGGCGCCCAACCGCCGCAGGCGCGATCCGGACTTTCGAAGACGCTCGCGAATCGGATCCCAGATGTCGCCGGCGGTTTCCTGGAAGGTGACCAGGCAGTCGCGAAACAGAAAGAAGCTGACCTGCTCGGTGCAGAGCTGGCCGTCGCGCAAAGACGGCATGCGCGCGACGACGAACAGATGATCCTCGTAGGTCTCCAACTTGGGGCGCTGCGGCAGCCGCAGCACGTCTTCGGCGGCCAAGGTGTGAAAGCCGAAGCTCTGGCGCAGCTGGTTGACGACATAAGGGTGCAATCCGTCCACGTTGAGCCAGCGCACCGGGCACCGGTCCGGGCGCGGCAGGCGCAGAAAGGCCCCCAGATCGGTCACCGCCTGAGTCCGGGTCTGGTCCGGCCCGTAGTCGATGCATTGGACGTGAACCGTTCCGGGCGCAGGCGGCTCACCCAAATCGTCCATGGACTCGATGCCCGGCGTGGTGCCGGGCTGGGCTCGATGCGGCCTGGTTTTTTTCATCGGCTTCAGCGCGCCATCGGGATTGCTCGCCCCTTAGGGTACATTGGATTCTGGGCCGAGCGGCACCCGCTCTGCGGGCCAAGGTGGTTCGAGGGCGGCGATCGCGCGCGGCCCGGCGAAGAAGCGCCGCATCACCCATTCGGCCGGTTTGTTCTGCGGGGTGAAATCGCGATTGTGCGGCCCGCCGAACCCCGGATCGGTCTCCCAGCGCCAGATGTAGAGGCCGTCCAGCCACGGCTGGCCCCAGTAGGTTCGGAACATCGCGCGATAGAAATCGGCCTGCAGCCGCAGGTCGACCGGCGCCTCCGAGGTCCACTTCCAAGCATCGGCCGCGGCGTCGGCGCTGCTCTTGAGGCCGATCTCGGTCAGCAGCACCGGTTTTTTGTAGCGCCGCGCGACCGCGGCGATCGCCGCGGCGTGCCGAGCCATGCGCTGCTCGAGCTCAGCAAGCGACGGCGGTTCGGCGTCGCGCCGCTCGCCCATCGGAAAGAACGCCTGGACGCCGATCGAGTCGAGCGCGTCCCAGAATCGGATCGCTTCGTACTCTTCCCACCAGTTGGCGCCGTAAGTGAGCTCTCCGGAATAGACCTCGCGCACCGCGGCGATCACGCCTCTCCAGTCCGCTTCGCGCTCGAGCGCGGTGATCTTGAGCTCGATGCCGAGGCAGTACAGCTCGGCTTGCTCGGCGGCCGCGATCCGCGCGTAACGCAGCAGGTAGGCGGTCAGGTTGCGGAACCAGCGCCTCCAATCGGCTTCGCTGCGCATCCGGATCGAGCCGCGCCAGTGCTGATCGTCGGGCGCGCGCAGCTCCAGGTGCGGCTTGAGCATCACCCGGAGGCCCATGCGCCGCGCCGACCGCATCGCGGCGATCAGGCGCGGGTCGGTTTCGCCTTCCGGGTCCATGCTATCGGCATCGATCAGCGGGGTCGTGTCGCTGTCGACCAAGGTGTACGGGGTCAGCGCCACCGAATCGGCGCCGGTTTGCGCCAGGCGCAGCAGCGCCCGCTCACCCCACGCGCTACCGTAGCCCGCCTGTCCGTCGAATGAGCGCGCATGCTGCAGCGCGACGCCGCGGTGCCTGCGATCGCGCCGCGCCCGCAGCAGCTCGGCGCCGCGCTCGATCCAGCGCTCGGCCGCCGCGCGCTCGCCGCGGAGCAGCTCGATCTCGGCCAGCGCGAAGCGCAGCGTGGGCTCGCGCGGCCGCGGCTCGGCGAGCGCGATCAGCAGCGCCCGCGCGCGCTCGAGCGAC